>JBKHVJ010000022.1:0-21741 GCA_046570145.1 Alphaproteobacteria bacterium
CCTTCGGACGGACAAGCAGCCGGACGGGCATCTGCCGTCCGGATCGCCCTCTACCGGGATTTCCGTTGCCCGGGTCTTTCGGCGACCGGGGCTTCAAATCTCCCGGTCATCGTCCGGGTCGCGGCGGGTCGTCAGTTCGCGCATCAACCGTTCCTTGGCGGTCTTCCGGCTCGGCCGCCCACCCGCCCGTCCGAACAGCCCACCCAGCAGTCCGCCGGTTTTCGGCTCGTCCTCCGGCTCCGCGGTCACCTGCGCGCGCTCCGCCTCGCGCCGGGCCAGCATGGCGGCGCGGTCGACCAGCGGGTTGCGCAGCCGGTGCGGCAGCGCCTTGAAGGCGAGGTTGGCGCGCTCCAGGTCCGCCACCGACTCGGTGGACCGGGCGATGCGCAGCGCCACCCGGAACAGGTCGAGCCGCCACGCATCCTCCGGCGCATGCGGAAGCGTCTCCGCCGCCGCCAGCAGGGTGTCCAGCCCCTTCCCGGTCAGTCCGCTGGTGGATTGTCCGCCGGTCGGTCGTTCGGTATCGCGGTCCCGTCCCATTCCGTCATCGAAGCTGTCGCGCTGGAGCCGGACTTTAGGACGCCGGCCGCCGCTTTGTCTGCCCCCAAGCGGGGACCACACCATTTGGGTGGGGACGGGGGAGGGGTGGGCACGAAAAAAAGCCCCCTTCCCGTCGCCGGGAAGAGGGCCGCAAGTCAATTGGGGAAATGCGCGGCTGGATGCCGGCAATCATGCAGCGCCCAGGGGGATAGGCGCTGCATCTCGAGACCGGCCCCTCCGCAAACCCGCGGAAGGGCCGGAAACCTAACCTCACTCCGCGGCCTGCGCCACGGTCAGGCCCAGCCGCTTGGCGACGCCCTCGCCATAGGCCGGGTCGGCGGCCAGGAAGTGCTTCAACTGGCGCTGCTGGATGAACAGCGGGGCCTTGCCCAGGCTGCCGGCGATGTTGTCCATCAGGCGGTCCTGAGCCTCCCCGCCGATCAGGCGGAACAGCGCGCCGGCCTGGGCGTAGTCGTCACTGCCCTCGCGGTGGTCATAGTGGGCGGCGTCGCCGCGGATGCGCAGCGGCGGTTCGCTCGCCACGCCGGTCTGGGTCGGGCCGCCGAAGCTGTTCGGCTCGTAGTTCGGCCGGCCGCCGCCGTTGCCGTCCACCCGCATGGCGCCGTCGCGCTGGTAATTGTGGACCGGGCAGCCCTGCGGCTTGTTCACGGGGATCTGCGCGTAGTTGCCGCCCAGCCGGTAGCGGTGGGCGTCGGCATAGGCGAACAGCCGCCCCTGCAGCATCTTGTCCGGGCTGAAGGAGATGCCGGGCACCACGCTGGCCGGGCTGAAGGCGGCCTGCTCGGTCTCCGCGAAGAAGTTCTCCGGGTTGCGGTTCAGCACCAGCTCGCCGATCTCGATCAGCGGATAGTCGGCGTGCGGCCAGACCTTGGTCAGGTCGAACGGGTTGATGCGGTAATCGTCGGCCTCCGCCTCCGGCATGATCTGCACCGAGACCGTCCAGGCCGGGAAGTCGCCGTCCTCGATGGAGGCGAACAGGTCGCGGGTGGCGTGGTCGGGGTCGATGCCGCCCATCACCGTCGCCTGCTCGGCGGTGAAGTTCTGGATGCCCTGGCGGGTCTTGAAATGGTACTTGACCCAGAAGCGCTCGTTCGCCGCGTTGATCCACGAGAAGGTGTGGCTGCTGAAGCCGTCCATGTGGCGATAGCTGCGCGGGGTGCCGCGGTCGCTGAACAGGATGGTCAGCTGGTGCATCGTCTCCGGCGACAGAGAGAAGAAGTCCCACATGGCGGTGGGATCCTTCAGGTTGGTGGCCGGATTGCGCTTCTGGGTGTGGATGAAGTCCGGGAACTTCAGCGGATCGCGCAGGAAGAAGACCGGCGTGTTGTTGCCGACCAGATCGTAGTTGCCCTCTTCGGTATAGAACTTCACGGCGAAGCCGCGCGGGTCGCGCTCGGCATCGGCGGAACCCTTCTCGCCGCCGACGGTGGAGAAGCGCAGGAAGACCGGCGTCTCCTTGCCCACCGACGACAGGAAGGCGGCCTTGGTCCAGCCGGTCACGTCGCGGGTGACGCGGAAGCTGCCATAGGCGCCGGCACCCTTGGCGTGGACGACGCGCTCCGGAATGCGCTCGCGGTTGAACTGAGCCAGCTTCTCGATCAGGTGGAAGTCCTGCAGCAGCAGCGGACCGCGCGGCCCGGCGCTCAGCGAATTCTGGTTGTCGGGAACGGGCTGGCCGAAGCTGGTGGTCAGGGTGCTCATCCGGGTCATCCTCGTTGGGGCGGTGTCGCTCGAAGCGGCGTCATTGTCTCGCCTCTGGTTATCCGGCGTCTTGAACGATATATCCAAGACATTGAAGGAAATGCTCCCATAGGCATCGTCTATGAATCTCTCCGCCCTCTCCCTGCGTGACCTGGAATATGTCGTCGCCGTCGCCGAGCTGCGCCATTTCGGCCGGGCCGCCGAACGCTGTGCCGTCAGCCAGCCGTCGCTGAGCGCCCAGATCCGCAAACTGGAAGAGGCTCTCGGTCTGTCCCTGTTCGAGCGGACCAGCCGCAAGGTTCTGCTGACGCCGCGCGGCGAGGCGATCGTCGCCCAGGCCCGCGTGGTGCTGGAGGAGGCGCGGCGGCTGCTGGCCCTGGCCGACGGGTCGGGCGGCGCGCTGACCGGGCGGCTGCGGCTGGCGGCGATCCACACGCTGGGCCCCTACCTGTTTCCGCACATCCTTCCGCCGCTGCGCGAGGCTTGGCCCGACCTGACGCTGATCCTGTCGGAAGGGCGGACCGACAGCCTGCTGGAGGAGCTGCGCGACGGCCGGCTCGACGCCGTGCTGCTGGCCCTGCCGGTGGAAACCGACGGGCTGGTGGCGGAGCCGCTGTTCTTCGAGCCCTTCCTGCTCGCCCATCCCGCCGGTCACCGCCTCTGTTCGGCGCCGACCCTGTCGCTGAACGACCTCGACCCGTCCGAGCTTCTGCTGCTGGAGGAAGGACATTGCCTGCGCGATCAGGCGCTGGCCGCCTGCGGCCTCAGCGCACGCGGCGGCGGCGTCCACGCCACCGGGCTGGAGACGCTGCGCCACATGGTGGCCGCCGGGGCCGGCTGCACGCTGATGCCGCTGCTGGCGACCCAGGGAGAGGCCGGACGGACAGCCAGCGTCGGCGGGCTGGTGGATTACCGCCCCTTCGATGACTCCTCCAGCGGCCCCAATCCGCCCGGCCGCGTCATCGGTCTGGTCTGGCGGGCCAGCGACCCGCGCGACCGCGGCCTGCGCGACCTGGCGGCCTTGCTGCGCCGCGGGATGCCGGCGGGCACCGGGCCGGTCCTATCCTGAAGGGCTGAGGAATTTCGGGAAGGAACAAGCGCCCATCGGCCGGGTTGAAGGCTCGGCCCGCGCTTCTCACTGTCCAGGAGCGAGGGCACGACTTTCGATCCAGGCGGAGAAACGGGCGATCATGGCAAACATCCTGAAACAGGCAACGCGGCTCGGTGAGGGATTGCCTTTTCCGCTGGGTGCGACATGGGACGGGCTGGGCGTCAACTTCGCCTTGTTTTCCGCCCACGCCACCAAGGTCGAACTGTGTCTGTTCGATGAAAATGGCGAGGAGGAGCTGGAGCGCATCGAGCTTCCCGAATTCACCAACGAGATCTGGCACGGCTACCTACCCGACGCCCGTCCCGGCCTGCTCTACGGCTACCGCGTCTATGGCCCGTACGAGCCGGAGCAGGGGCACCGCTTCAACCCCAACAAGCTTCTGCTCGACCCCTACGCCAAGGAGCTGGTCGGCGAGATCCGCTGGAATCCGGCCCATTTCGGCTATGTGATGGAATCGGGCGACGACCTGACCTACGACGAGCGCGACAGCGCGCCCTTCATGCCGAAGTGCAAGGTGATCGACCCCGCCTTCACCTGGGGCCGCGACCACAAGCCCGGCACCGCCTGGGACCGCACCATCTTCTACGAAACCCATGTGAAGGGCTTCACCAAGCTGCACCCGGCGGTGCCCGACAGCCTGCGTGGCACCTATGGCGGCATGGCGGTGAAGGAGGTGGTCGACTACATCAAGTCGCTCGGCGTGACCTCGGTG
Organism: Alphaproteobacteria bacterium; assembly: GCA_046570145.1. Taxonomy (GTDB): domain Bacteria; phylum Pseudomonadota; class Alphaproteobacteria; order Azospirillales; family Azospirillaceae; genus Azospirillum. The sequence continues at coordinate 4,086 of JBKHVJ010000022.1, forward strand.
GAACTGCTGCCGGTCCATGCCTTCGTCCAGGATCAGCATCTGGTCGACAAGGGGCTGGCCAACTACTGGGGCTACAACTCCATCGGCTTCTTCGCGCCGGAGCCGCGCTATGCCGCGTCGGGCAACGCCATCAAGGAGTTCAAGGAGATGGTCGCCCATCTCCACAATGCCGGGCTGGAGGTGATCCTCGACGTCGTCTACAACCACACCGCCGAGGGCAACGAGCGCGGGCCGACCCTGTCCTTCAAGGGCATCGACAACGCCTCCTACTACCGCCTGATCCCGGACCAGAAGCGCTACTACATCAACGAGACGGGAACCGGGAACACCGTCAACCTCAGCCACCCGCGCGTCCTGCAGATGGTTACCGACAGCCTCCGCTACTGGGCGACGGAGATGCATGTCGACGGCTTCCGCTTCGACCTCGCCACCATCCTCGGCCGCGAACCCTACGGCTTCGACGAGGGCGGCGGTTTCCTCGACAGCTGTCTGCAGGACCCGATCCTGAACAGCGTCAAGCTGATCGCCGAGCCGTGGGACTGCGGCCCCGGAGGCTATCAGGTCGGCAACTTCCCGCCGGGCTGGGCGGAATGGAACGACCGCTACCGCGACACCGTCCGCGCCTTCTGGAAGGGCGACGAGGGCAAGCTGCCGGAGGTGGCGCCGCGGCTCTGCGGCTCCGCCGACCTGTTCGACAAGCGTGGGCGCAAGCCCTGGGCCAGCGTGAACTTCATCACCGCCCATGACGGCTACACGCTGAACGACCTCGTTTCCTACAACGACAAGCACAACGAGGCGAACGGCGAGGGCAACAACGACGGCCACTCCCACAACCTGTCCTGGAACCATGGGGCAGAGGGGCCGACCGACGATCCCGAGATCCGGCAACTGCGCGAACGGCAGAAGCGCAACATGCTGGCGACGCTTCTGCTGTCGCAGGGCTCGCCGATGCTGCTGGCCGGCGACGAGTTCGGCAACACCCAGCACGGCAACAACAACGCCTACTGCCAGGACAACGAGACGGCATGGCTGAACTGGGACGACATCGACGAGGACGGACAGTCCCTGATCGAGTTCGTCCGCCGCGTGGTGGCGGTCCGCCAGTCCTTCCCCATGCTGCGACGCGGCCGCTTCCTGTCGGGCGAGTACAATGCCGAGTTCGACGTGAAGGACGTCACCTGGCTGACACCCGGCGGCGACGAGATGGAGGAGGGCAACTGGCACGACGGCAACGCGCGCTGCCTGGGCATGCTGCTGGACGGCCGCGCGCAGGCCAGCGGCATCAAGCGCCCGGCGATGGACGCCACCCTGCTGCTGGTGATCAACGCCCACCATGACGTGGTGGAATTCACCCTGCCGGAGGTGACCGGCGGCAGCGTCTGGCGCTGTCTGGTCGACACCAACCTGCCCGATCCCGACGAGGTGCCGCGCGTCAACACCGGCGACAGCTATGTGGTGACCGGCCGCTCGCTGCTTCTGTTGGCGCTGGAGCCGGACGGCAAGACCTCCTTCGCGCTCCGCCGCGCCGCCCGGGCGCTGCGCAGCGTCGCCGAAAGCCCGACGCTGTCCTTCGGCGAGGATACCGCCGAACCGGAGAAGCCGGAGGAGCCGGCCGAGACGAAAGAGCCGGCCGGGACGGAGGCCGTCGCGGACAGCGCACCGGCCAAGCCGGAGGTCAAATCCGAGTCCAGGTCCGACTCCCCTGCCAAAAAGCCGACCTGACCCGGCACTCAATCCCCCCTCTCCCCATGGGGAGAGGGGAACCCTCGGCCCCAGGATCCTCCGCCATGAAACTCTTCGAATGCCAGAACTGCCACCAGCCGCTCTACTTCGAGAACACGCTGTGCGAGCGCTGCGGCTACCGGCTGGGCTATCTGCCGGACGTGGGCACCCTGTCGGCCATCGACCCGACCGACCATGACGGGGTGTGGAGCGCGCTCGCCACCACCGAACCGCTCTACAAGTTCTGTGCGAATGCGGATCTCGACGCCTGCAACTGGATGCTGGCGGCCGACTCCGCCGAGACCCACTGCGCCGCCTGCCGGCACAACCGCACCATCCCCGACTTGTCGGACACCGCCAACCTGACGCTCTGGCGCAAGCTGGAACTGGCCAAGCACCATCTGTTCTATACCTTGACCAACCTGAAGCTGCCGCTGCAGACCCGGATCGAGAATCCGGAGGAAGGTCTGGCCTTCGACTTCCTGTCCGATGCCGTCGCCACCGACGGAACGGTGACGCCGGTGCTGACCGGCCACGCCAACGGCCTGATCACCATCAACGTCGCCGAGGCCGACGATGCCGAGCGTGAGAAGCGCCGCACCGATATGGGCGAACCCTACCGCACGCTGCTCGGCCATTTCCGGCACGAGATCGGCCATTATGTCTGGGACCGCCTGGTGCGCGACGACCCGGCCTTGCTGGAGCGCTTCCGCACCCTGTTCGGCGACGAGCGCGAGGATTACGGCGAGGCGCTGAAACGCCACTACGCCGACGGCGCGCCGGCCGACTGGCAGGCGAACTTCGTCAGTTCCTACGCCACGGCCCACCCTTGGGAGGATTTCGCCGAGACCTGGGCGCACTATCTCCACATCGTCGACACGCTGGAGACCGCCCGCGCCTTCGGCCTGCGGATCCGCCCGCGCATCAGCGAAGGGGCGGAGTTGGAATCGGAGATCGACTTCAACCCCCACAAGGCCCGGCGCATCGAGGATCTGATCGATCCCTGGTTGCCCCTGACCTACGCGGTCAACAGCCTGAACCGCAGCATGGGGCAGCCGGACCTCTACCCCTTCATCCTGTCGGCGGCGGTGATCGAGAAGCTGGGATTCATGAATGGGATGATGCGGGGGCTGTAGCGCTCTGCCCCGCCGCCTACCCCTCCGCCCCCATTTCGACCCTGGCCCAACGCACGGCGCGGTTGCGGCCGTCGCGCTTCGCCTTGTAGAGCGCGGCGTCGGCATGGCGCATCACCGTCGCCATGTCGACATCGTCCTCTGGCCAGGAGGCGATGCCGATGGAGCAGCCGACGTGCACCTTCTCGCCGTTGATCGAAACCGGTTCGTTCACTGCGGCGATGATGCGGGACGCCAGTTCCTCGGTATCGGGAGCGGGGCGGCCGGCGCGGCGCGGCAGGACGGCGGCGAATTCGTCGCCGCCCAGCCGGGCGATTACATCGTCGTCGCGGAAGATGCCGGCGAGCCGGCCGCCGACCTGCCGCAGGACGGCGTCGCCGGCATCGTGGCCCAGCCGGTCGTTCACCGGCTTGAAGCCGTCCAGGTCGATGTACATCACCGTCGCCGATCCACCACCGCTGCCGGACGACGCCTCGACATACTGTTCGAAATAGCGGCGGTTCGGCAGCGTGGTCAGCCTGTCTTCATAGGCGATGTCTTCCAGCCGCATCAGCGCGGCGTCCTTGTTGGTCAGGCTGTCCACCATGTCCCGCAGCGATGCGGACAGCCGGCGGATCTCCGTGGCGCCGCCGACGTCGGGAATGGTGACGCCGCGCTCGCCATGGCCGATCCGTCCGGCCGCATCGGCGATGGCGCCCAGCGGACGGGCAATCCGCCCGGCGGCGAACCAGCCGATCATGCTGAACAGCAGAGCCAGCAGGATACCGGACCCGATGATGGTCAGCCGAAGCCGGTTGGTCTCGGCGAACACCACGTTGGCCGGCTGGCGGGCGATCACCGTCCAGCCGAGACCGGCATAGTCATGCAGGCCTCGGCCGTGCGCCACGCCGGTGACATAGGTGACGCCGTCCGGCCAGCGGTCGGCGCTCCAGCCGTCGCGCAGCTTGGCGGTCAGAGTCGCGACCGGCAGAGGCTTTCCCACCGACTGCTCCGGACCGATCAGCACCGTGCCGTCGGCCGACAGGATGTAGAGCGTGAGATCTCGGCGGTCGGCGAGCGGCTCCGTCAGCTGTCGGATCGAGGCGTAGGCCCACTCCCAGCTGTAATGGGCGGCCAGCACGCCCACCGGGCTGCCGTCCGCCTTCTGCAGCGGGGCGGAGACATCGACGAATTTCGGTGTCTCGCCTTCCAGGTACGGGACCTTGCCGCGCAGGGCCACCGCCTCATGCACGTCACCGACGAACAGGCCCTTCATGCCCTCCCGGTGGACGGGGCGGCTGGAGACGTCCATCCCAAGCAGCAGCCTGCCGGAGGCCGCCATCACCCGCCCTTCGGCATTGGTCATGCCGATCCAGGCGATGGTCGGGTCGCGGCGCTTCAACTCATCGATGGTCGATTGCGCCACCGCCGGGTCCTTCAGCGCCTCGATGCGCGACAGCGCGGCGATCTGGCTGGCGCGCGCCCACATGGTCGAATCGAGCTGACGCGCCAGCGACTGCGCAAGGCCGGTCATCGAATCGCCGATCTCCCGCTCCAGGGCGTTGGCGGCGCCATCGCCGACGACCAGTCCCTTCACCGTCGCCGATCCCAGAACGAGGATGGCCACGGTGACGGCGACCGTCGCACGCAGGCCAAGGGTCCGGCGGCGGCGTTCGGCCTTGCCGCTTGGTTGTCCAAGGGGCGTCATCGGGGCATCGTCCTTTCGGGAATCACAAAGGGTGGGACAGAGATCGACCTGTGGAGACAGTCTATCATCCCAGCCCTTTATAAAGGGTCAAGCAAAACAGTCGGAAGTATTTGCAATTTAAGGAAGATCTGTATTCGCTGTTTGGCGCGCCCCGGTCGTGCGTCCGCCAAAAAAGTTTGCGAAGCTGACTTTCAGCGTATTGCGGAAAAAGGAAAAGGCCGCTAGCTATTGAGCCGCGGCCCGAGTTTAGGGAGGAAACGCCTGAAAGGCGATCGAAACAACAAATAATGCTGCGTCGCCGAAAATCCAGCCCAATGCGGCTGGATTTTTCGTTTTTGGCGCAAGGATCTTCCGCACATTCCGTGTTGCCCCGGTGGAAGAGGGATTCCCCGAACGGTTGGTTGCGCTATCATGTCGGCCCAACGAACCATACAGTCGGGAAGATTCGTCATCATGAAACGGCGTGCGTTCCTCTCCAGCGCCGGCGTCGGCCTTGCCGCCGCCGGAACCGCCGGGACCATCGCGGCCCCGGCCATCGCCCAGAACTCCCAGCCCGAGATCAAGTGGCGCATGGCGTCGAGCTATCCCAAGAGCCTCGACACCATCTATGGTGCGGCGGAGTTCATCGCCCGGCGCGTGTCCGACGCCACCGACGGCAAGTTCCAGATCCGCACCTTCGCCGCCGGCGAGATCGTCCCGGCCCTGCAGGTGCTGGACGCGGTGCAGAACGGCACGGTCGAATGCGGGCAGTCGGCGGCTTATTTCTATGTCGGCAAGGATCCGACCTTCTGCTTCGACACCGCCATGCCCTTCGGCCTGAACACGCGCCAGCACATCGCCTGGATGATGCATGGCGGCGGGCTGGAGCTGATGCGGGAGGTGTTCAAGGACTACAACATCCACCATATCCCCGCCGGCAACACCAGCGCACAGATGGGCGGCTGGTTCCGCAAGGAGATCAAGAGCCTGGAGGATCTGAAGGGCCTGAAGATGCGCATCGGCGGTCTGGTCGGCCAGATCCTGACGCCCTTCGGTCTGGTCCCGCAGCAGCTCGGCGGCGGCGACATCTATCCGGCGCTGGAACGCGGCACCATCGACGCGGCGGAGTTCGTCGGTCCCTACGACGACGAGAAGCTGGGCTTCCACAAGGTCGCCAAATACTACTACTATCCGGGCTGGTGGGAAGGTTCGGCCCAGATTCCACTGATGTTCAACATGCAGGCCTGGGAATCTCTGCCGAAATCCTACCAGACCATCCTGGAGCAGGCCTGCTGGGAGGCCAACACCTGGATGATCGCCAAGTACGACACGCTGAACGCCGCCGCGCTGAAGCGGCTGGTCGCCGGCGGTGCCATCCTGCGCCCCTTCCCGCGCGACATGATGCAGGCCTGCGAGAAGGCGGCGTTCGAATTCTACGACAAGCTCGCCGCCGGCAACCCGCGCTTCAAGAAGGTCTATGACGGCTGGAAGCCCTTCCTGGAGCAGGAGCGGCTGTGGTTCCGCGTGGCCGAGAACGGATTCGACAGCTTCGTCTATTCCCAGGCCGCCCAGCAGCGCTGAGCGGAAGCCCAGGGGGTGGATCGGGGAGCGGGTCGCCTGCGGCGATTCGCTCCCTCTCTTCGCGGCCACAGCTGATTTTCATGCTTCCGTCTGTCCGCGATATCGATCATTGGTCTTCTCAATCGCACGCGGATGGAGCACACTGCCGGTCGAAGCGTGGGCAGCGCCTTCGCATTTGCACAAAAAATCGGCAGACTGTTGAATTGATCAAGTCATAGTCATTCCTCTTGTCTATTTTCTTAAACGCGTGTTACCGTCAGGGCCACAAAGACGGACCCGGCCGGGGTGGCGTACCCGGATCCAGGTCGCCTGTGACGGGAGCGGACGGATGGACGGCGGGATGATCGCGACGACAGAGACCCTGGTGCGCTTCACCGGGGTGCAGAAGACCTACGATGGCGAGCATCTGGTGGTGAAAAGCCTCGATCTCGACATCCGCAAGGGCGAATTCCTGACGCTGCTGGGACCGTCGGGGTCGGGCAAGACCACCACGCTGATGATGCTGGCCGGGTTCGAGGTGCCGACCCACGGCGAAATCTTCATCGGCGACCGGCCGATCAAGAACGTGCCGCCGCACAAGCGCGACATCGGCATGGTCTTCCAGAACTACGCCCTGTTCCCCCACCTGACGATCGAGGAAAACGTCGCCTTCCCGCTGTCGGTGCGCGGTGTTTCCAAGGCGGAAACCAAGGAGCGCGTGGCCGCCGCGCTCGACATGATCAAGCTCGGCAACCTGGCGTCGCGCCGTCCCGGCCAGCTGTCCGGCGGCCAGCAGCAGCGCGTGGCGCTCGCCCGCGCCCTGGTGTTCAATCCCGCCCTGGTGCTGATGGACGAACCGCTGGGCGCGCTCGACAAGCGCCTGCGCGAACATATGCAGCTGGAGATCAAGCACCTGCACGAGACGATGGGCCTGACCGTCGTCTACGTCACCCACGACCAGGGGGAGGCGCTGACGATGTCCGACCGAATCGCGGTGTTCAACGACGGCATCGTCCAGCAGATCGACCGCCCGGATGCGCTTTACGAGCGGCCGGTGAACAGCTTCGTCGCCAACTTCATCGGCGAGAACAATGTTCTGAGCGGGGTTGTTGAAAATATCGAACACGGTTGGGCGCGGGTCGCGCTGGATGCCGGCGGCTCCGTGGTGGCGCAGGCGGTCAATGTCGGCGGTGCCGGCAGCCGCAGCTCGCTGTCCATCCGTCCGGAGCGCGTGGCGATCGAGACCGGCGACAGCGGCGACGCGACCACCAACCGCCTGCCGGCCACGCTGACCGACCTGATCTATGTCGGCGACCACACGCTGGCGATCCTGTCCACGCCCGCCAACCCGGAATTCATGGTCAAGCTTCCGGCCGGCTCCTATGCCGGTCTCGCGCCCGGCCAGGACGTCTACATCGCTTTCCGCCCGGAGGACTGCCGGGCGCTCGATCCGGTCTGAGGACGTGGTTCCTCAGCACCAGGGTGCCTTACCAGCAACAACAACCACGACGAATAAGGACGGGGATCATGTCGAAGATTAAGGTGGCTCTCGGTTTCGCTGCGACCTTCACCGCCCTCACGGCTTTGGCTTCGGCCGCCAGCGCCCGCGACCTCACCGTCGTGTCGTGGGGCGGCGCCTATCAGGACGTCCAGAAGAAGGTCTATTTCGAGCCGTTCAAGGCCACCGGCACGGCGATGAACGACGAATCCTGGGACGGCGGCGTCGGCGTCCTGCGCGCCAAGGTCCAGGGCGGCGCCTCCACCTGGGATGTCGTGCAGGTCGAGAGCGAGGAACTGGCCCTGGGCTGCGACGAAGGCCTGTACGAGAAGCTGAACTACTCCAAGATCGGCGGCGAGGACGCCTACCTGCCGTCCACCGTCAACGCCTGCGGCGTCGGCGCCATCGTCTATGACTTCGTGCTGGGCTACGACAAGGACAAGCTGAAGGACGCGCCGAAGAGCTGGGCCGACTTCTTCGACACCAAGAAGTTCCCGGGCAAGCGCGGCCTGCGCCAGGGCGCCAAGACCACGCTGGAGATCGCGCTGATGGCCGACGGTGTGGCCCCGGCCGACGTCTACAAGGTGCTGGGCACCGAGGCCGGCATCGAGCGCGCCTTCAAGAAGCTCGACACCATCAAGAACGACATCGTCTGGTGGAAGGCCGGCGCCCAGCCGCCGCAGCTGCTGGCGTCGGGCGAAGTCGCGATGACCTCGGTCTACAACGGCCGCATCGACGCCGCCAACAAGAACGAGAAGAAGAACTTCGGCATGGTGTGGAACGGCGCGCTCTACACCATCGACAGCTGGGTCATCCTGAAGGGCAGCCCGAATCAGGACGCCGCCTACAAGTTCCTGAACTTCGTCGGCAAGGCGGAGAACCAGGCCAAGCTGTCCGAAGGCATCGCCTACGGCACCTCGAACAAGAAGGCGCCGGCGCTTCTGTCGAAGGCGGTCCTGACCGACCTGCCGACCGCGCCCGACAACATGAAGAACGCGATCGAGATCAACACCGACTTCTGGCTGGAGAACATCGATCGCCTGACCGAGCGCTTCAACAAGTGGGCGGCCAAGTAAGCGTCTGAGCAGTACTTCCCTCTCCCGGGACGGGAGAGGGAAGGGGCCCGTGCGGAGCACGGGAAGGGTGAGGGGCACCGCAAGAATCCTGAACTGCATGGTTCCTTGGATTTCCCCTCACCTGGCGCCTCCGGCGCCACCCTCTCCCGGGGCGGGAGAGGGGATGGTGTGCAAGCGCGAAAGCGCCTTCTGCGTCTTCTCTACAGGACAATGCCGATGACAGCCGCCTTCGTTGCCGGCGCCGACGTGCCGTTGAAGCGTCGATTGAAACGGGCCGAGCGCGCCCGGCAGTTCCGTGCGCTGGGTCTGGTGCTGCCGCTGCTGGCCTTCCTGCTGTTCACCTTCGTCGTGCCGCTCGCCGGCATGATCTGGAAGTCGGTGGACGACTGGGAAGTGCCGCAGGTGATGCCGCAGACCGTGGCGGCGCTGGAGCAGTGGAACGGACAGGGCCTGCCCGACGAGGTTGCCTACGCCGCGCTCGCCGCCGACATCCGCGCAGCGCGCGAGGCCGGAACGCTGGCGGTCGCCGCCAAGCGGCTGAACTATGTCGTCAACGGCTTTCGCACCACGCTGCTGTCGACCGGCCGCAAGCTGAAGGAGCAGCCCGCACCCGGCACCGCGAAGGCGACGATGATCGAGATCGCTCCCGCCTGGGGCGAGCGCGAGAGCTGGGCGGCGATCAAGAGCGCCAGCGGTCCGGTCACCAGCTATTACCTGCTGGCGGCGGTCGACCTGACGCGCGACCCGGACGGCGACATCGTCCATGCCCCGGCGGACCAGTCGATCTACCGCGACGTCTTCCTGCGCACCTTCGAGATCGGTTTCGGCGTCACCGCGCTTTGCCTGATCCTGGGCTTCCCGGTCGCCTACATGCTGGCGAACCTGCCGACCGGCCGCTCGAACCTGCTGATGATCTTCGTGCTTCTGCCCTTCTGGACCTCGCTTCTGGTGCGCACCTGCGCCTGGATCGTGATCCTGCAGAGCGAGGGCATCGTCAACGGCTCCCTGCAATGGCTGGGCATCATCGAAGAGCCGCTGCGGCTGATCTACAACCGCTTCGGTGTCTACATGGCGATGACCCATGTGCTGCTGCCCTTCATGATCCTGCCGCTCTACAGCGTCATGCGCGGCATCTCGCCGGCCTATATGCGGGCCGCGGCCTCGCTGGGCGCGCCGCCGACGACCGCCTTCCTGCGCATCTATCTGCCGCAGACCATTCCGGGTATCGGCGCCGGCTGCCTGCTCGTCTTCATCCTAGCCATCGGCTACTACATCACGCCGGCGCTCGTCGGCGGTGCGGCAGACCAGATGATTTCGTCCTTCATCGCCTTCTACACCACGGAAACGGTCAACTGGGGCCTCGCCTCGGCGCTGGGCGCGGTGCTGCTGCTGTCCACGGTGGTGCTGGCGGTGCTCTACGGCAAGCTGGCGCTCGGCCGCCAGACGACGGGAGGTCTGAAGAATTGAGCGCGAACCATTCCCCCCAGACCGCCAGCCAGCGCATCGCCTGGATCGTGACGGTCATCTCCGCCACGCTGGTGCTGTTCTTCCTGATGGCGCCGATCCTGGCGATCGTGCCCCTGTCCTTCAGCTCCAGCACCTATCTGACCTATCCGCTGCCGGGCCTCTCGCTGCGCTGGTACGAGGATTTCCTGGGATCCGCGCGCTGGATGAACGCGCTGAAGAACAGCGTCATCATCGGCGTGGCCTCGGCCATGCTGTCGATGGTGCTGGGCACGCTGGCCTCGCTGGGGCTGGCCCAGTGGAAGAGCAAGTGGAAGCCGCTGGTGCTGGCCGTCGTGCTGTCGCCGATGGTGGTCCCGGTCGTCATCACCGCGGTCGGCGTCTATTTCTTCTTCGCGCCGCTCGGCCTGACCGGCAACTATCTCGGCCTGATCCTGGTCCACACCGCGCTGGCGACGCCCTTCGTCGTCATCACCGTGTCGGCGACGCTGCAGAGCTTCGACATGACGCTGGCGCGCGCCGCCGCCTCGCTCGGCGCGCCGCCGCTGCTGACCTTCCGCAAGGTGATCCTGCCGCTGATCCTGCCGGGTCTGGCGTCGGGCGCGCTCTTCGCCTTCGCCACCAGCTTCGACGAGGTGGTGACCGTTCTCTTCCTCGCCGGGCCGGAGCAGCGCACGCTGCCGCGTGAGATGTTCAGCGGCATCCGCGAGAACATCAGCCCCACCATCACCGCTGTGGCGGTGGTGCTGACGGTGATCTCGGTCTGCATGCTGTCGACGCTGGAATACCTGCGCCGGCGCAACGAGCGGCTGAAGGGGAACGCGGGGTAGGGGAGTGGTTGTCCGGTTGCCTCCACCCCAACCCTCCCCCGCCCAGCGGGGGAGGTCAGGTGGGGGTCCAACTCGGCGAGGTCACAGATACGGCGGCGTGCAGGCGCTGATCAACTCGCACTCGATTTCCCCGACGTTGCGGAACCGATGGGGCACGCGGCTGTCGAAGAAATAGGCGTCGCCGGGGCCGAGCAGCTGTTTGCGGTCACCCACCGTCAGCTCGATCTGGCCCTTGATGACGATGCCGCCCTCTTCGGATTCATGCTGAAGCATGGTGCGGCCGGTGTCGGCGCCGGGGGCGTAGCGTTCGTGGAGGATTTGCAGGTTGCGGCTGCGCAGGTCGCCCACCTGCCGGAAGGAAACCTGGCCGACGGTGCCCTTCAGTTCGCCGGCCAGTTCGATCAGTTCGTCGCCCTTGAAGAAGATCTGTTCGGGCGGCGGCAAATCGTCGGAGGAGAAGAATTCGGCAAGAGTCATCGGGATGCCCTGAAGCACCTTGCGCAGCGACGAAACGGACGGGCTGCTGCGGTTCTGCTCGATCAGGGAGATCGTGCCGTTGGTCACTCCGGCTCGCTGGGCGAGCGCCCGCTGGGACAGCCCATGCTGTTCGCGGATCTGCTTCAACCTTGCGCCGACGTCGAATTCCATCACCGGACTCCTGCTCCACACCCGTCTAGGCAATAGCCCATCCGCGCAACCCCGTCATCAGAATATGAACAGCTAAACAGGGGTTGTTTAATTTATTAAACATGGTACGCTTCTGTCCACGATCCAGGCCCCCGCGCAGGATGCCCTTGATAGATAAGGGAAAATTCGCCGGGTGCGGCCTAACGGTTCCACAATCCTTCATCCAGGGCGGATAGAACATGCTGTCGTTGAACGACCAGGGCCTTCTCCGAACCAAGGGCTACGTGAACGGTGCGTGGCGCGCGGCCGATTCCGGGAAGAGCTTCCCGGTCACCAACCCCGCCACCGGCGCCGTCATCGCCGAAGTGTCCGACATGGGTGCTGCCGAGACGCGCGAGGCGATCGATGCCGCCAACGCCGCCCTGCCGGCCTGGAAGGCCAAGACCGCCAAGGAGCGGGCGGCCATCCTGCGCCGCTGGTACGACCTGATCCTGGCGGCGCAGGAGGATCTGGCCCAGCTGATGACCGCCGAGCAGGGCAAGCCCCTGACCGAATCGCGCGGCGAGGTCGTCTATGGCGCCTCCTTCATCGAGTGGTTCGCGGAGGAGGGCAAGCGCGCCTACGGCGACGTCATCCCCAGCTTCGCCGCCAACAAGCGCATCGTCGTCCTGAAGGAGGCCATCGGCGTCGTCGCGGCGATCACGCCGTGGAACTTCCCGAACGCCATGATCACCCGCAAGGTCGCCCCGGCGCTGGCCGCCGGCTGCACCGTGGTGGTCAAACCGGCCGAGGACACCCCGCTGTCGGCCCTGGCGCTGGCCGAGCTGGCGGAACGTGCCGGCTTCCCGGCCGGCGTCTTCAACATCGTGATGGGCCGCGACCCGGCCGCCATCGGTCATGAGCTGACCCACAGCCCGATCGTCCGCAAGGTCAGCTTCACCGGCTCGACCGAGGTCGGCAAGCTGCTGATGCGGCAGGCGGCCAGCACGGTCAAGAAGGTGTCGCTGGAGCTGGGCGGCAACGCCCCCTTCATCGTCTTCGACGACGCTGACCTGGACGAGGCGGTCAAGGGCGCCATGGCGTCGAAGTACCGCAACGCCGGCCAGACCTGCGTCTGCGCCAACCGCCTGCTGGTGCAGGCCGGCGTCTACGACGCCTTCGCCGCCAAGCTGGCCGAGGCCGTCAAGGCGCTGAAGGTCGGCAACGGTGCCGAGCCGGGCGTCACCCAGGGTCCGCTCATCAACGCCGACGCCGTCGCCAAGGTGGAAGAGCTCATGGGCGATGCGCTGGAGAAGGGCGCCAAGGTCGCGCTGGGCGGCAAGCGCCACGCGCTGGGCGGCACCTTCTTCGAGCCGACCATCCTGACCGGCATCACCACCGAGATGCGCGTCGCCCGCGAAGAAATCTTCGGCCCGGTCGCCCCGCTGTTCAAGTTCGAGACGGAAGAGGACGCCATCCGCATGGCGAACGACACCGAATTCGGCCTCGCCGCCTATTTCTACAGCCGCGACATCGGCCGCGTCTGGCGCGTGGCGGAAAAGCTGGAATACGGCATCGTCGGCATCAACGAGGGCATCATCTCGACCGAGGTGGCCCCCTTCGGCGGCGTCAAGGAGTCCGGCATCGGCCGCGAAGGCTCCAAGTACGGCCTCGATGATTTCATGGAAGTCAAATATCTCTGCGTCGGCCTCGGCGCCTGACCCGCCCCACGGGAAAAGTCAAAGGAAAGAAGATCATGAGCACCAACCAGTCCTTCGTCGCCCGTCGCGAGGCCGCCGTCTCCCGTGGCATTTCCGCTGGCATGCCCTTCTACATCGACCGGGCTGAAAACGCCGAGATGTGGGACATCGAGGGCAAGCGCTTCATCGACTTCGCCGGCGGCATCGCCGTGCTGAACACCGGCCACCGCCACCCGAAGGTGATGGAGGCGGTGAAGGCGCAGCTGGACCGCTTCACCCACACCTGCGCGATGGTCACGCCCTATGACAGCTTCGTCGAGCTGGCGGAGAAGTTGAACGCGCTGGTCCCCGGCCCGACGCCGAAGAAGACCGCCTTCTTCACCACCGGCGCCGAGGCGGTCGAGAACGCCGTCAAGGTCGCCCGCGCCTCCACCGGCCGTCCGGGCGTCGTCGCCTTCTCCGGCGGCTTCCATGGCCGCACGCTGCTGACCATGGGCCTGACCGGCAAGGTCGTGCCCTACAAGGTCGGCTTCGGCCCGTTCCCGGCCGAAATCTTCCATGTGCCCTTCCCCAACGCCTATCGCGGCATCAGCGAGGCGGAGAGCCTGAAGGCGCTGGACACTCTGTTCAAGTCCGACGTCGATCCGGCCCGCGTCGCCGCCATCATCATCGAGCCGGTGCAGGGCGAGGGCGGCTTCAACATCGCCTCGCCGTCCTTCCTGCAGGCGATCCGCGCCGTCTGCGACAAGCACGGCATCGTGATGATCGTCGACGAGATCCAGACCGGTTTCGCCCGCACCGGCAAGATGTTCGCCGTCGAGCATGCCGGCATCGAGCCGGACCTCGTCACCATGGCGAAGAGCCTGGCCGGCGGCTTCCCGCTGTCGGCGCTGACCGGCAAGGCGGCGCTGATGGACGCCCCGATCCCCGGCGGCCTCGGCGGCACCTACGCCGGCAGCCCGTTGGCGACCACCGCCGCCCTGGCGGTGATCAACGTCATCGAGGAAGAGAAGCTGATCGAGCGCGCCCAGGACCTGGGTGAGCGCATCGCCGGCCGTTTCCGCGCCATGGCCCAGCGCAACAGCCTGTCGGTGATCGGCGACGTCCGCAACCTGGGCGCCATGGTCGCCATGGAGCTGGTGACCGACCGCGAGACCAAGGAGCCGGCCGCCGACCTGACCAAGGCGCTGGTCGCCAAGGCCGCCGAGAAGGGCCTGATCCTGCTGTCCTGCGGCACCTACGCCAACGTCATCCGCGTTCTGGTTCCGCTGACCGCGTCGGACGCCCTGGTCGACGAAGGCCTGGACATCATCGAGCGTTCCCTGGAAGAACTGGTGTCGGCGTAACCTCTCCCACCCCCAAGTCCCCTCTCCCCCCGGGGAGAGGGCTAAAAAAAACCAATAGGAGGAAATGACCTTGGCCGGACCCTTGTCGCACATCCGGGTGCTGGAACTGTCGCGCGTGCTGGCCGGACCGTGGTCGGCGCAGACGCTGGCCGATCTCGGTGCCGACGTGATCAAGGTGGAACGGCCGGGGGCCGGCGACGACACCCGCGCCTGGGGTCCGCCCTGGGCCGGCGACCAGTCGGCCTATTTCCTGTCGACCAACCGCGGCAAGCGCTCAATCACCATCGATTTCGAACGGCCGGAGGGGCAGGAGCTCGTCCGCAAGCTTGCCGCCCAGGCCGACGTCGTCATCGAGAATTTCAAGGTCGGCGGGCTGGTCAAATACGGCCTCGACTATGAAAGCCTGAAGGCGGTCAACCCGCGGCTGGTCTATTGCTCGATCACCGGCTTCGGCCAGACCGGGCCGTACCGCAACCGCGCCGGCTACGACTTCATGATCCAGGGCATGGGCGGGCTGATGAGCATCACCGGCCAGCCCGACGGCGAGCCGGGCGGTGGCCCGGTCAAGGTCGGCGTCGCGGTGACCGACATCTTCACCGGCCTCTACGCCACCATCGGCATCATGGGCGCGCTGGCCCACCGCGACCGCACCGGCGAGGGGCAGCATGTCGACCTTGCCCTGCTCGACGTGCAGGTGGCGGTGCTGGCGAACCAGGCGATGAATTGTCTGGTCGGCGGCAAGGCGCCGCAACGGCTCGGCAATGCCCACCCCAACATCGTGCCCTATCAGGCTTTCGCCACCCGCGACGGGCACATCATCCTGGCGGTCGGCAACGACGGCCAGTTCGCCAAGTTCTGCACGGTCGCCGGCCGTCCCGAACTGGCAAAGGACGAACGCTACGCCACCAACCCGGCCCGCGTCGCCAATCGTAGGGAATTGGTGCCGCTGCTGGAGGAACTGATCCGCACCCGCGACAGCCATGATTGGCTGAGCGCGCTGGAGCAGGTCGGCGTTCCCTGCGGCCCGATCAACGATCTGGCCGCGGTGTTCGAGGATCCGCAGGTGAAGGCCCGCAACATCCACCAGGATTTGCCGCACCCGACGCAGGGCAGCGTGCCGACGGTGGCGAGCCCGATCCGCTACAGCGGCACCCCACTGGTCCACGACACCGCCCCGCCGACGCTGGGCCAGCACACCGACGCCGTGCTGGCGGATCAGCTGGGCCTGAGCGAGGCCGATATCTCCGCATTGCGGGACAGGGGTGTGATCTGAGGGCTTGAATATGGCGCCCGCGGGGGAGTGGTGAACCGGTAGCATCCACACACTCCTTCGCGGAACGGCAGCTTGGCGTCAGCCTGCGCGGACGCCACGCAGGAACTCGTCGACCGCGGAGCTGAGGGTTCTGGCTTCCCGCGAGAGTTCGCCTGCCGCGTCGAGCACCTGGCCTGCCATGCTGCCGCTCAGGCTGGCAGCCCTCTGCACGTCAACGACGTTTGTGGAAACCTCTCTGGTTCCCGAAGCCGCTTGCGTCACATTGCGCGAGATTTCGCCGGTTGCCGCATTCTGCTCCTCGACCGCGGACGCGATCGCCGTTGCGATGCCGCTCATCTGCGTGATGGTGGAACCGATTCCCTTGATCGCTTCGACGGCATCCGTGGTGACCGCCTGCATCGTGGCGATCTGGGCGGCGATGTCGTCGGTCGCCCTGGCGGTCTGGGTCGCCAGATTCTTCACCTCCGACGCGACGACGGCGAAGCCCTTGCCGGCATCTCCCGCGCGTGCCGCCTCGATGGTCGCGTTCAGCGCCAGCAGGTTCGTCTGTCCGGCGATGCTCTGGATCAGCGTCACCACCTCACCGATCTTCTGCGCGGCGTTCGTCAGCCCGGCGACGGTATCGTTGGTTCGCGCCGCATCCTGGACCGCCTTCGCCGAGATCTGCGAGGAGGTGCTGACCTGCTTGGAGATTTCGAGCAGCGATGCCGACATTTCCTCGGTGGCCGCGGCGACGGTCTGCACGTTGGCCGAGGTCTGTTCGGCCGCCGCCGCCGAAGCGCCGGCCTGATGGCTGGTCCGTTCCGCCGTTTCGACCATCGATGTCGCCGCCGACTGCATCTTGCCCGACGCCGTTGCGACGCTTTCCACGACGGCCTTGACGCTGGCTTCGAAGCTTTGGGCCATGGCGGCCATCGCCGCCTTGCGATCCGCTTCCGCCTTCGCCTTCAGCCCGTCCTGCTCAGCCGCCAGACGGGCACTCTCGATGGCATTGCGCTTGAACACCTCGACGGCCTTCGCCATGGCACCGATCTCGTCGCGGCGGTCCTGCCCCTCGATCAGCACGCCGTTGTCGCCGGCGGCCAGCCGTCCCATGACAGCGGTCATGCTGCGGATCGGTGCGGCGATGCCGCGCGACAACAGCATGCCGGCGCCGACGGCGACCGCGACCATGGCGACGCCGCCGGCCAGAGTGACGGTGTATGATGTGGAGAAGGCCTCCGCCTGGGCGGCGGCCCGCTTCTCGAGAAGCTCTCGCTCGATCTTGCCGATTTCCGCGATCTTGGCGCGCAGACCGTCCATCGATGCCTTTCCTGCGCCGGACGCCTCCAGGGCGCGCGCCTGCTCGCGGGTTTCCGCCTTGGCCATCAGCGCGATTTCCTTTTCGGCGACCGTCGTCCGCCATGTCTGCACATGCCGGTCCACCTCGGCGAAGCGCGCCTGCTGTGCGGCGTTGTCGGCAGTCAGCTGCTTCGCTTTCGCGAAGGCCTCCGCATAGGCGCGCTGCCCCGCCCGGTATGGCTCCAGGAATCCGTCGTCTCCCGCCACCAGATAGCCGCGGATGCCGGTTTCCTGGTCCACCATCGAGGCCTGGACCTTGGAAATCTCCTCAAGAACTTCGTATGTGTGGACGGTCCATTTATCCGACTCCTCAACCCACGCTATTCATAGTGCCCTCACTGGGCTGATGGCGCTGCAACCGTGACGAGTCGGATTGCGGGGCAGATAGCTTGAGGCGGGCATGTGGCGGGTGTGAACGAGATTGGGCAGGCGGCATCGACC
>JBKHVJ010000023.1:0-18932 GCA_046570145.1 Alphaproteobacteria bacterium
CGTGCACCGTCCTTCTGACGGATCAGGGGTTGAAGCCGGGCCCGCACCACGCGGCGCGCCCGGACCAGCAGACTTTCCATAGCCGAAACAGACACCTGCAATATTTCCGAAGCCTCAGCGCACGTCATCTCCTCATGGTAGCAGAGACTGAGCGCCGCCCGTTGGCGTTCGGGCAGCGCGGCGATCGCGGCGTCCACCGCCGCACCGATCCTGATGCCGTCGATCACCGTTTCGGCGCTCCAGGCCGGATCGGCGATCTCGCCGGCATCGTCGAGCGGAGCGAAACTGCGCCGCCGTTTGTAGTCGATGGCGCGGTTCACCACGATCCTGTACAGCCAGGTCGTGAAGCGGGTTCCGTCGCCGCGCCAGCGGTCGGCATTGGCCCAGATCTGCAGGAAGGCGTCCTGCGCGACCTCTTCGGCGTCTGCGGCGTTCCCGACCACCCGTTGGGCCAAGGCGATGCTGCGGCGCAGATGTCGGCGCGTGAGTGTTCCAAACGCTTTCCGGTCGCCGGCCGCGGCGCTCGCCATCAGCGCCTCGTCCGTCACCGCTTCCTCGGTAGGCTCCACGCCGTCTTCCGCCCGCTCCCGGTTGCTGTCACGGGTTTATACGCCGTAAGTGCAGGATCCCTGCGCGGGTACCCCGCGATTTTTCGATCAGGGATTACCCGGAGCCCTGCCCCGGCGAAGCTATCATTTCCATAAGAACCGTTATGTGTTTTTTATGTGCCCGCAAAGTGGGAATGTCAGTGTCCGATCCGCGCAACTTCCCCCAGCCGTCCCTGTCCGCTATCGTCGCGGACTTTCCCTCCCCGTATCCGGAGACCGCAAGTCATGACCCGCAACATCGACCGGCTGCTCGACGTGATGGCGCGGCTGCGGAATCCCGACGGCGGATGCCCATGGGATCTGGAGCAGACCTACCGCAGCATCGCGCCGCACACCATCGAAGAGGCCTATGAGGTCGCCGATGCCATCGAGAAGGACGACAAGGTCGCTTTGCGCGAGGAGCTGGGCGATCTGCTGTTCCAGGTCGTCTATTACAGCCAGATGGCGCGCGAGGAAGGCCTGTTCGACTTCGACGAGGTGGCCGGCGTCATCACCGACAAGATGATCCGCCGCCACCCCCATGTCTTCGGGCCGGAAGAGGTGAAATCCTCGGACCAGCAGACTTCGCGCTGGGAAGACCACAAGGCGGCCGAACGGGCGGCCAAGGCGGCGGAGGAAGGCCGGGCGCCGTCGGCGCTGGAGGGCGTGATCGCCGGCCTGCCCGCTCTGACCCGCGCGCTGAAGCTGCAGAACCGCGCGGCGCGGGTCGGCTTCGATTGGACCGACGCCCGCGACATCCTCGACAAGATCGAGGAGGAGGTGCAGGAACTTCGGGCGGAAATGGACGCCGGGTCTGCGCCGGAACGGGTGGCCGACGAACTGGGCGACCTGCTGTTCGCGCTGGTCAACCTTGCCCGCCGCCTGAAGGTGGAGCCGGAAACGGCGCTGCGCGGCACCAATGCCAAGTTCGAACGCCGCTTCCATCGGATCGAGGCGCTGCTGTCCGACCAGGGCCGCAAGCCGCAGGACGCCACGCTGGACGAGATGGAAGCGCTGTGGCAGCAGGCCAAGCGCGAGGAACGCGGCGAATCCTGACGCGTCAATAATCCCAGCGGTCGAAGGCGAAGGCCCACTGCCGGCGCACCGCGCGGCGGGCCTGATCCTCCAGATCGTGACGGGCCCGCCGGTAATCGCGCACGCCGGCCAGATAGCGTTCCATCGGCGGCTGGACCGGTTCGAAGGGCCCGAGGTCGAGCCCGTCATAGACCTGGCGCAGCGTTTCCAGCGGATCGGCGATGAAGCGGTCATAGCGGATTTCCACCAGCCGGCCGGGTGGCAGAAGCGCCCGGTCGCGGTCGAACCGCGCCATGATCGCGGGATAGAGGTCCAGCACCAGCCCGTCGACCGCCCGCGGGTCGTAGGAGTGCAGCGAAAACTCCCGCAGCAGGGTCAGCAGCATGCGGCGGGTGGAACTGAAGACCTCATAGGGGTCGCGGTGGATGTGGAGGAAGACCGCATCGGGGCGCAGGGCCAGCAATTCCCCCACCCTGGCGGTGTGGGCCGGATTCTTGATGAGCAGGCGCCGGCTGCCGGAATAGAGCTGCAGCTTGGTCAGGTAATGGTCCATCCGGCGGCGCCACAGGGCGACGGCCTCCGGACGGCACCCCTCGAACAGCACGCCCTGGCGGAAAGCGCGGTACAGGTGCTTGGGAAAGAAGATGCCGTGGTAGTAGGACAGCGGCTGCATCAGCGCCAATGCCAGTTCATCCTCCTGCGGGGCGGTCGGGTCGATCGGCATCGGGTCGATGATCCGGTCGGGCGGCAGCCACGCTTCCAGCCGCGAGCGCCAGAAGGAATTCAGGCCCAGGAAGCCCCAGGGCAGGCCGACCGCCAGCGGGTCGGGGGCGGCGAACCTCTCGTCCTGCGCCAGCAGGTTCAACAGATGGGTGGTGCCGCTGCGCCAGTGGCCGAGGATGAACAGCGGCGGCGGTGCCCCCCTGCCCGGCTCCCTGCCCCGGTCCGCCAGCCGCCGCACGCGCCGCTGCTCCAGCAGGTCCAGCGGGGTTCGGATGGCCGCGGCGCCGACCGCCGTCACCACCCGGTGCAGATGCAGCGGCCCCACCCCGCCGCCCTTGGCCAGGACGCTGGCCAGCGTCGCGGCGTCGGCGCCGGCCAGCGGGTGGAAGATGCGGTGGGCGCGCCGGCGCAGCCAGGGGGTCATGACGCCCCCGGTCCGGTCGGATAGGCGCGCCCGCGCCACTCCGACGGGCGGCCATGGCGGGCGCGCAGCAGTGCCGACCATTGAATTGCCAGCATGATCAGGATGCCGATGGGGTGCAGAAGCGCGCCGACCATGCTCTGGCGGAAGCGGACCAGCAGCAGCAGCCGGAACAGCAGTCCCGCCGCAGCCGCCAGCCCCGCCATGGCTGTGGCGGCATCCGGCAGCGGTTCCAGCGCCGCCCAGACCAGCAGGATCCAGGGCAGGACATGGCCGCCGAACAGCAGAAGCGTCCAGACCGGCAGGGCGGCCGGGGTCGCCATCCCCTCCGTCGCATTCTTGGTGAAGCCGGACCATACCTCCCGCCATCCGCGATACATGCGGCAGCGGGCGAGCCCGGTGGCGTCGAACAGGTCGGTCCCCTGCCCCGCCCGGCGGAAGGCGCGCGGCAGCGTCACCCCGTCATGCAGCGACGCCGATATCGCCGCATGGCCGCCGGCCTTTTGGTAGGCCTCCCGCCGCACCGCGATCAATTGGCCGCAGGCGGCGCCGAAACGCGGGTCGCCCGACCGCCGCATCCCCAGCATCGGCAGATAGCCCAGCAGCAAGACATGGATCAGCGGGATCACCAGCGCTTCGGCCAGTGTCCCGGTTTCCTGGCGCGGAAAGCCGCTGACCAGTCCATGCCGGCCGGACAGCAGGGCGCCGCAGGTCAGGCGGGCGGCATCCGGGAACAGCCGGACGTCGGCGTCCTGGAACAGCAGCACCGGATGCCGCGCCAACGTGGCGAGCGCCTGACAGGCATGCTGCTTGCCCGACCAGCCGGGCGGCAGCGGCGGTGCGCCTTCCAGGCGGACGCGCGGATCCCGCGCAGCGATCGCACGAACGATCTCCGCCGTGCGGTCGGTGGAATGATCATCCAGCACGACGACCTCCACCGCGACGCCGCGGCTGGCGAGTGCGGCCTCGACCGCGGCGGCGATGGTCGCCTCTTCGTTGCGGGCGGGGATCAGGATGCTGACGGCGCTGCCGGGCCGCGGAGCGGCCTTGGGGCGGCGGTAGAGCAGCAGATTGACGATCCCCTGCCCCAGCGGCAGCAAGGCAAGGAGCAGGCTGACGGCGGCGATCCACTCGACGACGCTCATGGCCGGCGCCCCTCCTGCCCCATTGCCCGTTCCTTTCGCCGTCCGGCGCCATGGGCCGGGGAGAAGGACCGCCCACCGGCCCAGGCCCGCGCCCTTCGCCACAGGTCGTAGACGCCGCCGACCCCCGCGCTGCCGTCGATCAGCGTCAGGAAACGGGCCGGGTCGCGGCTCTGGGCGTCGAGCGCCAATGCGTCCATCACGGCCTCCAGCCGCCCTTCCAGCGCCTGGGCAATATCCGCCACGGGCTGTCCGGCGAAGGCAGCCGCCTCCATCGGCTCGCCGAAGCGGGCAAGTGCCTCCGGCGTGCTTTCGTCCCAGAACGGGTATTCGACCGCCAGCGGCACCACCAGGGCCGAGGGCACGCGGCGGACCAGATGGGCGATGCCCGGCCGCAGGATGACCGGGCGGCGGCGCGGGTCGGTGAAGGCGCCCTCCGCCGTGATCCACAGCATGGAGCGCGGATCGGCCAGGATGCGCTCGCCGCTGCGCAGGAAGGCGACGGCGCCGGCCCGGCCGGGCTCGATCCCGAACAGGCCGATGCGGGCCATGAAGCGGTAGCGGCGCTGCATCGCCGCATCGATCGGCCCATAGCCCGGCCGGTCGCGGTAGCGGGTGGTCCCCATCACGATCAGCAGGGCGGGATCCCACCAGGACGGGTGGTTCAGATAGACGATGACCGGCCGGCCGGGCGGCAGCGCGGGCCAGCCCGGCCGGGCCAGCCGCACCGCATGGAAGTCGCGCCGCATCCGCCGCGCCATGATGCCGCCGAAGAAGCGGCAGAGCGCCGGTGACCGTAACCCGACCGGATCGTCCGTCATCACCCGCCCGCCCTTCTTCTCAGGCGACGGCGCGGGCGGGGTCGGCCGGGGCGCCGTCCTGCACCCCGCCGCGCAGGTCGCGGTCCAGACTGTCGGCGGCGATCCAGCCGGACATCAGCACCATCGGCATGCCCGGCCCCGGATGGGCGGCCCCGCCGGCCAGATACAGCCCCTCCACATCGCGGGAACGGTTGCCCGGCTTGAAGGCGCCCATGAAGCGGCCATGGCTCGCCAGACCATAAATCGCGCCGTTCAGCACATTGTAGCGGTCGTGGATGTCCTGCGGGGTCAGCACATGCTCCACCCGGATGCGGTCCTCCAGGTCGGCCATGCCGGCAGTGCGCTTCAGCTTGTCGAACACGACGCGCCGATACTCCGGCAGCATGCGTTTCCAGTCGTGATGCGGGCGCAGATAGGGAGTATGGACCAGCACATACAGCGCCTCGCCCCCCGGCGGGGCGACGCCCGGCTCGGTGCGGGCGGGAGCCGCGATGTAGCAGGTCGGGTCGGGCGCCGGCTCGCCGCGGCGGTAGATCCAGTCGAACTCCTCCGCCGGGTCGCGGGAGAAGACGAAGTCATGGTGCAGCAGATGGTCGTAGCCACGGTCGAGCCCCAGGTAGAACACCACGCCCGAACAGGCCGGCTCGTAGCTGCGGCGCTTGGCGAAGCGCTTGGCCGGCGCGCCCCCCACCAGTTCCCGATAGGTGCGGACGGAATCCATGTTGGACACCACGGCGGAAACGGGAATGCGTTCGCCCGTTTCGGTCTCCACCGCCACGGCGCGGCCGCCCTCCGCCTGCAGGCGGCGGACGCCGGTGCCGGTGCGGATTTCGACGCCCAGCCGCCGCGCTACTCGCTCCAGCGCCACCGGCACTGCGCGGGTGCCGCCCATCGGATACCAGACGCCGTCATTGGTCTGCATGTGGGCGATGGCGCACAGCACCGCCGGGGAGCCGTAGGGGGACGACCCGACATACTGGGTGAAATGGTCCAACATCTGCGCCGCCCGCGCGTCCGGCACATGGCCGCGGATGGTGCCGGCCACCGTGCTGCCCATGCGCAGGGCCAGAACGTCGGACAGGGTGCCGGCATTCAGGCTGTTGCGGAAGTTCAGCGTATCGCCGAGATCCTCCACCGATTTCCAGAAGAAGAAGCGTTCGGAGATGCCGTGCAGCCGTTCCGACAGCGCCTGGAAGCGGCGATAGCCCTCCCCCACCCCGCGGCCGGGCGCCAGCCGGTCGAGTTCGGCCGCCATCCTGCCGATCTCCTCCGACAGGTCCAGCACGGTGCCGTCGTCGAAGAAGCAGCGCCATTGCGGCTCCAGCCGCACCATCTCCAGTTCGCGGTCCAGGTCGCAGCCGGCCTCTTCCAGGATTCGGCGCAGGACA
Source organism: Alphaproteobacteria bacterium (assembly GCA_046570145.1). Lineage (GTDB taxonomy): Bacteria > Pseudomonadota > Alphaproteobacteria > Azospirillales > Azospirillaceae > Azospirillum. The sequence goes on from JBKHVJ010000023.1 coordinate 6,118, forward strand.
CGCGGCACCGTCAGGATGGTCGGCCCCATGTCGAAGCGGAAGCCGCCCTCCTCCAGCACGGCGGCCTTGCCGCCGACCCAGCCGTTCTTTTCCAGCAGGGTCACCTTGTGCCCGCGCGCCGCCAGCACCACCGCCGATGCCAGCCCGCCGAGCCCGCCGCCGATCACCGCGATCCGATCCGTCATGCCATCCCCCCTGCAACGGCCTGCCGCAGCATGCCGGACAAACCCGTGGTCTTTGTGCGCCACGGTGTCGGCAGGCCCAGTTCCCGGGCCAGCAGCCGCGACGTGATGCGTGCGCCTTCGAAGATGACCGGCAATCCGCTGCCGGGATGGGTGCCGCCGCCCACCAGATAGACGCCGTCCAAATCTTCGAACCGGTTGTGCGGACGGAGGTGCAGCATCTGGTCGAGGCTGTGCGCCAGGTTGAAGGTGGCGCCGCGATGCACCGCGAACTGGCTTTCCCAGTCGGCAGGGGTCACCACCCGTTCGACGCGGATGCGGCGCTCGATGTCGCCCAGCCCGAAGCCGGCCAGCCGGTCGAGCACGGCGCGGCGGAAGCGCGGCGCCTCCGCCTTCCAGTCGATGTGGCCGCGCTGGTGGCCGACCGGGACCAGGATGTAGAGAGTGCTGCCGCCGGGCGGCGCCAGATCCGGGTCGGTGACGCAGGCGTTCTGCACGTAGATCGACGGTTCGCGCGGCAGCTCCCGGCATTCCTCGATCTCCGCGAGGTTGCGGGCGTAATCCTTCGCCAGATAGACGGTGTGATGGTCCAGCCCTTCCACCATCCCCTCGATGCCGAGATAGAGCATGAAGGTGGAGCAGGAGAATTTCTTGGTGGCGAGCCGGGCGTCGCTCCAGCGCCGGCGCAGATCGTCGGGCACCAGGGTCGTCATCGCCCGCGCGAAGTCGGCATTGATGACCAGCGCGTCGGCCGGATAGTCGCCGGCCTCCGTCCGCACCCCGACCGCGCGCCTGCCCTGGAACTTGATGTGGCGCACCGTCTCGTTCAGGCGGACGGTGACGCCCAGGCTTTCCGCCACGCGGCGCATCGCCGCCATCACCGCATCCGTCCCGCCGCGGGGGTGGAAGATGCCGTGCTCGTGCTCCAGAAAGGACAGGATGGTGAACAGGCTGGGGCAGCGGAAGGGCGACATGCCCAGATATTTGCTCTGGAACGAGAAGGCGAGGCGGATGCGCGGGTCCTGGAAATAGCGGGAGAGGTCGCGGTCGACCGAGCGGTGCGGCGACAGCTTGCCCAGAGCCTTCAGCATCGGCAGCGTCGCAAGCGCCCAGGGGCTTGAGAAGTCGGATTCCAGCACCGGGCGGAAGCGCTCCATCTTCCTCCGGTTGTCGGCCAGGAAGCGCGGCAGCCCTTCGGCATCGCCCGGGCTGAGCCTGGCGATCTCCGCCATCAGCGCCTTCATCTGGGCGTGGACCCGCAATTCCCCGCCGCCTTCGAACACCAGCCGGTAGAGCGGGTCCAGGCGGATCAGATCGACCTCGTCCGACAGCCGGCTTCCGCAGGCCTCGAAGATCTCCTCCAGGATACGGGGATAGAGGAAGAAGGTGGGGCCGCTGTCGAACCGGTATCCGTCCATCGAGAAGCCTGCGGACCGGCCGCCGACGCGGTCCTGCCGTTCCAGCACCGTCACCTTGGCACCGGTGAGCGCCAGGAGCATTGCGGATGCCAATCCGCCCGGTCCTGCACCGATGATCACGACTTGTCGTTCCATCCGCTTGCCAAACGCTCCTGCACTGCCGACTTCTGTCGTGACGGTTACGAAGCTGGGTCGGAAATGGATCACAACAACATCCCCACCTCTCCAGTCGTAATCCCTTGGTCTTATGAGGTGATCGCGCCGTTGCCGGAAGTCCGCGAGCGATGGTCCGCTGCCGATATTTCATCGCGACTTGCGGTCATTCGCGGACTTCGCCGCAGGATCGCGGCGAATGCCGAGGACCTCGTGCAGGCATTGGCGAAACGTCCCGGCCGGAAAGCGGCGGAGAGCGTGAGCGCCGAGGTCCTGCCGCTGGCCGAAGCCTGCCGCTTTCTGGAGCGCGAGGCCGCCCGGCTGCTGGCGCCCCGGCGCCTCGGAAAGCGAGGCCGGCCGGTCTGGCTGTTCGGGGTGGAGGCGGAGGTGCGGCGGGAGCCCTTCGGCACGGTCTTGATCGTCGGGCCGTCCAACTACCCGCTGCTGCTGCCGGGGGTGCAGGCGTTACAGGCGCTGGCGGCCGGCAATGCCGTGCTGGTCAAGCCGGCGCCGGGATGCCGCGCGCCGATTGACCTTCTGGCCCGCTGGCTGGCGGAGTGCGGATTGCCCAAGGGCCTGTTCCGGGTGCTGGATGAGTCCGTCGAGGCGGTCGGCGCGGCCATCGAGGCCGGCATCGACAAGCTAGTCCTGACGGGATCGGCCGGCACCGGCCGGGCGGTGGCGGAGCGGCTCTCCCTCCATCTGGTGCCCTCGACCATGGAGCTGTCGGGCAACGACGCCGTCTTCGTACTGCCGGGGGCGGATGTGGAGGAGGTCGCGCGCGCCCTGGCCTTCGGCCTGCGGCTCAACGGCTCCGCCACCTGCATCGCGCCGCGGCGGGTGTTCGTGCCGCGCGGCATGGCGGCGGAGCTGGAAGCGGCGCTCGGCCGCCATGTCGCGTCCATCCCGCCGGCCCCGGTTCCGGCACCGACCATGCGCCGGCTCGCCGCCCTGGCGCGGGATGCGGTGGCGAACGGCGCCCGCCCACTCTCCGGCCTGCCGGATGAACATGAGTCGGAGATAGCGCCGCTGGTCCTGGCCGATGCGCGGCCCGGCATCGCGCTGCTGCGCGAGGAGCTGTTCGCCCCCGTCCTGTCGCTGGTCCCCGTGCGCGACATGGAGGAGGCGCTGGCCGGCGCGGCGCTCAGCCCCTATGCGCTGGGTGCGTCGGTCTTCGGGCCGGTGGCGGAGGCGCGGGCGCTGGCCCTGCGGCTGGATGCCGGGACTGTGACGGTCAACGACCTGATCGTGCCCACCGCCGACCCGCGCCTGCCCTTCGGCGGACGCCATGCCAGCGGCTGGGGCGTCACCCGCGGGGCGGAAGGGCTGCTGGAAATGACGCAGGTGAAGGCCATCTGCGTCCGCACCGGCAGGCAGCGCCCGCATTTCGACCCGCCGCGCGTTGGCGACGAGGCGCTGATGCTGGCGGCGCTGCGCCTGCTCCATGGCGGACCCGGCACCCGCGCCGTGGCCATGCGGCGGCTGATCCAGGCCGTGCGCCGCCGCCTCAATCCCTAACCAACAACAATTTGATGGACCGCCCTGCCGATGCTTGCCCTGATCCTCGCCTTCCTGATCGGCGCCGTCGCCGGCTTGCGCACCCTGATCGCCCCGGCGGCGGTCAGTTGGGCCGCCTACGCCGGCTGGCTGGACCTGTCGGGCAGCTGGCTGTTCTTCCTGGGGCACCCGGTGTCGCCCTGGATCTTCACCGCGATGGCGGTGGTGGAGCTGATCGTCGACAAGCTGCCCACCACCCCCAGCCGCAAGCTGCCCTTCCCCTTCGCCAGCCGCATTGCCGGCGGCGCCATAGCGGGGGCCGCCATCGGAGCCGATGCGGGCTTCTGGATCGGCGGGCTGGTCGCCGGCGGCATCGGGGCGGTTGCGGGAACGCTTCTCGGCCATGCGGCACGGGGGCGCATGGCCGCCGCCTTCGGCCGCGACCGCCCGGCCGCCCTGCTGGAGGATGCCGCAGCCCTGGCCGCCGCCGTCCTGATCTTGGCGGCGGCCTGACGCCGGAGCGCCTCCTTACACCCGCTCGAAGACCGCGGCGATGCCCTGACCGCCGCCGATGCACATGGTGACCAGGGCATAGCGGCCGCCGATGCGGTGCAGCTCGTGGATGGCCTTGACCGCGATGATGGCGCCCGTCGCCCCCACCGGGTGGCCGAGGGAGATGCCCGAGCCGTTCGGGTTCACCTTGGCCGGATCGAAATCCAGCTCGCGGATCACGGCGCAGGCCTGGGCGGCGAAGGCCTCGTTGGATTCGATCACATCCATGTCGGCGACCGACAGGCCGGTGCGCTCCAGCACCTTGCGGGTCGCCGGGACCGGGCCGATGCCCATGTAGGCGGGCTCGACGCCGGCATGGGCGTAGCCGACCAGACGGGCCAGCGGCTTCAGCCCCAGCGCCTGGGCGCGGCGGGCGTCGGCCAGCACCAGGGCGGCGGCACCGTCGTTGAGGCCGGAAGCATTGCCGGCGGTGACCGACCCGTCCTTCTTGAACACCGGCTTCATCTTCGCCAGGCCTTCCGCGGTCACGTCGCCGCGGACATGCTCGTCGGTGTCGAAGACGATGGTGCCCTTGCGCGACGGGATTTCCACCGGGACGATCTGCTCCTTGAAGCGGCCCTCGGAGATGGAGCGGGCGGCGCGGCGCTGGCTTTCCGCCGCCAGGGCGTCCTGCGCCTCGCGGTCGATGCCGTAGCGGGCGGCGACGTTCTCCGCGGTGACGCCCATGTGAATCTTCTGCCACGGGTCGTGCAGGATGCCGTTCATGTAATCGACCAGCGCCCCGTCGCCGAGACGGGTGCCCCAGCGGGCGCTGGGGACGAAATAGGGACCGCGGCTCATCGATTCCGCACCGCCGCCGATGGCGACCTCGCAGTCGCCGAGCGCGATGGCCTGCGCCGCCGAGACGATGGCCTGCAGGCCCGAGCCGCAGAGCCGGTTGACGTTGAAGGCCGGCACCTCGATCGGAATACCGGCGTCGATGGCCGCGACGCGGCTGAGATAGGCGTCGTTGGTGTCGGTCGGGATGACGTTGCCCATCACCACATGGCCGATGGCGTCCGCCGCGGCGCCGGAACGCTCCAGCGCCGCCTTGACGGCCACGGTGGCGAGCTGGGTCAGCGGCACATCCTTCAGCGTGCCGCCGAAGCCGCCGATGGCGGTACGGGCGGCGCCGACGATGACGATGTCGTTCTGCATGGTTGGGTCCACTTCTCGGGCGGAGGGAAGGGTCAGCGGCCGGTGAAGTCCGGCCGGCGCTTGGCGGTGAAGGCGGCGATGCCCTCGCGGAAATCGTCGGTTTCGGCGGTGGCGAGGAAGCGGTCGCGCTCGGCGTCCAGTTGTTCGTCCAGTGTCCGGTCGAAGGACTGCCGCATCAGGTGGCGAATGCCGGCATAGGCGACGGTCGGCCCGGCAGAGAGCCGTTCGGCCAGCTTCGCCGTCTCCGCCGCCAGTTCGGCGGCCGGCACCACCCGGTTGACCAGCCCGATCCGCAAGGCCTCCGCGGCGTCGATCACGTCCGACAGCATCGCCAGCTCCATGGCGCGGCGCAGCCCGACCAGACGCGGCAGGTGGAAGCTGCCCGACCCGTCTGGCGTGGCGCCGATGCGGGCATAGGCCATGGTGAATTTGGCGTCGTCGGCGGCGATGCAGAGGTCGGCGGCGGTGGCGAGGCTCATGCCCGCGCCCGCCACCGGCCCATGGACGGAGGCCAGCACCGGCACGTCCAGCCGGTCGAGGATGCGCACCGCCTCGTGCAGATGAGCGATGATGGCGCCGGCCACGGCAGGGGCGGCGGCGGGATCGTCGTTGAAACGGCCGACATCGCCGCCCGCCATGAAGCCGCGGCCGTTGCCGGCGATGACCAGCACGCGGGTCGGCCCCTTCCCGCCCTCATCCGCAATGGCACGGCAGGCGTCGTGGAAGGCGGCGGCGGTGGGCTCGTCCAGCGCGTTCAGCACGCCAGGGCGGTTCAGCCGGATCCAGGACACGGCCCCCTCGCGGGTGAGAAGGACCGGCGGGGCGGTGTCGGACATGATGGCGTCTCCCGGATGTCTACCTCATGGAAGGTATGTTACCGGACGGTATGCAATGTCAACGGTCAGGTTGCCCCAATGGTAAACCGCAAGTCGCTGCGGCGAACCAAATCCGGGACTTGGCTGTTGGACATGAGGCCAGGGCAGCAACCCCAACCCGAAAACGCAGATGTGGAGTTCCGTCATGCACAATCGCCTCCCCACCGGCTTACCGGCCACCATGCGCTGACGACGGACGGGAGGTACGGCATGCCATCGGTTGCGCGTTCGGTCGCCTCGCTGCTGCTCGGCGTGGCTTTCCTGATGCTGGGGAACGGCGCCCTGTCCACCCTGATCGGGCTGCGGCTGTCGGCGACGGACTCCGGCCCGACCGCCGTCGGGCTGATCACGGCGGCCTTCTATGCCGGGCTGACGCTGGGGTCGCTCTACGCCCACCGCGTCATCGCCCGCGTCGGCCATATCCGGTCCTTCTCCGCCTTCGCCTCCATCGTGTCGGTGGCGGCGCTGGCCCATGCGCTGTTCGTCGACGTGCCGCTCTGGGCTCTGCTGCGGCTGACGCAGGGCTTCTGCATGGCCGGCCTCTACATGTGCATCGAAAGCTGGCTGAACGGCACCGCGACGAACGAGAGCCGCGGACAGATGCTGTCGGCCTACATGGTGACGCTGTATGGAGCGTCGGGCATCGGACAGCAGCTGTTGCGGCTGGACGACGAGACTGGGGTGCGGATCTTCATGATCGTGTCGATCCTGCTGTCGCTGGCCCTGGTGCCGGTGGCCCTGACTCGGACCACGCCGCCGCAGCTGCCGAACGTCTCGTCCTTCGGCGTGCAGCGGCTCTACGAGAGTTCGCCGCTGGGGGTGGCCGGCGTCTTCATCAGCGGGGCGATCACCGGGTCGATCTATGGGCTGGCGCCGGTGTTCGGCGCGGCTTCCAGCTTCGGGGTGTCGGGAACGGCGCTGTTCATGTCGGCGCTGATCCTGGGCGGCATGGCCCTGCAATGGCCGCTCGGCAAACTGTCGGACCGGTTCGACCGGCGCACCGTGATCATCGGCCTGTCGGCGGCGCTGTCGCTGACCAGCCTCGGCATGATCGCCGCCGCCGGACTGGACCAGCCGTTGGCCCTGATGCTGGTCGCGCCGCTGTTCGGCGGCCTGTCCTTCACGCTCTATCCGGTCTGCCTCGCCCACACCAACGACCATGTGCGACGGGAGGATCTGGTGTCGGCCAGCGGCGGCCTGATCCTGGCCAACTCCATCGGCGCCATCATCGGGCCGCCGCTGGCATCGGCGATGATGACCGCCGGCGGTCCGGAGGGATTGTTCGCCTTCATCGCCGGCGGCGCCCTCTGCGCCACGCTCTACGGCCTGTGGCGCACCCGCGTCCGCCCGCCGCTGCCCGCCGAGGCGCAGGCCGCCTTCCGTCCCCTGCCCCAGACCACACCGACGGTCGGGCCGCTGGACCCGCTGGGGCCCCTGAAGCCGCCTCTGCCGCAATGACAAGATCGGTCCGTTCGCCGAACGTTCGCCCTTCAGACAGTCACATGCAATGGAAGCCGTTAAGAAGTTCGGGGTAAGCTGCCGGCCGATGGAATGCTGGCTGGTGGTTGCATGCCGTTTTCGCAGAGGCCGTTGCCGCAAGATGCGGTGCCGCAGAGTCTGGCCGACGACCGCTTCGGAGAACTGGTCCGTGCGGTCGCGCAGCAGCGTGACCGCACGGCTTTTGCCGCCCTGTTCCGGCAGTTCGCCCCCCGCATCCTGCAATATTGCCAGAAGCTCGGCGCCGACCGCGGCGCGGCGGAAGAGCTTGTCCAGGACGTCATGCTGACCGTGTGGCTGAAGGCCGACAGCTATGATCCTGCCCAGGCGTCGGTCGGCACCTGGATCTTCACCATCGCCCGCAACCGCCGCATCGACCGTCTGCGCAAGGAGACGCGCCCGGCTCCCGACATGGACGATCCGGCGATGACGCCCCCGTCGCAGGCGACGCCGGAGGAGGCTGCACAGCTGGTGCAGAGCAGCAGGCAGTTGCACGGCGCGATCGAAACGCTGGCGCCCGACCAATCCGAGGTGCTGCGGCGTTCGTACTTCCTTGAACAGACCCATGAGGAAATCGCCGATGAGACCGACATTCCTCTCGGGACGGTGAAGACACGGCTGCGCCTGGCGATTGGCCATCTGAAGCGCAGCATGAGGGACTGAGCATGAAGGACACAGAATGAAGGGCTGGGCGTGACGTTCCCACACCATCATCCGGACGACCAGCTTCTGATCGGCTATGCCAGCGGACAGGAGCGGGAGGGCAAGTCGCTTCTGGTGGCGACACACCTCGCCTATTGTCCCGACTGCCGTCGGCGCGTCGCGGCCTTCGAGGCGCTGTGCGGAAGCTGGTTCGAGGAACTGCCCGGCGAGGCTGCCGCCGATCTGGACGGGCTGCTCGACCGGATGGACGGGCTGCTGACCGCCCCGCCGGCGTCGGCGGCGAAAGCGGCCGAGATAGCAACGCCGCGCGTGTACGGCCTTGGCGGGCAAACCGCAGGCCGGCTTGTGCCGGAACCGCTGCGCAGCTGGTTGCCGGAGGCCATCGACAGCCCGGTGGATTGCGGTTCCTGGACGGAGCTGTCGCCCGGCGTCTGGCTGTCGGCATGGCAGCGGACGCTTGCCGGCACGAGCATCTGCCTGCTGCGGATGGCGCATGAGGCGCCGGTTCCGGCGCACCGGCACACGGCCGACGAACTCCTCCTGGTGCTGCGCGGCGCTTTCAGCGACGAATACGGCCATTATGGGCTGGGCGATGTCGCCCAGTATGTCGCCGCCACCGACCACCATGCCCGCGGCGCCAGCGAGGAGGACTGCATATGCCTGTTCCTGCTGGACGGCGAACTGATCTTCCTAGACGGCGAGGCGGAACGGCGGGCGGGTTGACCGCCCTCCGGCCTTGCCCAGCCTCCCGCCCTACTCCACGAGGTCGGCGTAGTCGGGATGGCGCCTGATGTAGCCGTCGATGAAGGAGCACAGCGGCAGCGCCTTCTTTCCCTGGGCGCGGACATCCTCCAGGGCGCCCTTGGCCAAGGCCGACCCGACACCCTTGCCGGACATGCTTTCCGGTACGTGGGTGTGGGTGAAGACGATCTTGCCGTCCCGCAACTCGTACTCCGCCACCGCAGTGGCGCCGTCGACGGTCAGCTCGTACCGGCCGAGCTGTTCGTTGTTCCGCACGGTTTCAGTCACGCTCATGGAAGTTCCGCCTTTTCCTACCGGTCGCTGGTAGACCAACGATTGCCCGAACCTCAGCCGACCATCAAGGATTCCGCTCCGTCGATCCACACCGGCGTGCCGCTGATGTGCCTGGACCGGTCGGAGACCAGGAACAGGGCGAGTTCCGCCACGTCGAAGCTGTCGCCGGATTTCCCGTCGGTCAGGGGCACCTTGCCCTGGGGATACTCGATCGGGACCCGCAGGGAGTCGAGATTGCGGGACTGGGTGTTGTCGGGGATCTCCGTATCGATGATGCCGGGACAGATGGCGTTGACGCGGATGCGGTCCTTCGCCAGTTCCAGAGCCAGCATCTTCACCATCGCGAGCTGGGCGGCCTTGGTGCAGGAATAGGCGGTGGCGCCCGTGTTGCTGAATACCCGCGTGCCGTTGATCGAGGCCGTGACGATCACCGCCCCGCCGCCCGCCTTCTTCAGATGCGGAACGGCATGGTGCAGCGTCAGATAGGTGCCGCGCAGGTTGGTGTTGATGGTCCGGTCCCATTCCTCCGGCGTCAGTTCGTCGATGGCCGCCCAGACGCCGTTGATGCCGGCATTGGCGAAGACGATGTCGATCCGCCCGTATTCCGCCACCAGCCGGTCCACCGCCTGCCGCATCGCCGCGTCGTCCCCGACATCCGCGGTCAGCGCCAGCGCCTTGCCGCCGGCAGCAACGATCTCCTCGGCGGTCTTGCGGATCTCGTCCTCGGTGCGGCTCAGCACCCCGACGCTGGCTCCGGCCCTGGCGAACAGCACTGCGGACGCCTTGCCGATCCCCGACCCGGCGCCGGTGACCAGCGCGACCTTCCCAGACAACTCCATGACCTTCGACTCCAACCAAGACAGGGAAAACGGGAAAGCCAACCGTGCGCCCGGCGGTTCGGTTCCCGTCTTCCAACCGTTTCATAGGGTCATGCGGCCCTGGTCAGGATGGAATTGCGGTGCCCAGGGAGCGCGAATGATCGCTGAATCGAAACATCGGGTACGGTCCCAATGTTCATGCACACATGTTCATGCACAAATGTCCACGCACACAGGGGATGCCATACATCAGAAACCTTGACTCGGACGCTCGGCTTGTTGTGCACTGCAACATAACCATGAAATGAACCCGGACGGCGGAGGTCAAACGGGGTCGCCCGCAGCATTCCTGACTCTGGAGATGTCATGATCGAGTTGCTCTTCGTGGTCTGCCTCGTGTCCAGCCCCGACCGCTGCACCGTCGAACGCCCGTCGTTCCAGGAGCCCTTCGCCAACGTGATGGCCTGTTCTCGCACCGGCATGTTCCGGGCCGCCGAATGGGCGGAGCAGCACCCGAAATACACCGTCCGCCGCTGGAAGTGCGAGCCGCGTCAGGTCTGACCCTGCGGGTTTCCCTGTCCCGGACGTCTTGTTGTCGCCCTCGCTTTTCCGCCCACCCACTCCAAAGGAGGCCCCCCTCCTTTGGAGTGGACGAGTTCAATCCGCGTCGGTGATTGTTATATAGGGAAATCATCGCGGATTGACGATCGCGGCTTTCCGGCTGCGAACCATGGGAATTGAGGGGGAGAATTCCGGGCATGCCAGTTCGCATCGCGCTTGTCCTCGCGGCAATCGTCCTCGGGACGATCCCGCTGTCGGCGCCTCCCGCCGCTGCCGGTCCGGCCAACGACTATCCCACGGCGGCGCGGGCCGATTATGTGATCGCCTGCATGGCGGCGAACGGCCAGTCGCACATCGTCATGGAGAAATGCGCCTGCAGCATCGACGCCATCGCCGACCGCATCACCTATGACGACTACACCGCCATCGAGACGGTGAAGGTGATGGCCGACCTGCCGGGCGAGCGGGCGGGGATCTTCCGCAGTTCCGGCTGGGCCAAGGACCTGATGGACCGCTTCCGCCAGGCCCAGGTCGCCGCCGACCGCAAGTGTTTCTGAGGCGCGCCTCCTTCCGGCTCGCCGTCATCCGCCCCCGGCCGCCAGCGGAATCGTCTGGCTGAAGGTGGCACCCTTGGTGTCGTGGGCGGTCACCTCCAGGCTGCCGCCCTCGACAGGGGTGAAGCTGAAGCGCAGGTTCGGGTCCTCGCTGATGGAGATGTCGGTGTCCGCCTCCAGAACCGTCCGCCCGCCGACGCGGATTACGATGGACCGGATGTAATGGGCGGGGATGTAGGTGCGGCCGACCTGATCGAACTGCAGGCCGCTGGCGTTGGGATGGCTGATCAGAAGCTGCGCGTCGGCCGGGCTTCCGGCGCCGGCCGTCTCCGGGAGCTTCACCTTGATGCGGCCGAGCCGCGCCATCGCCTCCTGCGGGTCCTTGAGGGCAGGCGCCGAACAGCCGCCGGCCGCCTTGACGAAGACCCGCGTCATCAGCAGGCGCCCGTCCTGCGTCTCGCCCACGGCGTGGAGGTTGGTGTATTCGTTGACGCGCACACGGGTCTCGATGGTGCTGCCGGCACTGGCAGGGCCATAGCGGAAGGTGGCCGCCAGCGGCACCGGGTTCTTGTCGACCAGCAGCGACAGCGACTTCAGGCGAAGGGACGGGTCGACCTCCACCCGCACCGGCACCAGCGCCGCGTCGTGGGCACGCGCCGGGGCGTCGATCCGCATCCGATCGCCGGCCTCCTCGACCGGTCGATCCTTGAAATACATGTCGCGCAGCAGATCCCAGCGCGCGGCATCCTCCGCCGCATCGGTGGCGGCGAGCGCCGGCATGGACAGCATCATCAGGAATCCCGCCAGCAGCGGATTCCGCATCGGACGCCCTGTCATCGCTTCCTCCCTCTCGAATCGCGCTCCTATTCCCATTCCAGCTCGGCGAAGGTCGCCGTCACGTTGCGCGGGTTGTACACATCGAACAACAGCCAGCGGTCCCGCTCCTCCTCCGCCACATGCGCAACGGCGTCCTGGATGCTGCCGCCGGCCTTCAGCACCCGCCGCACCCCCTCCACCAGCGTGGTCAGGTAGCGCCGCTCAGGGTCCAGCGCACCCGGCCAGTCGACGGCCGGGGGGCCATGGCCGGGGACGGCACGCACCGCCGGAATGCGCACCAGCGCATCGATCACGCGCAGCCATCCCACCGCACTGCCGTCCACCGCCGGCAGATGGTCGAGAAACAGCAGGTCGCCGGCGAACAACGTCCCGGTCTGCCGGTCGAAGACGGTCAGGTCGTTGTTGGTATGCGCCGTCGGATGGACGGTCAGGACGATGACGCGGTCGCCGAGGTCGATCCGCAACTCCTCCCCCACCGGCCGGTCCACCCGCACTGGCGCGATCACCGCCGCCGCCTCCCCGCCCAGTTCGTCGGCCAGCCGGCGCCGGTAGACCTCGATGCGGGCGGCCAGCGCGTCCCGCAGGTTGGCATGGCCGACGACTGGAATTCCTTCGAAAGCGGCGTTTCCGAACACATGGTCGGGGTGCATGTGGGTGTTGACGACGACGACCGGCGGCTTGTCGGTCCGGGCGGCGATGGTCTCGCGCAGTCGGCGGCCCAGTTCCGGCGTGCCGCCGGTGTCGATGACAGCCACGCCGCTGCCGCCCACGATGAACCCCATATTGGCGGTGTCACCCCGATTGTCCGTCGCCGGTTCGGCGATGGCGCCCTGATGGACGAAGATGCCGGGCGCGATCTCCGTCACGGCGAGCGGCTGCGACCATGCGGGTGCTGCGGTGGCGACGGACAGTATCGCGGCAAGGATCAGGCGGATGCCCATCACATCCTGCCCCGCCGGGTTCCGTCCGGTGCCCGGCCGAGTGCGTTCAACAGGGCCACGGCAACGGCCGGTGC
>JBKHVJ010000024.1:0-111800 GCA_046570145.1 Alphaproteobacteria bacterium
TATAGCGTGAGGTGCAGGCGCTTGCCCGTGTTGTAGTTGAATCCGGCCAGTTCCGCCAGCGGCAGCGGTGTGGCCGTGCCCAGGCTGTCGAGGAAAGCGGCAGCCTCGCGCTCCTCCACCAGGGCCAGACCGCAGGCGCGGTCCGACAGCAGATGCGTTGCCGCACCGGCGCCATGGACCAGCTTGGTCGGCGCGCCCAGCAGGAAGACGAGGCTCGGCTCGGAATAGCCGGCGGAAGCGACGACACTGTCGGTGCAGGGCCGGACCTGGGCGACGGCACGGGCGGCCTGCCGGCTGACCCAGACGCCGTCGATGTTCGGCAGCACCGCGGCGTAGGTCCCGGTATAGAGCAGGGCCGCCGCCCCTACCCCGGCGGCGAGCCCCATCCGCCGCTTGGCCCCAAGCAGCAGATGCAGGGCGAGCGCGAAGAGCCCGCCCACCGCCGGCACCAACGACACCGCGATGGGATCGATCCGCTGGCCGACCAGCCAGGGGATCACTGCGACCGCCAGCGTCAGGGCCCCGAAGCCGATGACGCCGAGCGCCACGGCGGCGGCCGTCAGCCAGCGGCGCGGCCGCTCGCGGCTGCGGTCGAAATTGTCGAGCAGGGCCGCCGCGGCCAGGGCGGCGATGGCCGGGAAGACCGGCAGCGTGTAGTGCAGCAGCTTGGTCGGCACCGCCTCGAACACCAGCCAGCTCGGGACGATCCAGGCGATGCAGAAGCGCACGGCGTCCAGCCGGCGGCGCGCCCAGGCCCAGGGAACCGCCAGCAGGGCCAACAGCGACCAGGGGGCGAAGGTTACCCAGAAGGTGCCGAGATAATAGCCCGGCGGCAGGCCCTTGCCTTCCTGCCCGCCGGACACCTTGCCCAGCATGTCGTGGCCGACGGATTCGGCGAAGAAGGCGCCCTTGCTCTTGATGGCGATGGCGATGAGCCACGGCGCTGCGATGGCGGCGACGATGCCGAGCCCAGCCAGCGGCTTCAGCCGCTTCAGCCAGCCGGCCTCGCGGTCCCACAGGGCCAGGACCAACGCCGTGCTGCCGGACACCAGCAGGACCATCGGTCCCTTGACCAGAACGCCGACGCCGGCGGCGATCCAGAACACCAGCGGCGCGGCCCAGGCGGTCCGGCCGGCGGGAGCCGGATCGCGGCGGGTGAGATAAAGTTGCGCCAGCACCGCCTGCCCGATCACCACGGTGGCGAGCAGGACGGCGTCGGTCTTGGCCATCCGCGCCTCGACCCCCAGCACGACGCAGGAGGCCATCATCAGCCCGGCGATGAAGCCGGCCGGACCGCCGAACAGCCGCGCCGCCGTCCAGGCGCTGACGAGCACCGCCAGAATCGCGCCCAGGAAGGACGGAATGCGGTAGGTCCAGATCAGCTTTTCGCTGCCCACGGGAACGCCGCGCACCGTCTCCGCCACCGCGGTCGCCGCAGTCTGCAGCCAATAGATGCCGACCGGCTTCTTGTAGCGGGTCTCGTCCTGGAAGCGGATGTCGACGAAGTTGCCGCTGTCCAGCATCTGGGAGGAGGCCTGGGCGAAGCGCGCCTCGTCCCGGTCGAAGGGCGGCAGCACGGTGAAGCCCGGCAGGAACAGCGCGGCGGCGATCAGCGCCAGCAGCGCATAGGCCCAGATCGGCAGGGCGGCGCGCGGCGGGGTGGAAGCGGTCACGATTTGCTCGGCACCGCATCGCCGGCGGCCACCGACTTCTTATGGGTCCAGACGAAGTAGACGTTGCGGGCGTAGATCACCAGCCCCATCCCCTGCCCCAGCATGAAGACCGGGTCGAAGCGGTAGAAGGCATAGGCGAAGAGCATCACGCCGCCGCCCAGCGAGAAGTACCAGAACAGCTCCGGCACCACGCTGCGCCGCGCCTTTTCGCTGGCGATCCACTGCACGATGAAGCGCATGGTGAACATCAGCTGGGCGAAGAAGCCGATGCCGACCCAGATCAGGTCGGTCGTGCTCTGCTCGTGGAACCAGGCCGCAGCGCGCTCTAGCATCGTAGAAATCCTGTCCCGAAAGGGTCTTGTGGTCGCTGTCGACAGTCGTCAGAGGCGTTCGGAGACGGGCGAAAGCTTCGTCCGCCGCTTCAGCCAGTAAACACCCAGCAGATCGACCACGCCGACCAGCCCGCGCCGCCAGTTGTTGTATTTTGACACGCCGCGTTCGCGCGGGCGATGGTTCACCGGCACATAAGCCACCGGATGGCCGTGGGCGCGGAACAGGGCCGGCAGGAAACGGTGCATCGCCCCGAAGAAGGGCAGGTCGAGGAAGGCGTCGCGGCGGAACAGCTTCAGCCCGCAGCCGCTGTCGGTGCAGCCATCCTGCAGGAAGGACTGGCGGACGGCGTTGGCGAACTTCGAGGCCCAGCGCTTGGACAGGCTGTCCTGCCGCTTCTTGCGCAGACCGCCGACCAGAACCGGGGCGCCGGCTTCCCCCGTTGACACCAGCGCGAAGAGCGCCGGTATGTCGGCAGGGTCGTTCTGTCCGTCGCCATCGAGGGTGACGACGAACTCGCCGCGCGCCGCCTTGACTCCGCTGCGCACCGCGGCGCTCTGGCCGGAACGGCGGACATGGCGCAGCACGCGCAGCCGGCCTGCCTCCACCGCCGGGGCCAGCCGCGCCTGGGTGTCGTCGTCGGACTGGTCGTCGATGAAGATGATCTCGAATCCGCCAACCGGCGCCAACGCCCGCTCGATCTCTTCGAGCAGCGGAAGCACGTTGTCGGCCTCATTGAAGACGGGGACAACGACCGACAGCCGCACCGGCTGGCCGCTCTCCGGGTAAATGCTCACGGTTAGCCATCCCATTCGCCAAACGGGCGGCAAATTACTCTCGCGGCGCGTCGAACGGTAGCGGAAAAGGATGAGACCGGAGCGGGGCAGATCCCCGCTCCGGTCTCATCAGCCGAGCTTCGGTCCGGGTTATCCCTTGTTGCCGTCCAGCGGAAGCGGGACATAGCGCAGGTCGCCGCCGCGGCTGACCAGCATCAGCAGGGTCTTGCGTCCCTGTTCCTTCGCCTTGGCGATGCGGCTTTCGAGGTCGGCGGGGGTCGCCACCGGCTCCTGCCCCGCCTCGACGATGACGTCGCCCAGGTCGAGTCCGCGCTGCGAGGCGACGCTGTCGCCGTCCACCTCCGTCACCACCACCCCGGCGACGTCCTCGCCGATGGAGAAGGTCTCGCGCAGGCCGGGGGTGAGAGGGGCCAGCTTGAGGCCCAGCGCAGACCTGCTCTCCTCCGGCTGGGCGGAGCGGGGGGTGCCGCTCGACCCGGACATCGCCAGTTGCTGCGGCTCGTTGCGCAGTTCGCCGAGCGTCACCTGCACCGATTCCTGCTTGCCGCCGCGCAGCACGGTCAACGGCACGTCGCTGCCGATCCCCGTAGACGCGACGAGGCGCGGCAACTCGCGCATCTGCTCCAACGGCTTGCCGTTGAAGGCGGTGATGACGTCGCCCTGGCGCAGGCCGGCAGAGGCGGCGGGGCTGTCGGGCGAAACACTGGTGACCAGTGCGCCGCCGGTGCCGTCCATGCCCAGGCTTTCGGCGATGTCCGGCGTCACCCGCTGGACCTGGACACCCAGCCAGCCGCGCCGCACCTTGCCGCCGTCCTTCAGCTGGTCGATGATCGGCTTGGCCAGCGAGGACGGGATGGCGAAGCCGATGCCCACCGATCCGCCGGTGGGCGAATAGATAGCGGTGTTGATGCCGATCACCGCACCGCTGGCATCATAGAGCGGACCGCCGGAATTGCCGCGGTTGATGGCGGCATCGGTCTGCAGATACTCGTCGTAGGGACCCTGCTGGATGTCGCGGGCACGGGCCGACAGGATGCCGGCGGTCACCGACCCGCCAAGCCCGAACGGGTTGCCGATGGCGACCACCCAGTCGCCGACCTCCACCGTCTCGCTGTCGCCCCAATGGGTGGCGGCCAGCGGCTTGTCGCTTTCAACCTTCAAAAGCGCCAGATCGGTCGGCGCATCGGACCCCACCAGCTTGGCCGGCAGCCGGGTGCCGTCATGCAGGGTGACGGAGATCTCCGCCGCATCCGCAACGACATGGCTGTTGGTGACGATCAAGCCGGCAGGATCGATGATGAAGCCGGAACCGAGCGCCATGCTGGGCAAGCCGCCCGGCCCACCCCCTGGTCCACCCCCTGGCCCACCATTGGGGCCGCCATCGGGCGCGCCGTTGGGCTGGCCGCCGCGCTGGCGGTTGCGGAACTCGCGGAAGAACTCCTCCAGCGGCGAGCCGGGGGGAACGTCCATCCCTTCCGGCAGGCGGCCGCCGCCGGAGGCCTGCGGCGCCTGGGTGCTGGAGATGTTGACCACTGTGTCGACCTGCGTCCGGGCAAGGTCGCGGAAGGACGGCGGCGCGTAGGTCCGGCTGGCGTTGGGCGCAGCATTGACGCCGTTCGCGCCGGTCGCCTCCTGCGCGGCGGCCGGACCCGCGGGAAGCGCCGGCAACAGGACGGCACCGGTCAGCAGCGCACACAGCGCCGCAACCGGGAGGTGGCGGGAGATGTTGGGCGAACTCGGAACGGACGCATGCGGCATGGACGGTCTCCGCAAAATCGGTGGGGTAAAACAGTTGGAGCCAACGGCCACCGCCCGCCGAGCCGACAAATCCCGGTGACGGTCGGAACACCCCGTTCAGGGAGATTCCTGAAGTCAAAACACGGCACCCCCCGTCCGGGGTCCATCGCGCTTTTCAAAAGACGCCACCACGGGCGGTTTCCGGTACGCGCTTTTCATCCTTCGGCGGATTTTAAAAGCGCCGCTATCCACCAATCGTCGTGCCCCGTTGTGACACCGGACACAAAATCACGATTCCGTGCAAAGTTATGCTGGCATTTTTGAGAAGAGTTTCCGATATTCATACATACCGAAAACATCGCCCGCCAGCGTGAAACCACGATGCTGCCGACGCACGCGCCTGCGTGGTCCCGCGTCGGAAGCGTGCGGTTCGGGTGGACATGCTGACGAATGACTGAAAATTCACTTTGGCAACCGAGCGATATAATGAACGCAGAAACCGGGAGCGAACCGGAGTCTCCCAAGAAGCGTGGGCGCATTCCGCAGTCGGCGTGGCCCCAAATTCTTGAACGTTACCGCAGCGGCGCAACGCTTTCGGCCATTGCGCGCGAATTCGAATGCACGCCCAGCGCCATCTCCTACATCATCAAGAAGGCGGAGGCCGCGAGCGGCCAGGGCGACGCCGCCCATGGTGATGACGACCAGGGCGATGCTCAGGCGAACGACACCCAGTCTTCCGCACCGGCCGCACCGGCCGAGGAGAGTTCCGCACCGGTGACTGCGGCTCCGGCCTCCCCGGCGGCCGAGCCCGCTCCCGCCGCCCCCGCGGAAGCCGAAGCTCCCGCAGAGCCGCGCCGCGCCGGCCGCACGGTCCGCGGCACGCTGACCCGTGCACCGCGGACGGAACCGGCGGCCGATCAGACCGCGGTCGAGACGCCTGCCGCTTCCCCGGCACCGGCGGCCACGACCGCTCCGGCGGCACCGGCACCGACGGAAACGCTGCGCCTCAACCGTCAGGAGCCCGCGCCGGCCCCGGCGGCGGCTCCAGTGGCAGCGGCATCGAGCCCGGCAGCCCCGGCGGCGGATGTTCCGCGGACGGCCGGACAGCCGACCCCGCCGGTGGACGCGATCGAAGGCCGCCTGCGCGACACAGCCAAGGCCTGCATCTCCGCTTACCGCGGCTGGCGTCAGCAGCCGAGCGAGGGCACCATCCAGTCGCTGTCCGACAGCGTGCACGAACTGCGCAAGGCCCTGGCCCGCGTGGAAATCGACATGTCGGCCAGCCGGCGAGAGGAACAGGCGATTCGCCCGATTCCAATCCCCGCGCATCGGGCGTCGCGCCGCCCGAACTGAGCGGATTTTGAAAAGCGGGTCGTCAAACCCTCTTTGAATCCCATGTTTCAAAAGCCTCCGTCCCTTCCTTGGGGCGGAGGCTTTTTGTTGGAGCAGAATCCGCGAAAAGGGGCTTGACGGCCACCCGATCGAAAGGCTAATCCTCTGCGCCCCGATGGAAGGGTGGCCGAGTGGTTAAAGGCAGCAGACTGTAAATCTGCCCGCGTACGCGTACGCTGGTTCGAATCCAGCCCCTTCCACCATCGCACCATGGCGTTCCCCGCAGCAGACCGCCGACAGCAGACGATCCTGTCATGGCGGTGCCGCAAACAACTCCCCGAATTTGAAAAGCCTGTCCCGCGCCGCTACAGCGGCAGAGGGTCTGCCGGCGTGATGCGCGGAAAACGCAGCGTGAAGGCGGTTCCGGCCCCCGGTGCGCTGTCCAGCCGCAGCTGGCCGCGCAAGGTGCGCGTGACCAGCGTATAGACGATGTTCAGCCCCAGTCCGCTGCCGCCGCGGTCGCGGCTGGTGGTGAAGAAAGGCTCGAACACCCGGCCGTGCAGGTCCGCCGGAATGCCCCGGCCATCGTCGGCATAGACCAGCTCCACCTCCCCGTCCGACAGCGTGACCGTCACGGTCAGCCGGCCGCGCACACCCGGATCGTAACCGTGCAGGATGGAGTTGATGACGAAGTTGGTCAGGATCTGGCTGATGACGCCGGGACAGCTGTCCAGCATCAGGTCATCCGGGCAATGGACGGCGACGGCATGTCCGCTGCGGCGGATGCGCATTCCCAGGCTGCGCAGGACCTCGTGGATATAGTGTTTCAGTTCGAAGACGCGGCGTTCCTCGCTGGCCTGGTCGACGGCGATCTGCTTGAAGCTTTGGATCAGGCGGGTGGCGCGCTCGATATTCAGCAGCATCAGTTGCGTCGCTTCGTCGGCGATGTCGATGAACTCCGCAAAGTCGCCGCGCCGAAGCGAGCCGGCTTCGAACAGGCGGCGCAGGCTCCGCGTCTTTTCCGCCAGCAGCGACGCGCCGGTCAGGGCGATGCCGACCGGCGTGTTGATCTCGTGCGTCACGCCGGCCACGAGGGAGCCGAGTGCGGCCATCTTCTCCGCCTGGATCAGCTGGACCTGCGCCTCCTTCAAATCCTGGAGGGCACGTTCGGCCTCGTCCTTGGCGGCGCGGACGGCTTCCGCCGCGCGCACGCTCTCGGTCACGTCGGTGTGGGAGCCGACGATGCGGAAAGCCCGGCCGTCGCTGCCCGTCACGGCCAGCGCGCGGGTCTCCAGGAAGACCGTCGCGCCCGAGCGGTGGCGGAAACGCTGCAGCAACCGGCTTTCAGAACGCCGGCCGATCGCCAGTTCCTCCACCATTCCCAGGGCGTCGGCACGGTCATCGGCGTGGATCAGTTCTTCCCAGCGGCGGCGGCTGTTCTCCATCTCCATCTCGCCATAGCCCAGCAGGCCCCACCATTGCGGGGAGAACCACACCTCGCCCGTGCGCAAGTCCCATTGCGAGATGCCCTCCCGCGCGGCGCGAATCGCCAGTTCGAACAGTTCGCGGCTGGCGGCCAGTTCCCGTTCGGACTGCTTGCGCTGGGTGATGTCGGTGTAGGTGGTGACGAATCCGCCATCCGACAGCGGCAGGGTCACCGTCTCGATGACCACGCCGTCGGGCCGCACCCGCTCATTGTAGAAGGGCCAGGACGCGTTGCGGATGTAGTCCAGCCGTTGCGCCACCAGATCGTCCACCTCGCCACGGCCATAGCCGCCCTGCTCCGCGATGTGGCGCACCACGGTCTCGTAGGGCTGGGCATAGCGTGGGAAATCCGGGTCGATGAAAAGAAGTTCCAGCACGCGCCGGTTCCACGCGACCAGCCGCAGGTCGCGGTCGAAGGCCATCACGCCCTGGCTGAGACAGTCGAGGACCAGGCTGGTCTTCGCCCAGGGTTCCCGTTCCGACGGGATTTCCGCCCGGCCGGCAGTCTCGACGGCCGTCAGCAGGCTTTCTCCCGGGGCGCCCGCACCCAGTGCCAGCGTGATCGTGGCTCCGTCGGGCAACGTCCGCGTCACGGCATGGCCGCGGCGCAGGTCGTCGAGCCCGGACAGCCCGAGAAGACCGGCGAGAAGCACGTCGAGCGTCGCATGGAACGGCTCATCGGGCGTTCCGGCGGGAGGCACGGCGAACCGGGCCGCGAAGGCGGCATTGGTCCAGACCAGACGTTCGTCGGCGTCGAAGCGGGCGAACCCGGTTTCCCCCATGCGCGTGCCTTCTCCCACCGCCAATTCGGCCTGCATGCGATGACCTTCGCGATAGCCGGCGAGCAAAAGCCGCCGGCCGGACACGCGGTGCGGATCGCAGCCTCATTCTTGTCTCTTGACGGTTGCCGGGCAAGGGCCATCACGCAGCCGCACCCGCCGGACGCCGCCGGTGAACCCCTTGATTTTACGTCCGCCCGACGCCTAATCCTGCGCCACACAGCGAAGCGTAACAGGCAAACCGTTGGCCGGGAAAGGATTTGCACGATGTCGGACGTCGCGGCCTATGGCAGCCTGTTCCTTGTGGCGCTGGCAGCCGCGACGATTTTTCCCGCCCAGTCGGAGCTTCTGCTGGCCGGGTTGCATTCCTCGGGCAACTACCACGACGGACTCCTGATTCTGGTGGCGACCACCGGGAACGTGGCGGGATCGACGGTCAACTGGGCTCTCGGCCGTTATCTGATGCACTTCCAGGACCGCCGCTGGTTCCCGGTGTCGCGCCGTCTGGTGGAACGGGCCACCGGATGGTACCAGCGCTTCGGCGTCTGGTCGCTTCTGCTGGCCTGGGTTCCCTTCATCGGCGATCCGCTGACCCTGGTTGCCGGCATCCTGCGCGTCGACCTGCGCCTGTTCCTGCTGCTGGTCACGATCGGCAAGCTCGGACGGTACGTGGCACTGATAATCGCTTTTTAATATAGTATAGTATCAGTATTGTATGTCATGCGCCCATGTTAGACGCAATAATGGGCTTGTCGGCGACGGTGGCTGCACAGTATTAACGGAACCCGGACCGCGGATCCTTCGAACCGGCGGAAGGCCTCAGGAAAACAGGGGCTTTTCAAAATATCGGTGCAGTTTGACAGAGGTCAAACGCGCCGCACTGGTGGTCGACTATGCTCCGCGCCAACGTGGAATCGGAAATCAGGCGCATCGACATGCCAGACGGAAGCATCGTTCAGCAGGGATCAGCCCAACCAGCCAAGGTTCCGCTGTACGAAAGCCATAAGACGATTCACCCCAAATCGGTCAAGGGGCTTTATCGCCGCCTGAAAACGGTGACCTTCTCCGTTCTTCTGGTGCTGTTCTTCATCGCGCCCTGGATCCGCTGGGAACGCGGACCCGAAGCCCCGGCCCAGGCGGTCCTGTTCGATCTGACGACGCCGCGCTTCTTCCTGTTCTGGATCGAGATCTGGCCGCAGGAGATCTACTATCTCACCGGCATCCTGATCGTGGCGGCGCTGGGCCTGTTCCTGGCGACGGCGTTGGCCGGGCGCGTCTGGTGCGGCTTCGCCTGTCCGCATACGGTGTGGACCGATCTGTTCGTCTGGATCGAGCGTGTCTTCGAAGGCGACCGGGCGGAACGCATCCGCATGGAAAAGCAGCCCTGGACCATGCGCAAGTTCCTGCGCAAGGCGGGCAAGCATGCCGGCTGGATGACGCTCAGCCTGATCACCGGTTTCGGCTTCCTCGCCTACTTCACCGACGCCCCGGCCCTGCTGCACGACTTGGCGACCTTCCAGGCCAGCTACGAGGCGACGTCCTTCTTCGCCATCTTCGTCGGCATGACCTACATCATGGCCGGCTGGACCCGCGAGCAGATGTGCATGTACATGTGCCCGTGGCCGCGCATCCAGACCGCGATGCTGGACGAACATTCGCTGGTCGTCACCTATCAGGCCGACCGCGGCGACAATCGTGGTCCCAAGCGCAAGTCGCAGAGCTGGGACGAGCGGCGCGCCCAGGGCTTCGGCGACTGCATCGACTGCGGCCAGTGCGTCCAGGTCTGCCCGATGGGGATCGACGTGCGCACCGGCGAACAGGCCGACTGCATCAACTGCGGCCTGTGCGTCGACGCCTGCGACACCATCATGATCCAGCAGGGCCTGCCCACCCGCCTGATCGCCTTCGATTCGCTGGCGGCCCAGGACACCCGTGCGTCCGGCAAGACCTATCAGTGGCGCCTGATCCGTCCACGCGTGATCGTCTACGCCCTGCTGATGCTGGTCATCGGCGGCGCCATGGCCTGGAGCTTCGCGCTGCGCCCCAGCCTGAACATCACCGTCCTGCGCGACCGCGCGCCCCTGTTCGTGACGCTGTCGGACGGCTCGATCCGCAATGCCTACACCTTCAAGGTCGCCAACAAGACCCGCCAGAACCGGTCCTACACCCTCAGCGTCGTCGGCCTGTCGGCTGCCGACATCAAGGTGATCGGCGAGGCGGAACCGGAGACGGCCGCCCACACCGCCACCATCTCGGCGGAGGCGGACAGCGTCGCCACCTACCGCGTCTATGTGACGGCCCCCCGCGGGGAGCTGTCCGCCACCTCGCTGCCGCTGACCTTCCAACTGTCCGACACCGTGACCGCGGAAAGGAACAGCCGCGACAGCGTGTTCATGGGGCCGGCCAACCGGTAGTCCTTCACGGATACTCCCTGTCGGCGCGGAAACGAAAGGCAATGGCCGGCGGATCGGCCTACCGCCTTTCGCATTTCTGCGCAAAGGGAGTGCACCCGCATGGGCAGTTTGCACAAGCCATTGCGCCACTCACCTGACTCACCGAACGAAGGCTGGGCAATCGGGAAACCGGGCCCGCCTGCCTGCAGCGAGGTGAACAGGCCATGCTTTTCGATTTCGAACCGTCGGGGATCAACGACACCTACCTGCGCCTGACGCGGTGCGGCGTGTCCAGCATCGTCGCCCCGGCGGGTGCCTGGAACGGCCTGCTGCGGGTCAATTACATCGTCGCCGGCGCGCCCGGCGGCGGTGAACCGCACATGATCTTCCGCAGCCTCGATGTCGGCTGGGACGACGGCCGCTTCTGCTGGAAGGGACGTGCCGCGCCGGTGATGACCAGTTCCGCCATGGTGGACATCCTGCTGGAACGCGGGCTGGTGACGGAGGCGGAGGCGGAACGGCTGCTGTTCGGCATCAACACCCCGGCGGCTGGCGCATCCTCCGACGAGGCGCTGATGATCCGGGCGCTGCTCGCCGGCTGCAGCTTCACTCCCGTGTACGAGTCGCAGCCGCTCGGCGCCGAACCGCCCGCCGTTGTCGGATTCGCCATGCGCACGCTGTCCGATCCCGGCGCCTTCATGCTGGACTCCCGCGGCGGGCTGCCGGTTCTGGACGGCGAAGCGCGCGACGCGCTGCGACGCTTGGTGGGCGTGGCGATGTGACCCCACCTTCCTTGCCCTCCTTCTTTGGTCGAAGATGGGGGTAAAATGGGCGGAAACCCTGCCCTATGGCCTATGATCTAAACCTTCGGGCGATAGAAACTGTCACAGTGCCGCGACATTCTTACTGCAACCGCTCACAGGAGCCTGACACTACTCCATCGAACCGCCGATCCCGACATCCCGTGCGAGAAAGCTGACCAGCCATGAACGCCAGACTGTCCCATCGCTGCACCGCCCTGATCGACCGCGCCCGCACAGCCTGGCTCAGCCGGCCGCTGGCCCGCAAGCTGAGTGCCCGCAAGACAGCCGGTCGCCGCCGGATCACGATGGAACTGCTGGATCTGGAGCTTTACCGGATCGACATCGGCGGCTGAAAGAGTGGTTGGGAGAGGGCCGTCCCCCAGCCTCTCCCCGACAGCTCACTTCAGCAGGTGCTCGTACCGCGCGTCGGTAAGCGTCTTCATGAAGGCGACCAGCGCCTTGACGCGGCGGGTATCCAGTGCCGGACCCGATTCCAGTTCCTTTTTCGACAGGTTCGCCCCCACTTCGGGCGCCCCCCAGGGCTTCCCCGTCTCCGGGTTGATCGCCGCCTTGTCCGTGCGGTTGTTGTAGTGGTCGTAGAAGCGGACCACCGTTTCCAGATCCTTGAAGACGCCGTTGTGCATGTAAGGGCCGGTCACGGCCACGTTGCGCAGGCTCGGGGTCTTGAATTTCCCCTCGAAAGCCGGTTTGGCCGCTCCGGGATTGTCGCGCAGTCCACGGTCGGCGAAGCTTGCCGGCTTGCCCGACGCCTCGCGCAGGGCCGGGTTCGCCGGCACACCGATGTTGTGGTGTTCGTAGTTGGTGAACATCTCCCCGGCTGCGGCCGGCATCGGCTTCAGCTTGTGGCACTGGTTGCAGTTGGTGAACTGGGTGGAGAAGAACAGGGTCATGCCCAAATCCTCCTCAGCCGTCATCTTGTATTCGCCGCGCAGATGGCGGTCGTATTTCGAATCGAAGGGCGCGAACCGGTCGGTCTTCTCGAAGGCGGCGAGACTGTCGCTCATCGCATCATAGGCGCGCTCCGCATCGTCGAGCACGCCGGCACCATAGAGCGCCACGAAAGCGCGGGCGTAATCGGGATTCTCGGCCAGCCTTTCGCGTGCCTGCTCCTTGGAAGTCAGCCCCATCTCGGCCGGGTTCAGCGGCGGACCGCCGGCCTGGTCCTTCAGGGTCGCGGCGCGGCCGTCCCAGAACTGTCCGCCTACCGCCTTGCCGTCGGCGGTGATGTGGAAGGCGGGCGTGAAGGCGGCATAGCTCGCCGTCGGCGCATTGCGGTCGCCGACCGACTTTCCGTTGTCGCCGACCGATGCCGCCCCACCCGCGCCGCCGGTGCGCGGATCGGCGAAGCCGAAGTCGGGATTGTGGCAATCGGCGCAAGCCTGGGTGCGGTTGGCCGACAAATTGTGGTCGGAAAACAGCGCCTCCCCCAGCATTTCCTTCGTCGACAGATCCGCCGCGAGCGCGGACCCGCCCCCGGCGATTCCGGCCGACAGAAGCACCAGCGCGAGCGCGCGGCGAGGCAGGGGAAGGATGGTGACGGACATGACGACGCTCCTGGCAACGGCTGGCCGCGGGGAATGCCCCGGCGACCGGCGCCAACACTGCGCGTCAAAGGTTAAGCGAGAGTGAGAATTGTTATCAATGAGGCTGCACAGTGAAAGGGTGGGGCGAAAGGTCGCTGTCTTGCCATCATTTCCACCCCTGCCCCGCTCCTGCCGGACCTATCTGGCTCCTGCCCCGTCCGTCAGCAGACGGCGGATGGCATTGACCAGCGGCTTCATGTGGAAGGTCGATTCCGGGGAGACCGCGACGGTCCCGCCCGCCGCCTCCACCGCTTCGGCCACCACCGGGCCGACCGCGGCGATCCGGGTCCTGGCGAAGCCCTGGCGGAAGTCGTCGCCAAGGCCGCAGGCCTCCGCCACCTCGTGCAGGCGCCGCACCTGGGGCGAGGCAGTGAAGGCGACGAAGTCGATCCGCCCGGCCGCCATGTCGCGGATGGCGGTCTGCACCGCCCCCGTTTCGGAATCATTGGCATAGCGGTAGGGCGTGACCGCCACCGGCGTGCCGCCGCGCAGCCGCACCGCCTCCAGCAGCGGCTCGTTGGGGTTGTCGGGGTAGAGCTGGATGCCGACGCGGTGACCGTCCAGTTCCTGTTCCGACAGCATGGCGATGACGCCGTCCGTGGTCGGAGCGGGGGCGGATTTGAACGGGCTGCAGCCGATCTCCCGCAGTGCCTTCACCGGCTTCGGCCCGCGGACGAAGACGCGTGCCCGGCCGATGGCGGCGATTACGTCGGCCTCACGGTCCATGGCACGGGCAACCGTCATCAGGCGCCGCAGCCCTTCCCCGGTCAGCAGCACGATGTCGTCGAAGCCCTCGGTCAGCAGCCGGTCCAGCCACTCCCTGGCCGGTGCCGGGTCGTCGAGATCGAGGATCTTGACCATCGGGCAACGGATGGTCTCGGCCCCATGCTGCTCCATCATGCCGGCGAACAGGTCGAGATCCCGGCTTTCCGGCACCAGAATCCGCTTCCCCGCCAGATCTCCGCCCTGCTCGGCCATGGTTCCGCTCCCCGTGATCGCGTGTGTGGTCACGGGGAGACTAACAGCAGGCGGCGGGGGCGGTCACGCAGGATGGATCGCCATGGCCGACGGCAGGCCTACCCCCGCCGGCAATGCAGCAGGCTGAACAGCCCGAAAGGCGGCAGGGTGCGGATGCTCTCCACCGCCAGCCGCGATCCGGTCATCATCGCGTCCAGGGTGAAATCGGGCCGCCAGCCCAGCTTCTTCGACAAGGGCGACAGCCAGCCCTCCACCGCACGGCGGACGCCGGGGCTGGGGGCGGCAAAGTGGTTGACGATCACGATGTCGCCGCCCGGTTTGCAGACGCGCTCCAGTTCCGCCATCGTGCCCTGGGGATCGGGAACGACGGTCATGACATACATGGCGACCACCACGTCGAAGCTTCCGTCGGCGAAGGCCAGCTTGCCGGCATCCATCTCCAGCAGCCCTTCGACATTGCCGAGCTTCTCGCGCTCCACCCGCTCCTGCGCGACCTTCAGCATATCGGTCGACAGGTCGATGCCGACGACGCGGTTGTCCTTGCGGTAATCGGACAGCGACAGACCGGTGCCGACGCCGACCTCCAGGATCCGCAGGTTCCCGCGGCGGTTCAGCCACTCCACCGCCGCATGCCGACCGGACGCCAGAAGCACCCCGAACACCTTGTCGTAGAACCCCGCATAGCGGCGGTAGGCGGCGCGAATGGAGTCGGCGTCCATGATCCTGTATCCCCTCTCTCGATCCCGATGCCGGGTCCTGTTCAAAGGTGAAGCCCAAGCCGGCAGAGGCGCACCATAGCCGTCTTCAGGGCTTCATGAAAGTGACGCAAACAACAGAATCCGCCCGATGTCGCCATCCGGTGGCTCATTCATTTGACATATCCATTTAGTATCCTGTCTTTTCTGTTTTTGATTGATCGTTCATTCAAAGAAAATCGGCCGATTGCTCGAAGGGGATTTCACAGTCCCGTCGTTCCTTCCAGACAGGAAAAGGCGCTGGACAGCATCGCCCCCGCAGTCCCATAGACGGAGAATGGCCGACAACGTCTCCACCCGTCCGCTGCGGCGCCGCAAGCTGGCGTTCCTCGTCGCGGCAATGGCCGCGGTCACCGCCCTGGCCTGCTGGGGTGCCTACCGCTGGGCGGAGGCCGATGCGCGAACGGCCCTGACCCTGAACGGCGACCAGCGGCTTGGGCTATATGCCAGCAGCATCCGCAACGCGGTCGGCCGCTACGACTATCTGCCCTTTCTGGTCGCCCGCGACCATGAGGTGTTGGAGCTGCTGGACGCGCCTTCGCCCGCTTCGCGCGACGCCGTGAACCGGCGGCTGGAGACGGCGAATGCGGCGGCCGGTTCGGCGGCGCTCTATGTTGTGGACCGCAGCGGGCTGGCGCTGGCGGCGAGCAACTGGGCCGATCCGGCGCAGAGCTTCGTCGGCCAGATCTACGACTTCCGCCCCTATTTCCGGCAGGCGGTCGAGGCCGGCAGCGGCCGCTACTTCGGCATCGGCGTCACCACAGGCCTGCCCGGCTACTTCCTGTCGCACGCGGTGCATCTGGCGGACCGTCTGATCGGCGTCGCCGTGGTCAAGATCGACCTGGAGCCGCTCCAGCGCGATTGGGCCGCCGGCGGCGAGCGGGTGCTGGTGACCGACGAGAACGGCATCGTCTTCCTGTCCAGCCATGCCGACTGGAAATACCATGCGCTGCGTCCGCTCCCCGACGCGGTGAAGGCTCGGCTGGCGCAGACCCGCCAGTACGACCGCAGCGAGGTGATGCCGCTCGGCCTCCATGACGGCCCGGTGATGGAAAGCGGCGCCCGGCTGGTCAGCCTGCCCGATTCCATTCCCGGCGGCTCCCGCCGCGCCTATCTGATGCAGGAGCTTGCCCTGCCCGAATTCGGCTGGACCATCCGCTTCCTGTCCGATCTGGAGCCGGTGAAGGCGCAGGCGGCCGGGGCGGCGGTGCTGACCGCCATGGGGCTCCTGCTGCTGGCCGCAGCCCTTGCGCTGGGCTGGCAGCGGCGTCACGCCCTGCGGCTGCAGCAGGAAGCGCGGGCGATGCTGGAGCGCCGGGTGGAGGAGCGCACGGCCGAACTGCTGACCGCCAACCGCGTCCTGCGCGAGGCGCAGGAGGAGCTTGTGCAGGCCGGCAAGCTGGCGGCGCTGGGCCAGATGTCGGCGGCGCTGGCGCACGAGATCAACCAGCCGCTGGCAGCCATCCGCACCTTCGTCGCCTCCACGCGGCTGCTGGCCGAACGGGGCGAGACGGCGATGGTGCGCGACAACCTCGCCATGATCGGCGATCTGGCGGAACGGATGGCGGTGCTGTCCGGCCATCTGAAGGACTTCGCCCGCAAAGGGCCGGCGCGGGTCGAAGCCGTGCCGGTCGCGCGCGCCATGGAGCGTGCGCTGGCCCTGCTCGCCTCCCGCCTGCGCGAGGAGGAGGTGCGGGTTGAGCAGTCCATCCCGCCCGATGCCCGCGTGCGCGGCGACGCGGTGCGGCTGGAACAGGTCTTCGTCAATCTGCTCCGCAATGCTGCCGATGCGATGGAAGGCTGCGAGGAGCGGCTGCTGATTCTGACCGCCGCCCGCAGTGCGGAGGGATGGGAAATCCGCATCAGCGACAGCGGCACCGGCATCGCCGAGGCGCACCAGTTCCAGCTGTTCGACCCCTTCTTCACCACCAAGGAGGTCGGACAGGGGCTTGGCCTTGGGCTGTCGTTGTCCTATGGCATCGTAAGGGACTTCGGCGGCACACTACGGGCGGAGAACAACCCCGAGGGCGGCGCCTGCTTCGTCGTCCAGCTGCCGGATGCCCCGTTGCCGGGTGCCCAGTTGCCCGGTCCCCAATTGCCGGGTGCACAGTGAGGACCGACATGAAGACCGATCCGCTCGCCACCCCCGTGCTGTTCATCGACGACGAGCTGGCGATGCGCGTGTCGGTGACGCAATGGCTGCAGTTGGCCGGTTTCGCCGCGCAAGGCTTCGAGACGCCGCAGCCGGCACTGGATCTGCTGTCGCCCGACTTTCCCGGCGTGCTGGTCACCGATGTGCGGATGCCGCGGATGGACGGCATGGCGGTGCTGGAACGCGCGCTGGAGCGCGATGCCGACCTGCCGGTGATCCTGGTGACCGGCCATGGCGACGTGGCACTGGCGGTGGAAGCGATGCGGCGCGGCGCCTACGACTTCATCGAAAAGCCCTTCGAGCCCGAGCATCTGGTGGCGGTCATCCGCCGCGCGGCGGAGAAGCGGCGGCTGGTGCTGGAGAATCGCGGCTTGCGCCGCCGCGCGGCCGGCGGCGGGATCGCAACACGGCTGATCGGCACCTCCCCCGCCATCGCAGAACTGCGGCGCGAATTGATGGACCTCGCCGCCACCAGCGCCAGCGTGCTGATCCATGGCGAGACCGGCACGGGCAAGGAGCTTGTCGCCCGCTGCCTGCATGATTTTAGCGCCAGGGGACGGAATGGCGCCTTCGTCGCCGTCAATTGCGGTGCCATCCCCGACAGCATGGCGGAAAGCGAGCTGTTCGGGCACGAGCCCGGCGCCTTCACCGGCGCCACCCAGCGCCGCGCCGGCAAGCTGGAGCATTCCAGCGGCGGCACCCTGTTCCTGGATGAGATCGAAAGCATGCCCATGGCCATCCAGGTCAAGCTGCTGCGCGCCCTGCAGGAACGCACCATCGAACGGCTTGGCTCGAACAAGCAGGTTCCGGTCGATCTGCGGCTGGTCGCGGCGACCAAGATCGACCTGCTCGACCTCAGCGAGGAGGGACGGTTCCGCGCCGATCTCTATTACCGGCTGAACGTGGCGGAGTTGCACATCCCGCCGCTGCGGGCGCGGGCGGAGGACATTCCGCTGCTGTTCGACTATTTCGCCGCCGAGTTCGCCACCCGCCACAACCGCGTGCCCCGCCCACTGGAGCCGGCCGACCTCGACGCGCTTCAGGCCCATGACTGGCCCGGCAACGTGCGCGAGTTGCGCAATCTGGCCGAACGCCATGTCCTGTCGGTCGGGCGGAGCGGCGTCGCCGGCCTGCTGCGCCGCCGGCCGGTCGGCGGGGAGGCCGCGACGGCCCCCCGCGCGCTCGCCAATCAGGTCGATTCCTTCGAGAAGCGCGCGATCGAACAGGCGTTGGAGCGCTGCAAGGGCGACATCAGGGCGGTGATGGATTTGCTGGACATCCCCCGCCGCACCCTGAACGAGAAGATGGCCCGCCACGGGCTGGACCGCGCGCGCTATCTGCCGCGAGGGTGAGAGGCACAATCGCCACCACCCCATGTCGACGAGCCGGTGAGGCACCGGTGGCCGCGGCCTTCCATGGGCAGTCTCCGCCATGGGCCAAGGGCTGTGCCCGCTCTCGGGGCAGGCGAGCAGAGGCGGGCGCCAGTTCAAGCGCATGCAGAGTATTTCTGCAAATCGGCTAAAACACCCGGACATCGGCGGCATCCGCATGCCATTTCCCATGCGACACCGTGGCGCGGCCCATCGGCAAGGATTCCGTTCAATATTCAGGCAATAATTTCCCGAACGACACCCTGCACGACAAGGCGACTGCAGTACGCCGAAAGGTGGTGGTCAATGACCAAATCTTCTCTTTCCATCCGCGCGAAGCTGCTGATGCTGGTCGCAACTGCCAGTCTCGCCTGCATGGCGATCGCGGGCGCCGGACTTTATCTCAGCTATAACCGCATGTATCAGGACCGCGTGGAAACCCTGCGCTTCATGGTCGAGGCGGGACACAGCATGGCGGCCCGCTTCGAAAACGAGGTCGCGGCCGGACGCCTGTCCCGCGACGAGGCCCAGGCGCGCTTCAAGGATGCCTTCCTCGCCATCCGTTACGGCGGCGACGAGTATCTCTTTGCGCACACCTACGACAATGTCGGCTTCGCCCACGTCAACAAGGCGTTGATGGGCAAGGACGTGTCGGGGATCAAGGACGCGGCCGGCGTGCCGGTCATCCCGGCGCTGATCGGCATCGTCAGGACCAAGGGCGAAGGGACCTACGCCTATGATTGGCCGCGCACGGTCGGCGGCAGCGAAACGGCGATGAAGCTGGCCTATGTGAAGGGGTTCGAGCCCTGGCGGATCTTCATCGGCACCGGCATCTTCATCGACGATCTGTGGACGGCCTTCCTGTCGCAGCTCTGGACCCTGCTCGGCGTCATCGCGGCGCTGGCCCTGCCGGCCATCGTGCTGCTGGCGCTGGTCGGGCACAACATCAGCGCCACCATCCGCTCGCTGGCCGACCGCATGCGGACCATGGCCGATGGCGACCTGTCCGTCGCCTTCCCCGAAACCCACCGCGGCGATGAGCTTGGCGCCATGAGCCGCGCCACGCAGGTGTTCAAGGAGAACGCGCTGGCCAAGCAGCGGCTTGAATCCGAACAGGCCGAGCAGGCCCGCCGGGCCGAGGCGGACAAGCAGCGCGCCATCGCCGAACTGGCCGACCGCTTCGAGCAGGCGGTGGGCGGCGTCATCCATGCGGTGGTCGAGGAAGCCGCCGGGATGGAAAGCCGTGCCAGCGCGGTGACCCAGGCGGCGGACCAGACCGGCAGGCTGGCCAGCGACGTCGCCGTGACGACGGAACAGACCTCCGCCAATGTCCAGACCGTAGCCGCCGCGACCGAGGAACTGACCGGTTCGATCGGCGAGATCAGCCGGCAGGTCGGCCAGTCCTCGAAGATCGCCCGCGAGGCGGTCGGCATCGCCGAGCGCGCCAACGGCAAGGTGGATGGGTTGGCGCAGGCCGTGCAACGGATCGGCGCGGTGGTGGAGCTGATCAACTCCATCGCCAGCCAGACCAACCTGCTGGCGCTCAACGCCACCATCGAGGCCGCCCGCGCCGGGGAGGCCGGCAAGGGCTTCGCCGTGGTCGCCAGCGAGGTGAAGGCGCTTGCCAACCAGACGGCGAAGGCGACAGAGGACATCGCGGTCCAGGTCGCCGACATCCAGTCGATGACCGGCGAGGCGGTGGGAGAATTGCAGGAGGTGGTCAGGGTCATCGGCCACATCAACGAGGTCGCCGCTTCCATCGCGTCGGCGGTCGAGGAACAGGGGGCGGCGACCCGCGAAATCAGCCGCAACATCCAGCAGGCCGCCCAGGGCACGCAGACCGTTTCCGACAGCATCGGCGGCGTCAACCAGGCCGCCAGCCAGAGCGGCAAGGTCGCCTACGAGGTCCTGACCTCCGTCCGCCAACTGTCCAGCCACACCGACTCGCTGAGCCACGAGGTTGACCGCTTCCTCACCCAGGTCCGTGCCGGATGACGATCCCTCCGGACTAAAGCACACTTTAGCTCATTGACGTTGACTTCCCCCTGCGCCCGTGGCGAAATTCGCTGGCGCAGGGGATTGTCCATGACCGAACGGGATCGGGTTTACGGCGTGACGGAACTGGCGGCGGAGTTCGACCTCACGCCACAGGCGTTGCGCTTTTACGAGGAAAAGGGGTTGCTGACGCCGCAGCGGGCCGGGGGGCGTCGGGTGTTCACCTATCGCGACCGCGCGCGGCTGATCCTGATCCTGAAATTCCGGCGGGTGGGCTTCTCGCTGGAGCAGATCGCCGACTATCTCGCACACTACCGCTCGGGCCGGCCCAGTGCCGGGCAGTATCGCGACGGGCTGCGGAAGATCCGCGCCCGGCTGGCCGAACTTGAACGGATGCAGTCGGAAATCGCCGAGGTGATCGTCGAGCTGAAGGCGATGGAGGCCGACGCCGAGCGGCGGCTCGCCGGCTGCGTGCCTGACGAAGACCCGATGCAGACGATAACCAATCAGCAGACAAATGAACCGGGAGTGAAACGATGCTGCGTGGAATGATGATGAACGAGCCGCTGCTGGTGACGTCGATCCTGCGTCATGCGGCGCTCTACCACGCCGACACCGAGATCGTGTCGCGCACGACCGAGGGGCCGATCCACCGCTACACCTATGCCGACGCCTGGGTCCGCACGCAGAAGCTGGCGAACGTACTGGCTGCGCTGGGGATGAAGCCGGGCGACCGCATCGGCACGCTGGCCTGGAACGGCTACCGCCATCTGGAATGCTACTACGGCATCGGCGGCTCGGGCATGGTCTGCCATACCATCAACCCGCGCCTGTTCCCGGAACAGATCGCCTACATCGTCAACCACGCAGAAGACCGGCTGCTGTTCACCGACCTGACCTTCGTGCCGCTGCTGGAGGGTATCGCCCACGAACTGACCGGGCTGAAGGGCATCGTCGTGATGACCGACCGGGCCAACATGCCGAATTCCAGTCTGCCCAACCTGCTGTGCTACGAGGATTTGCTGGCCGCCCAGCCCGACGCCTTCGACTGGCCGCTGCTCGACGAGAATACCGCCTGCGGCATGTGCTACACCTCGGGCACCACCGGCAACCCGAAGGGTGTGCTCTACAGCCACCGCTCCTCCTATCTGCATGCCATGGCCGCCTGCATGCCCGACGTGTTCGGCCTGTCGGCGTCGGACGTGGTGCTGCCGGTGGTGCCGATGTTCCACGTCAATGCCTGGGGCACGCCCTATGCCGCACCGCTGGCCGGTGCCAAGCTGGTCTTCCCCGGCGGCAAGCTGGACGGCGCCAGCCTGTACGAGCTGTTCGAGGCCGAGAAAGTCACCAACACCGCCGGCGTGCCGACGGTCTGGCTCGCCCTGCTGAACTGGCTCGATGCGAACAAGAAGAAGCTGACCAGCATGCGCCGCATCGCCATCGGCGGCTCCGCCTGCCCGCCGGTGATGATCCAGCGCTTCCGCGAGATGGGGGTGGAGGTTCTGCATGCCTGGGGCATGACGGAAACCAGCCCGCTCGGCCTCGCCAACATGCCCAAGGGCAAGCATGCGGGGCTGAGCGCCGACGACGCCCTGGCGCTGGCCTCCAAGCAGGGCCGGCCGATCTGCGGCGTGCAGTTCCGCGTCGTCGACGGCTCCGGCAACGACGTGGCCCGCGACGGGACCAGCTTCGGCCGGCTGCTGGTGCGCGGCCCGACCGTCTGCTCCGGCTATTTCGGCGTGACCGAAAGCCCGGCGCACCAGATGGTGCCGGGCTGGTTCGAGACCGGCGACGTGGTGACGATGGACGCCGACGGCTATGTCCAGATCGTCGACCGCACCAAGGACGTCATCAAGTCCGGCGGCGAGTGGATCAGCTCCATCGACCTGGAGAACATCGCCGTCGGCCATCCGGGTGTCCAGGAAGCCGCCGCCGTCGCCGTCCCCGACGAGAAGTGGGGCGAGCGCCCGGTGCTGGTGGTGGTGCGCAAGCCCGATTCGACCGTCACCCGCGAGGAGCTGCTGGCGGTCTTCGAGGGCAAGGTCGCGAAATGTGCATCCCCGACGACGTCCGCTTCGTCGACAGCCTGCCCCACACCGCCACCGGCAAGCTGCTGAAAAGCGAGATCCGCCACATGGTGACCGATCCCGAAGGGGTGTGACCCCAAAAGAAAACGGGCCGGACGGCATGAACCGTCCGGCCCAGTGTCCTCGCTGGACCGGCGAGGACGACGCACCCGAGGGAGGAGCGCGCAACCGAAATCAGATTAGAGGCAGAGGAGTAAGTCGACCTGTCCCTCTGCGGCAGAATGTCTGCAAAATCCCGCCTTCGCGGTCCCTTCAGCGGTCCGACCGCACCCGCGCCACGGCATCGCGCCAGCCGCCATAGAGACGGTCGCGCCTGCCCTGTTCCATGCGCGGGTCGAACCGCCGCTCGCTGCCCCAGGCGTCGGAAACCGACTCCAGCCCGTCGAACACGCCCACCCGCAATGCCGCAAGGCAGGCGGCGCCCAATGCCGTGGTCTCGATCACCTTCGGGCGCTCCACCGGCATGTTCAGCAGGTCGGCCAGGAACTGGCAGAGCCAGTCGTTGGCGGCCATGCCGCCGTCTACACGCAGGGAGTTGATGGTGCCGCCCCAGTCGCCGGCCATCGCCTCCATCAGGTCCCGGGTCTGGTAGGCGACCGCCTCCAGCGCCGCGCGGGCGATGTGGGCCGGGCCGACGTCCAGGGTCATGCCGAAGATCGCGGCGCGGGCATCCGAGTCCCAATGCGGCGCGCCCAGACCCACGAAAGCCGGGACGAAATAGACGCCGTGGCTGTCGGGCACGCGGGTGGCCATGTCATCGGTCTGGCTGGCGTGGGTGATGACGCCGATGCCGTCGCGCAGCCACTTGATCGCGGCCCCCGCCACGAAGATCGAACCTTCCTGCGCATAGGCCGTCTTGCCGTTCAGACGGTAGGCGACGGTGGTCAGCAGCCGGTTCTTCGATACCACCGGCGTCTCGCCGGTGTTGATCAGCGCAAAGCAGCCGGTGCCGTAGGTCGATTTCGCCATGCCCGGCGTCAGGCAGGCCTGCCCGAAGGCCGCCGCCTGCTGGTCGCCCGCCACGCCGGCGATCGGGATCGGCCGGCCGAACAGTTCCGGATCGGTCTCGCCGAAATCGTCGGAGCTGTCGAGCACCCGCGGCAGCATGGCGCGCGGCACGCGGAACAGCCTCAGCAAATCGTCGTCCCAATCCTGGGCATGGATGTCGAACAGCATGGTGCGAGAGGCGTTGGTCGCGTCGGTCGCATGCACGCGGCGGCCGGTCAGGTGATAAATCAGGAAACTGTCGATGGTGCCGAAGCACAGTTCGCCCCGCTCGGCCCGCGCACGGGCGCCCTGCACGTGGTCGAGGATCCAGGCGATCTTGGTGGCGGAGAAATAGGCGTCGATCAGCAGGCCGGTCTTGGAACGCACCAGTTCGGCATTGCCATCGGCAACCAGATCGTGGCAGAGCGACGCGGTGCGGCGGTCCTGCCAGACGATGGCGCGGTGGATCGGCTCGCCGGTGGCCCGGTCCCACACCACCGCGGTCTCGCGCTGGTTGGTGATGCCGATGGCGGCGATGGCGGCGACGTCGATTCCGGCCTTCTCCACCGCCTCACGCGCCACGGCGCGGACGTCGCGCAGGATGTCGGCGGGATCATGCTCCACCCAGCCGTCACCGGGGTAATGCTGCGGGAATTCGCGCCGCGCCTCGGCCAGCGGCGTCCCCCGGCCGTCGAACAGGATCGCCCGCGACGAGGTGGTGCCCTGGTCGATGGCGAGGATGTGGCCGGCCTTGCTCATGCTGCGTGTCCCCCAATTATCCAATTATCGCGCGTCTCTCCCTCTCCCCCCCGGGGAGAGGGGATCTAGAGGGGAGAAATAAAAACGGGGCGACGGCGTGCCGCCGCCCCGAGTTAACCCCCGACCCAACCAGGACGAAGTGCCGGGAGGAAGAACCATCCTGCCGGCGCGTTACTGGGCGCGGCCTTCCTTCCAGGCCTTCAGCAGGTCGTCGTAGGCGATGGTCTCGCCCTTAGGCTTCTCGTTGTCCAGCTTGGCCTTCGGAGCGCCCGGCTTGTCGAACCAGACCTTGGCGTCCTCTTCCTTGTTCAACTGCGGGGCGCACTCGCCGCCGATCTTGGCGCGCTCCATGCGGGCCAGCACCTGCTCCATCTGGGTCGCGAGGTTGTCCATCGCCTGCTGCGGGGTACGCTCACCCGTGACCGCCTCGGCGATGTTCTGCCACCACAACGGCGCCAGCTTCGGATAGTCCGGCACGTTGGTGCCGGTCGGCGACCACGAAACGCGGGCCGGGCTGCGGTAGAACTCGACCAGACCGCCCAGCTTCGGGGCGGCGGCGGTCATCGGCTCCGACTTGATGTCGCTTTCGCGGATCGGAGTCAGGCCGACCAGCGTCTTCTTCAGCGACGCGGTCTTCGACACGGTGAACTGGGCATAGAGCCAGGCGGCCTTGCGGCGTTCCAGCGGGGTGGACTTCAACAGCGTCCAGGAACCCACGTCCTGGTAGCCCAGCTTCATGCCCTCTTCCCAGTACGGGCCGTGCGGCGAGGGCGCCATGCGCCACTTCGGTGTGCCGTCGGCATTGACCACCGGCAGGCCCGGCTTGGTCATGTCGGCGGTGAAGGCGGTGTACCAGAAGATCTGCTGCGCGACGTTGCCCTGGGCCGGCACCGGGCCGGATTCGGAGAAGGTCATGCCCGACGCTTCCGGCGGCGCGTACTTCTTCAGCCAGTCGATGTACTTGGTCAGGGCGTAGACCGAGGCCGGACCGTTGGTGTCGCCGCCGCGCTTGACCGAGGCGCCGGCCGGACGGCAGCCCTCGACGCGGATGCCCCACTCGTCCACCGGCTTGCCGTTCGGCAGGCCCTTGTCGCCGGCGCCGGCCATCGACAGCCAGGCGTCGGTGAAGCGCCAGCCGAGCGACGGGTCCTTCTTGCCGTAATCCATGTGGCCGTAGACGCGGGTGCCGTCGATCTCCTTCACGTCGTTGGTGAAGAACTCGGCGATGTCCTCATAGGCCGACCAGTTCTGCGGAACGCCCAGATCGTAGCCGTACTTGGCCTTGAACTTCTCCTTCAGGTCGGGACGGGCGAACCAGTCGGCGCGGAACCAATAGAGGTTGGCGAACTGCTGGTCGGGCAGCTGGTAGAGCTTGCCGTCCGGCCCGGTGGTGAAGCTGGTGCCGATGAAGTCCTTGATGTCCAGCGTCGGCAGGGTGACGTCCTTGCCTTCGCCCGTCATGAAGTCGGACAGGGCGACCGCCTGGCCGTAGCGCACATGGGTGCCGATCAGGTCGCTGTCGTTGACGTAGGCATCGTAGACGTTGCGTCCCGACTGCATCTGCGTCTGCAGCTTCTCGATGACGTCGCCTTCCTGGATCAGGTCGTGCTTCAACCGGATGCCGGTCAGATCGCTGAACAGTTTGGCCAGCGTCTTCGATTCATATTCGTGCGTGGTGATGGTTTCGGAGACGACGTTGATCTCCATGCCCTTGTAGGGCTCGGCCGCCTTCACGAACCATTCCAGCTCCTTCATCTGCTCGTCCTTGGACAGCGTGGAGGGCTGGAGTTCCTCGATGATGCGCTTGGCGACGGTTTCCTGCTCCGGCGTCATGGCGGCGGACGGCGCCGCCGACCCCATCGCCAGCAGAACGCCGATGCCGCCGGCCATCACCGCGCCGGTCAGACGGCGCCGCAGAGTCTGGTGCTGAAGCATGGTTCCTCCCACATGATCGACTTGATGTCGGGTTGACGTTTCGTATTGCTCTTACCGTCGCGCCCCGGCTTGACCGGGACGGCGGATCCCTTGAAGAATGCCTGTCCTTCTCAGCCGAAGCGGATCACGACAGCGACCCACGCGAGCGAGACCGCGAAGGCGCCCCACAGCGACACGTCGGTCGCGGCGAGCCAGCCCAGATGGATGAAGGCGCTGCTGAGCAGGCCGATGAACAGCCGGTCGCCGCGGGTGGTGCGCATCGGCAGGAAACCCTTGGCCTCCACCGTCGGGGACACCACCTCCCACACCGTCATGCCGGCCAGCATCAGGGCGATGCCGAGGAAGAAGATCGCGGTCGGCGTGGTCCACGCCATCCATTCCATATCCATGATCAGGTCTCCCTTAGACGCGGCCGGTCAAACACGACCGAGGGCGAAGCCCTTGGCGATGTAGTTGCGGACGAACCAGATCACCAGCGCGCCCGGCAGGATGGTCAGCACGCCGGCGGCGGCCAGAAGTCCCCAATCCATGCCGGACGCGCTGATGGTGCGGGTCATGGTGGCGGCGATGGGCTTGGCATCGACCGAAGTCAGCGTGCGGGCCAGCAGAAGCTCGACCCAGCTGAACATGAAGCAGAAGAAGGCGGTGACGCCGACGCCGGCGCGGATCATCGGCAGGAACACCGTGCCGAAGAAGCGCGGGAAGCTGTAGCCGTCGATGTAGGCCATCTCGTCCATCTCGCGCGGCACGCCGGACATGAAGCCTTCCAGGATCTAGACCGCCAGCGGCACGTTGAACAGGCAATGGGCCAGCGCCACCGCGATGTGCGTGTCGAACAGCCCGACCGTCTGGTAAAGCTGGAAGAAGGGCAGCAGGAACACGGCCGGCGGCGCCATCTTGTTGGTCAGCAGCCAGAAGAAGACGTGCTTGTCGCCGATGAAGCGGTAGCGCGAGAAGGCATAGGCCGCCGGCAAAGCCACCGTCAGCGAGATGATGGTGTTCAGCGTCACATAATAGATCGAGTTGATGTAGCCGCTGTACCAGCTGGGATCGGTGAAGATGACGGCGTAATTGCGCAGCGTCGGATTGTGCGGGTACAGCGTCAGACCCGACAGGATTTCCTCGTTCGTCTTGAAGGACATGTTGACCATCCAGTAGATGGGCAGCATGAGGAAGACGATGTAGCAGACGAGAACGATCGTCCTTTTCGACACCCGCGCGGTGGAGCGGCGGATGTTTGCCGGCGCACTCAGCGAACCGGGAGCGAGAACCGCGGCCTTGCTCATTTCTTCTCTCCCTCGCCGGTGCGGGTGATGATGGTGTAGAAGATGAAGCTGAACAGCAGCACGATCAGGAAGTAGACGATGGAGAAGGCTGCGGCCTTGCCGATGTCGAACTGACCCACCGCCATCTGCGTCAGATACTGGCTGAGGAAGGTGGTGGAGTTGCCGGGGCCGCCGCCGGTCAGCACGAAGGGCTCGGTGTAGATCATGAAGCTGTCCATGAAGCGCAGCAGGACCGCGATGATCAGGACGCCGCGCATCTTCGGCAGCTGGATGTAGCGGAACACCGCCCATTTCGACGCCCCGTCGATCTTGGCCGCCTGATAGAAGGCCGGCGGGATCGACTGCAGACCGGCGTAGCACAACAGCGCCACCAGGCTGGTCCAATGCCAGACGTCCATGACCAGCACGGTCAGCCAGGCGTCCAGCGAATTGTTGGTGTAGTTGTAGTCGATGCCGATGGCGCGGAAGGTGGCGCCCAGCAGGCCGATGTCGCCGCGGCCGAAGATCTGCCAGATGGTGCCGACCACGTTGAACGGGATCAGCAGCGGCAGGGCCAGCAGCACCAGCGTCAGCGACGTCTTAGCGCTGCGACCGCCGGGCATGCCGAGCGCGATCAGGATGCCCAGCGGGATCTCGATGGCCAGCACCGCCAGCGAATAGACGATCTGGCGGACCAGCGCATCATGCAGCCGCTCGTCGGCCAGCACCACTTCGAACCACTCGGTGCCGACGAAGAAGGTCTGGCCGGGGCCGAAGATCTCCTGCACCGAATAATTGACCACCGTCATCAGCGGGATCACCGCGCTGAAGGCGACGATCAGAAAGACCGGGATGATGAGGAACCAAGCCCGGTTGTCCTTGACCTTATCCATGGCTTGTGCCTCCTTCAACCGACCAGATGGCTGTCGCGGTAGAGCTTGGTCCACCGGGTGGGGAAACGGATGGCGGCGTCGAGCGCCGGGATCTCCTGCTCCTCGCTCAGCCGGGCCTTCAGCGTGTGGCTGCCCAGCCGCACCGTCGCCAGCTTGGAGGTGCCGAGATCGTCGACGCCGGTGACCTGCACCGGGATGGCGCCGGCACTGCCGCTGCGGGTCAGCTCCAGGAACTCCGGCCGGATGCCCAGTTCGAACTTGCCGCCCACGGCGGGTACGGCTCGGTCGGGCAGCGGAATGGAGATGCCGTCCACCAGCGCATGGTCGCTACCCAGCGTGCAGGGCATCAGGTTGATGCCGGGGCTGCCGATGAAATAGCCGACGAAGGTGTGCAGCGGGTTCTCGAACAGCTCCTGCGGCGTGCCGAGCTGGACCATCGCGCCCTCGTACATCACCGCGACCTTGTCGGCGAAGGTCAGCGCCTCCACCTGGTCGTGGGTCACATAGATCATGGTCAGGCGGTATTCCTCATGGATCTGGCGCAGCTTGCGGCGCAGGATCCACTTGGTGTGCGGATCGATGACGGTCAGCGGCTCGTCGAACAGGATGGCCGCCACGTCCGACCGCACGAGGCCGCGGCCCATGGAGATCTTCTGCTTGGCGTCCGGGGTCAGACGCTGGGCACGCTTCTTCAGATCGGCGGTCAGGTCCAGCGCCTCGGCCACCTGCCGCACGCGGCGGTCGACATCCGCGGCCGGAACCTTGCGGTTGCGCAGGGGGAAGGCGAGGTTCTCGTACACCGTCATGGTGTCGTAGATCACCGGGAACTGGAACACCTGGGCGATGTTGCGCTCTTCCGGCGTGCAGCGGGTCACGTCCAGCCCGTCGAACAGCACCCGTCCCTCGCTGGGCACCAGCAGGCCGGAGATGATGTTCAGCAGCGTGGACTTGCCGCAGCCCGACGGACCCAGCAGCGCATAGGCCTTGCCATCCTCCCACTCCTGCGACAGGCGGCGGAGCGCGTAGTCCTCAGGCTTGCTGGGATGCGGGTGATAGGAGTGGCCGAGATTGTCGAATTGGATGGTCGCCATCGCTCCCGCCCCTCACGCGATGTTGCGCAGCGCGCCGCGCCGCCAGTTGGGTGCCGCCACCAGTTGCCCGGCGGTGGAAAAGACGAAGATGCGGTCGGGATCGGCATAGACCTGGATCTCGCTGCCGATCGGATGGCTGTGCACCCCGTCCTCGCGCGCGATCAGCGTGGCGCCGCCATGGCGCAGGTGGATGAAAGTCTCCGACCCACTGATCTCCGACAACTCCACCCGGCCCTTGATCGGGACCAGCCGCTCGTTCCGGCGCAGAACCGTCAGGTGGTTGGCGCGGATGCCGACCTTGCAGGGGCCGGCCGGCAGGTTGCGGTCATGGGCCGACAGCGGCAGGCTGGTGCCGTCGGACAGTGCGACCCGGTCGTTGGTCAGGATCGCGTCCACCACATTCATCGGCGGGTCGCTGAACACCTCGGCGCAGCCCAGCGAGATGGGGGCGTGGAACACGTCGCCGGTCGCCCCGGTCTGCAGCATCCGTCCCTCATGCAGGACCGTGACGTTGCCGCCCAGGATCAGCGCCTCCTGCGGTTCGGTGGTGGCGTAGACGACGGTGGTCTTGCCATCCGCGAAGATGTCCCGCAGTTCGGCGCGCAACTCCTCGCGCAGCTTGTAGTCCAGATTGACCAGCGGCTCGTCCAGCAGAAGCAGGCCGGCACCCTTCACCAGCGCGCGGGCGATGGCGCAGCGCTGCTGCTGGCCGCCAGACAGTTCGGCCGGAAGCCGTTCCAGGTAGGGGTCGATCCGCAGCATGGAGGCGGTACGGCGCACCTTTCCGTCGATCTCCGCCTTGTCCTTGCCCTGGCGGCGCAGCGGCGAGGCGATGTTCTCGTACACCGTCATCGCCGGGTAATTGATGAACTGCTGATAGACCATCGCCACGTCGCGATGGCGCACCGATTTGCCGGTGACGTCCTTGCCGTTTTCCAGCACGCGGCCGGCGCTGGGGGCATCCAGCCCGGCCATCAGCCGCATCAGCGTCGTCTTGCCGGCCAGCGTCCGCCCCAGCAGGACGTTGAAGCTGCCGGGTTGCAGCTCCAGCGACAGGGGGTGGAGATGCTGCTCGGCGCCGACGCGCTTCGCCACGCCTTCCAGTGTGAGTGTCACCGCATTCCTCCCATCGACCGGCCCTTTTCAAGCAACAGGCCGGCGGTATCACCGCCCGCGTTCCTGTTGGCCGTCGCTTCGCGGCGCCGGTCGAACCAGCTGCCGATGGCTTCCCGGACATTCGCGTCCAGGTGCAGCCCAAGTTTGGAGCGCCGCCACAGGAAGTCGTCGCCGGTCCTGGCGAATTCCTCCCGCATGGCGTAGTCGAGTTCGGCCTCATGGACGCCGCCCCCGAAATCGATGCCCAGGTCGCCAATCCCCTTGGCGTCGCC
The DNA here is from genome assembly GCA_046570145.1 of Alphaproteobacteria bacterium. Taxonomy (GTDB): domain Bacteria; phylum Pseudomonadota; class Alphaproteobacteria; order Azospirillales; family Azospirillaceae; genus Azospirillum. The sequence continues at coordinate 30,589 of JBKHVJ010000024.1, forward strand.
CAGCAGCCGGTCGACCCGCGTGCCGTAGGCGCGCGCCAGCCGATAAGCCAAGGCCTCCGGCAGCCACGGCCGGTTCCGCTTCAGCCCAGCCAGGAAGCCGGCGAAATCCGCATCCGCGATGTCGCCGCCGGGAAGCGGCGCGTCGGCGGTCCAGGTGACGCCGCCCTTGCCGAGCGCCTTGCCCAGCTTCTCCGTCGCCTCCTCCGCCAGGCGGCGGAAGGTGGTGATCTTGCCGCCGAAGATCGACAGCATCGGCGCCTCGCCCGCCGGCTCGTCCATCTCCAGCACATAGTCGCGGGTGACGGCGGAGGCATTGCCGCTGGCGTCGTCGAACAGCGGGCGGACGCCGCTGTAGGTCCACACCACATCCGCCTCGCGCACGGGCTTCGCGAAATAGCGCGACACCGCCCGGCACATGTAGGTGATTTCCTCCGCGCTGATCGCCACCGCGCCGGGATCGCCCGAGTAATCGAGGTCGGTGGTGCCGATCAGCGTGAAATCACGCTCGTACGGGATGGCGAAGACGATGCGGCGGTCGTCGTTCTGGAAGATGTAGGCGTGGTCGCCGTCGAACATCTTGCGAACGACGATGTGGCTTCCCTTGACCAGCCGGACCGACTTGTCGACGGTGACGCCGGTGCGCTTGGCGATCATCTCGCGCACCCAGGGGCCGGCGGCATTGACCAGCGCGCGGGCGCGGACGGTGCGCGTGGCGCCCGTGTTCACATCGACCAGCGTCGCTTCCCACAGGCCGTCGCGGCGTTCCGCCTTGTCGCAGCGGGTGCGGGTCAGGATCTCCGCCCCGCGGGCCTTCGCGTCCATCGCGTTCAGCACGACCAGCCGGCTGTCCTCCACCCAGCAGTCCGAATATTCGAACGCCTTGGTGAAGCCGCCCGACAGCGGCCTTCCGGCCGGCGAGCTGGTCAGGTCGACGCCGTGCGACCCCGGCAGAAGCTTGCGCTTTCCCAGATGATCGTAAAGGAACAGGCCGATGCGCACCATCCACGCCGGGCGCATGCTGCTGTCATGGGGCAGGACGAAGCGCATCGGCCAGATGATGTGGGGGGCCGCCCGCAGCAGCACCTCCCGCTCCTGCAGCGCTTCGCGCACCAGACGGAATTCGTAATATTCGAGATAGCGCAGGCCGCCATGAATCAACTTGGTGCTGGCCGACGAGGTGGCGCCCGCAAGGTCGCCCTGTTCGCACAGCACCACGGACATCCCGCGCCCGACCGCGTCACGGGCGATGCCCGCCCCGTTCACGCCGCCGCCGACGATCAGAAGGTCGGTAACCGCGGACTCGTTTGCCATGGGTTCCTCTCCGTACCGCGGCGGTTCCTTGCGAACCCGGCCGCTTTCGTTTCGGAACATATGATGTTCGTTCGCGTTTGAAAAGGAAAATGTTTGTTCAGCGGACCATGTTTTGGAGGCTACGCCGGATCGCGCCGTTTTCCTATCGGAAATAAGGCTGGTCCGGCACTCCGCGCAGCCGGCGGCTCAGGCCGTTCGGATACGGCGCAACAGGCGGTCGATGTCGTCGCTCAGGCTTTCGGATCGTTGCGAAAGCGCGCGGGTGGCGCCCACCACCTCCGCGGCGGCGCTGCCGGTACGGTTCACGTCGTCGTCCACGGATACCGCCGTGTCGGCGATGCTCTGCACCGCTTCGGAGGCATGGTTGATGCTGCGCGCGATCTCGTCGGTGGCGGCGGACTGCTCCTCGACCGCGGCGGCGACCATGGCGGTGATCTCGTCGATGCGGCCGATGGTGCGGCCGATGTCGTCGATGGCCGACACGGCGCCCTGCGCGGTGGTCCGCACCGCCTGGACCTGCTGGGCGATCTCCTCCGTCGCCTTGGCGGTCTGGCCGGCGAGGTTGCGCACTTCCTCCGCCACCACGGCGAAGCCGCGTCCCGCCTCCCCCGCCCGCGCCGCCTCGATGGTGGCGTTCAGCGCCAGCAGGTTGGTCTGGCCGGCGATGGCATTGATCATCCCGACCACGTCGCCGATCTTCTGCGCGGCGGCGGCCAGCGCCACCATCAGCTCGTTGGTGCTGCGCGCCTCGTCCACCGCGCTGCGGGCGATCTGGCTGGAGTCGCCGACCCGCCGGGTGATCTCGCCGATGGACGCCGACAGTTGGCTGGCGGTGGCGGCGACGGTCTGCACGTTCGACGCGGTGTCGGCAACCGCGGCGCGCACGTCGGTCATGCGGCGGCAGGCCTGCTCGGCGGTGGCGGACATATCCTCCGACGCCGCGCGCATGTCGGCCGAGGCGGCGGAGATGTGGCGCGAGGCCTCCTTCACGCTGGCCTCGATGCTGGCGGTGATGGTCTGGATGGTGCGCGACCGCTCGGCATCGGCGGCCTGTTTGACGGCGTCCTGCTCCTCCTGCAGGCGGGCGATTTCGGCGCTCTTGTCACGGAAGAGGCCGACGATCCCCGCCATCTCCGCGATCTCGTCGCGCCCGCCGACCCTGGCGTCGGCCCTCGGATCGCCGGCGGCGACCGCGCGCATCGCATCGATCACCCGCAGCAGGCGGCGGGTCAGCCGGTTCCGGACATAGAACCAGGCGATCAGCAGGCTGGACACCACCACCACCGCCGCAGCGGTTCCCTGCACGGCGACAGCCCCGGCAATCGCCGTTTCCGTCCGTGCCACGTCGGCACCGGTGCGGTCCTGCTGGTGGGCGACCACCGTCTCGATGGTGCCGTTCAGGTCGGCGGTCAGCCGCACCGTCTCGGCCAGCGCGCTTTCGATATCGGCGGTGATGCGCGCCTGCTCGTCACGCAGGCGGAAGACGCTGCCCGCCCCGCTGCCGAAGGCGGCAAGCCCATCGCGCGCCTTGAGCAGCGCCGGCCGGTCCGGGCTGTCCTTGGGCATGGCTTCGATGGCGTTGTCGACGCGCAGGAGCGCCCAGTTGTACTTCGACCGGATGTTGCTGAGCGTCGCCCCCTGCGGCACGCTGGAGGCGGCGGCGATCATGCCGAAGGCGAGGTTGCCATTGGCCTGCACGCCCATCAGCTGGGTGATGACCGGCAGTTCCTCCTGCGCCAGCCGGCGGCCCAGGCCGGTGGCGGCGTCGACCGTCTCCGCCGCCGCCAGATCGCCCACCACATTGTTGACCGACAGGGTCGACACCTCCAGCAGCGGCGCCACCAGATCGGTGAAGTCCTCATGCGCCATCACCGCGTCGGCCATCAGGGCGTTAAGCTTCCCCTCCATCGCCAGCCGTTCGGCGGTGCGCTTGCCCAGCGTGTCCAGCGCCGTCCCCATGCGCTCCACCAGCCCGGCCACCGCGTCGGCATCGGCGGAGGCACCGCCCGCATCGCCCCGCATCGCCGCGATGCGATCGCGCAGGCCCGCCAGCTGCCGGGACAGGCCGCCCATCCGCTCCTCCAACTGTGCCGCGTCGAGCGAGGCCGCCACCGCGGGCGCATCGGCGGCGATGGCCGTGCTGTCCTTCGCCAGATTGAGCGAGCGCACGATGGCCGGCACGCTGCTGCGGCCGATTTGGTCCATCGACCGCCCGGTCTCGGTCAGCGACCACCAAGCCATCAGGCTGGCGAAGGCGGCCAGCAGCGCCACCCCTCCGAAGGCCAGGAACAGACGCCCTTGAATGCCAAGGCGTGCCCGGCCATGCCGCCCCGGACGACCGCCCTCGCCCACCGACATATGCGTCATGTTCCTCTCCCTTACGTTATCTTCTTGTCGGCACACCGGGCAGCCCGCGACCCGGCAATTTTGTTGGATGGCTTTGGCGATGGGATTCGCGGGGGATGCTGAATCGCCCCTTGGCCGACAGACGGCAGCGAAACCACGGCTTCATCTCATAGCATGCGCGTTTATTTTCGTAAAGAAACATGCTTGTGTTGCGAACAATATCCAGCGTACGGTGCCGTAGCTTCGCCGGGTGACGAAATTGGCCGGCTTGCACGGTTTGCACGGCAGGGCCAGACGGTTTTCGCTTTGACCCATTCCGCGCATCTGATCCACTGACGCCTCCAATTCCCTCCCAACGACCGGAGACAGCCCCCCCGATGGACGCGCGCCTGGACGCCGAACGCCGCCAGCAGGAGATCGTGGCCCTGGTCCATGCCAAGGGCATGGTGCAGATCCAGTGGCTGGCCGAGCATTTCGACGTCACGCCGCAGACCATCCGCCGCGACATCGAGCATCTGGCCGGCCAATCGGCCGTCCGCCGATTCCGCGGCGGCGTCACCGTGCCGTCGAGCGTGGAGAACATCGCCTACTCCACCCGCCAGACCCTGATGGCGGAGGAAAAGCGCCGCATCGCCGAACTGGTCGCCCGCCATGTCCCGGAGGACGCCTCGCTGTTCCTCAACATCGGCACGACGACGGAGGCGGTGGCCCAGGCCCTGCTCGGCCACAAGCGGCTGCGGGTGCTGACCAACAACCTGAACGTCGCCACCATCCTGCACAAGAACACCAGCTTCGCCCTGTCCATCGCCGGCGGCCTCGTGCGCGAGCGCGACGGCGGCATCATCGGCGAGGCGACGGTGGAGTTCATCCGCCGCTACAAGGTGGACATCGGCATCATCGGCATCAGCGGCATCGATTCCGAAGGCGACCTGCTGGATTACGACGAGCAGGAGGTCCGCGTCGCCCGCGCCATCATCGAAAGCTCGCGCCGGGTCTTCCTGGTCACCGACCACACCAAGTTCGGCCGCAACGCCATGATTCGCATGGCCGACGTCAGCGTGCTCGACGCGCTCTTCACCGACCGCCTGCCGCCGCCGGAGTTGATGGAGGTGCTGGGCAACGCCGACTGCCAGGTCCATGTCGCCGACGGCAGCGAGCCCGCGAACGGCGACGGGGAGGAGGGGGAGGACTGAAGCGAATTTGCCCGATTTGGCGAAACAGCTTCAAACGCCGCCGCCCCACCCGCGACCCCGATGGCGCTTGCCGAAGCGGGGCATCGCCTCCACTCTGTGTTGTTGGGCCCGATGAGAACTGTTGGCCCGGCTAACAGAGAAGAGTAGGTGTGCGGTGATCATCGAAAGCGACCTCAAGCTCGACTTCAAGGATGTGCTGATCCGGCCGAAACGCAGCACGCTGCAGAGCCGCAACGACGTGGACGTCAACCGGACCTTCACCTTCCTGCACACCCAGCGCGACTGGACCGGCTTCCCGCTGATCGCCGCCAACATGGACGTCACCGGCAGCATGGGCATGGCCCGCGCGCTGTCGCGCTTCGGCGCCATGACCGCCCTGCACAAGCATTACAAGGCTGACGAGCTGGCCGCCTTCTTCCGGGCGGAGGCGGAGTCCGCCGTCCTGTCCAACGTCTTCTATTCGATGGGCATCGCCGACGCCGACCATGACAAGTTCCAGGCGGTCAAGGCCAAGGCGCCGGTGGGGAAGATCTGCCTGGACGTCGCCAACGGCTATACCGAACGCTTCGTCGAGGTGATCGCCCGCCTGCGCGAGGAGAACCCGGACACCGTCATCATGGCCGGCAACGTCGTCACCGGCGACATGACGGAGGCGCTGCTGCTGGCCGGCGCAGACATCGTCAAGGTCGGCATCGGGCCGGGATCGGTCTGCACCACCCGCAAGATGACCGGCGTCGGCTATCCCCAGCTGTCCGCCATCATCGAATGCGCCGACGCCGCCCACGGGCTGAAGGGGCAGGTCTGCGGAGACGGCGGCTGCACGGTGCCGGGCGACATCTCCAAGGCCTATGGCGCCGGCGCCGACTTCGTCATGCTCGGCGGCATGCTGGCCGGCCATGACGAGTGCGAGGGCGAGATCCGCTACGAGGACCGCGACGGCAACCGCGTGCCGGTCGCCATGACCTTCTACGGCATGTCGTCGGACACGGCGATGCACAAATATTCCGGCGGCGTCGCCTCCTACCGTGCCTCGGAAGGAAAGACGGTGGATGTCCCCTACCGCGGCCCGGTGGAGAACACGATGCAGGAGATCATGGGCGGCGTGCGCAGCATGATGACCTACATCGGCGCCACCCGGCTGAAGGAGGTGCCGAAACGCACCACCTTCGTCCGCGTCGGCGCCCAGTTGAACACCGTGTTCGGGGGCTGATCCGCGCCGGTGCCGCATGGCTGATCCCTGCCGCCCCACCCCGTCCGAATCTTGTCTCTTGGTCCCGTTCCGTTCTACTGCTTGGGTGAGCGCCGAATCGGATCATCGCGGGAACGAGAGTGCTTATGGACGGGGTGCCCGGCAGCGGAGCGGACGTGATCCGCGCCCAGTTGCCGACCCTGCCGGACACGCCCGGCGTCTATCGGATGCTGGCGGCCGACGGGTCGGTCCTTTATGTCGGCAAGGCGAAGAACCTGAAACGCCGGGTGGCCAGCTACACCCGGACCGACGGGCTGCCCAACCGCACCCGCCGGATGGTTGCGCTGACCCGCTCCATGGAGTTCGTCACCACCCATACCGAGGCCGAGGCGCTGCTGCTGGAAGCGAACCTGATCCGCAGCCTGCTGCCACCCTTCAACATCCTGGTGAAGGATGACCGCTCCTTTTCCTACATCGTTATCGGCAAAGGTCATGACTTCCCCCGCCTGATGCAGCATCGCGGCAGCGCCGAGCGCCGCGGCACGACAGGCAAGGGCAACCGCCGCGATTCGGACCTGTTCGGCCCCTATGCCTCGCCGCATCTGGTCGGCATGACCATCGCCGCCCTGCAGCGCGCCTTCCTGCTGCGGACCTGCGACGACGGGGTGTTCGCCTCGCGCACCCGGCCCTGCCTTCAGCACCAGATCAAGCGCTGCTCCGCCCCCTGCGTCGGTCGTGTCAGCGAGGAGGAATACGCCGATCAGGTGCAGGGCGTGCGCGACGTGCTGTCCGGCCGCAGCGCGGAGGTGCAGGCGGAGTTCGCCCGCCACATGCTCGACAGTTCCGACCGGCTGGAGTACGAGGACGCCGCCCGCTGGCGCGACCGCATCCGCGCGCTGACCGCCCTGCAAAGCCGCCAGGACATCAATCTGGAGGACACGCTGGGCGATGCCGACGTGCTGGCCCTGCACCGGGAGGGGGCGGCGGCCTGCGTCCAGGCCTTCTTCTTCCGCGGCGGCCGCAATCAGGGCACCCGCGCCTTCTTTCCCCGCATCGACGCCGAGGAGGAGCCCGGCGACATTCTCGCCGCCTTCGCCGCCCAGCTCTATGCCGACACCCCGCCGCCGGCCCTGCTGCTTCTGAGCGATCCGGTCGAGTCCCCGGAGTTGCTGGAAGAGGCGCTCAGCCTGTCGGCCGGCCACCGCGTCGCCATCGAATGTCCCAAGCGCGGGCCGAAGCGCCGCGCGGTCGAGCACGCGCAGACCAATGCCCGCGACGCTCTCGGCCGGCGGCTGGCCGAGCGGTCCACCCAGGCAACGCTGCTGGAGGGGGTGGCACGGGTCTTCGGCCTGCCCGCCGCCCCGCGCCGCATCGAGATCTACGACACTTCGCACATCCAGGGCTCCTTCCCGGTCGGCGCCATGGTGGTGGCCGGGCCGGAGGGGTTCCAGCGCAACGCCTTCCGCCGCTTCCACATCCGCGATCCGGAGGCCGCCGGCGACGATTACGCCATGCTGCGCGAGACCTTCACCCGCCGCTTCCACCGCAGCAGCGATGCCGGCCGCGATTCCGGACAATGGCCCGACCTCGTCCTGATCGACGGCGGATTGGGGCAGTTGAACGCGGTGAAGGACGAGCTGGCGATGCTGCGGATCACCGACATCCCGCTGGTCGCCATCGCCAAAGGACCGGACCGCAATGCCGGGCGCGAGCGCTTCTTCCGCCCCGGCCAGCCGCCGCTGACCCTGGCGGCCAACGACCCGGTGCTGCATTTCCTGCAAAGACTGCGCGACGAGGCCCACCGGACCGCCATCGACAGCCACCGCGCCCGCCGCATGAAGGCGATGTCGCACAGCCGGATCGACGGCATCCCCGGCATCGGCCCGACCCGCAAGAAGGCGCTGCTCCACCATTTCGGCAGCGCCACCGCCGTGGCCTCCGCCGGATTGAAGGATCTGGAAGCCGCCCCGGGCATCAGCGCCGCCATGGCGCGAAAGCTCTACGAACATTTCCACGGATAGGCACCCACGCCAACACCGCATCTGGTTTTACGCGCGTCAAGTCCGGCAGCCGCGCACCCTAGCGTGGCCTTTGATTTCAAAAATATTACATTGCAGCGCTAGGATATCGGGAAAGCATCAACTCATCCTTTTATAAATATTAAATGATGCTGTGCTTGGATAATCTTCCGGCGAGCACCCGGAGGACCGTGCGCGCCTGCGTCCACCTTTTCCCGTCTCCATTCCCTGCCCAGATCGCATTCGAGGTGAAGGACATGCTGGCCGACTGGCAAATCCAAACGAAGACGGCGGCCGCCGCCGCGGTGGTCGGGCTCTTTTCCGTCGTGACCGCCGCCGCCGGATTCTACGCGCTCGACCGCACGGAGCGGGCCATCGACGATCTGGTCCGCACCCAGAAGGAACAGCTCAGCGCCTTCGACATGCGCATCGACATCGTCGCGTTGAGCCGGATGGAATATGAGCTGGGCAACGATCCGGCCCAGGCCGGCAGCTTCACGGCGCAGGCGGACAAACGCATCGGCGAGATGAAGGAGCGGCTGGCTGCCATGAGCTCGCCTGCCGACCGCGACAGGACGGCGAAGGTGGATGCGATCCGCTCCGGCTTCGGGGCCTACGAGACGAAGGTCCGCTCGATGCTCGACACCGCCAAGGCGGCGGCCGCCAAGGGTGGCGACGAGGGGCGGCAGATGGTGATCGGCGGACTGAAGGCCAGCCGGGACGGCCAGATGGCGCTGACCGATGCGGTGAAGGCCTACAACAGCGACGTATCGAAGCGCACCGACGCCGCGGTGCAGGAGGCGACGAACCTGGCGGAGACGATGAAGATCACGCTGGCGGTCGCCGCGGCGCTGGCGCTCGGCGCCGGGCTTCTGGTCTCCATCCTGATCTCCCGCGCCGGGCTGGTGCTGCCGCTCCGCGCCCTGATGCAGGAAGTCCGGCGGATGACCGGCGGCGCGCTCGACAAGTCGGTCGAGGGAATCGGCCGCAAGGACGAGATCGGCGAACTGGCCCGCTCGGTCGAAGGCTTCCGTCAGGAACTGGTCAAGGGCCGCGAGGTCCAGGCCGAGGTCGACAGCCAGCGCGAACAGGCGCTTGCCCTGGCCAACCGGCGCGAAGGGCTGCTTCGCGCCTTCGACAGCGCCATTTCCGGCATTCTGCGCGGTGTCGCCGCCGCCGCCACGGAGCTGGAGAGCACCGCCCGCGGCATGAGCGGCATCTCGCAGAAATCGATGCAGCAGGCCACCAGTTCCGCCGCTGCGTCCGAGCAGACCTCTTCCAACGTCCAGGCGGTGGCCGCCGCGACGGAGGAGATGAACGCCTCCATCGCCGAAATCGCCCGTCAGGTGAACCAGAGCACCGACGTGGCCGGCGCCGCCATGCGGGAGGCCGAGCAGACCGATGCCGTGGTCGGCGATCTCGCCCAGACCGCCCAGCGCATCGGCGAGGTGGTGTCGCTGATCAGCGATATCGCCGCCCAGACCAACCTGCTGGCCCTGAATGCCACCATAGAGGCGGCGCGGGCGGGAGAGGCCGGCAAGGGCTTCGCCGTCGTCGCCAGCGAGGTGAAGAGCCTCGCCAGCCAGACCGCCCGCGCCACCGACGAGATCGCCAGCCAAATCCAGGCGATGCAGACGGTGACCGATACGGCGGTGAAGGCGATCCGGGGCATCGGCGTCACCATCGCCCGCATGAACGAAATCGCCACCGCCATTTCCGGCGCCATCACCGAACAGAATGCGACGACGGAGGAAATCAGCCGCGCCATTCAGCAGGCGTCCCATGCCACCGCCAGCGTGTCGGCCAGCCTGTCGGAACTGACGGAGGTTGCCGCCCAGACGGAAACCGCCGGCGGTCAGGTTCTGTCCGCCGCCCGCGAGCTGTCGCAGCAGTCGGAGGCGATGCACCGCGAGGTGGAAGGCTTCCTGTCGCAGATCCGCGTCGGCTGACAGAACCTGACCGCCGGCGGGAGGAAGTCGGCGCCCGTTACGGCACCGTCTTCCCCGTGAAGGGATTCCAGCCCAGCGCCGCCAGCGCCGCCCAGGCGGTAGCCCCCAGGTGAGGGCGGCGATAATAGAGGAAGTCGTCGGTCTTGCTGTCCGGCCCGATGGCGAGACCGGTCGACAGCACTTGCGGACGGGTGGCGTAGAGATAGCCGCCGGGGGTGATTTCCTTCAGCAATTCGCCGAACAGCCGGTCGGCTTCGCCGCGGCGGCCGACGACGCGATAGGCGAGTGCGGCCTGCGCCGTTCCCTCCACCCACATTCCGTCGCGGTCGTCGTTGAAATCGAAGCCTCCGTCGGCGCCATGCGCGCGCTCCGCATAGGCGAGCGCGGCCCGCCACGCTTCCGGCGCCTTCGGCAGCATCAGCGGCCAGAGCTGGGCGTCGAGACCCGAGGTCGAGGTGCTGACCGTCACCCCGTCCGGCCCGGTGCCGATGGGGAAATGGTCGCCGCCAGCCGTCCACAGCGCGTCGAGAAAGGCACGCGCCTCGCGTTCCGGTCCGGTGAAATCGTCACCCGACCCCCTCGCCAGCCAGCCGAACAGCGCAACCAGATCGGTGTTGTGCTCCGTCGATTTCCAGGTCAGCGGCTGCGGCGCGTCGTCGAATCCCTGCAGACCGCCGTTGAAGCCGCCGGGACCGCGCGGATCGCGGGTATGCTCGACGACCCAACGCGCCAGTTCGGCCGCACCGTCGCGGAACCGGGCTTCGCCGGTCGACTCCGCCAGGGTCAGCAGAGCCAGCCCGGCCCAGGCGACATTGCCGGTGGCGGTGCCGACCTGATAGGGGTCCTCCCCCCAATGGTTGCCGACGGCATCCCACCAGCCGTTGGGCGGAATCGGCCGCTGCTTCTGCGCGCCGGCCCGGTAGGTGTTGCGCAGCCGTCCCTTCCAGCCGGCCCGGTCGAGCGACATGGCGTCCAGCAGCGCCTCGCCGATGCGCAAGGCCCGGTCCTGCCGGCCACAGGCGGTCAGCGCCATGATCGCCAGCGCGTTGTCGTAGGTGAAGGCGGCGTTGGACAGCGCCGGCTCCGAGGTGGGGCCGGGGGCATAGGAATTGTCGTAGCTGCGCAGGAACAGCGGCCCGCGCCCCGCCACCTCATCCACGCGGGACGTCAGCGCGGCACAGGTCTTCTGAGCCAAATCCCTTGCCGGGGCGGCTGGAGCGGCGGAAGCCGGAGCGCTCATCACGGCGGAAATCCCGAAGACGGCCGCTGCCAGCGCGACGCCGCGAAACCATCCGGCCCGCTGCCCGGCCCGCTGCGGGAGCACTCCCTTGACGCAGATTCGCTTTGACATCGACACCGCCGGCCAGTTCCAGAAAGGTCCAGATATGGCCCTTTTACCGGCCGGCGGCAACCGAACGCGAGTGGGAGCGCCCCCTTACAGCGGCGCCAACCCCGCCATGATGTGCTGCTTGCGGTCGGCGTAGACGCTGCCCAACTCGGCGGCGCGGGAGTCGTCCAGGACGTCCTTGGCCTCCTCGAACAGCTCCTCCTCCTCTTCGTCGAGGTGATGGCGGACCAGTTCGCCCAGCACCTGGAGCTTTTCCTTCCAGCCGCTGTCGCTGGTCTTCATCGCGTTCAACTCGTCCAGCAGGCCGTTGATCAGGTGATGTTCGTTTAGCCCCTCGATGGTTTCCGACTTCGCCTCCTTGGCCTTCTTCAGCGAGGCGTAGAACACGCCCTCCTCGACCTTGGAGTGAGCCCACAGCTCGCGCTGCAATTCCTCGAACACGGCGCGGCCACTGCCGTTGGCCTTCTCGGCCTGATCGAGAAGGCTGCGGATGGTGTCGTGATCGGTCTTGATGCGGGCAAAGATGTCGGCCTGGGTACCGGTGGTCTTGCTGGCCATCGTCGGGGTCCTTGGCAATTGTCAGGGAGCGATCATTGAAGAGCAATCGCGAAAAAGCTTGCCGATAGAACCCCGCCGCGGCCCGACTGTTCCCGGCGACCGGTGCGGCCCTGTCAGTCCTGCGGATGCGTTTCCACGAATTCCCGCAGCGTGCGCATCAGGTCCACCGCATGGGCGGCCTGCCCGTGGGCACAGGCCTCTGCGATGTCGTCGGCGATGATGTGGGCGATGCGATCGGTTCCGCCGGGGCAATGGGCAAGGCAATGGCCCAGTTCCACCGCCAGCATTTCCGGAAGATGCTCGTGTTCGGCGATCGCGTCGATCTCGGCTTCGGTGAGATCGCTCAGCGCGATGCAGTCCTTGATCGTCAACATGGCGCGTTCCTCCCAGGAACGGCCGGGCCTCCCTGCGGGCAGGGGCGGATCGGTTCGGCTGGAACGCCCGCCTTGAAACGGCCATCGCCGCAGGGCATCCCCACCCTGTTGGGCAGCGGGGATGCCGCGCGGCCGAAGACCGGCAAAGATCAGTGAGCCATCAGAACCGGCAACCCGGCGTGGTTCAGCACGTAGCGCGTGACACCGCCCAGGATCATTTCCCGCATCCGGCTGTGGCCATAGCCGCCCATAACAAGCAGGTCGGCGCCCAGCTCAACGGCTTTCTTGGTGACCGTCTCCCCAACGGGTTCCGATCCCGGATGCAATATAGTTAACTCAGGGTTAACACCTTGCCAAGCGAGATAATCGGTTATGCGGCGTCCTGTCGCAGCTTCCGTCACCGAGGTTTCGGCGGTCAGCACGATCGCGCGCTCGGCGCTGCGCAGGAAGGGCAGAGCCGCGGCGACGGCGCGGGTCGCCTCCACCTTGCCGTTCCAGGCGACGGCGACGGTGCGGCCGATCTCCGCCGGCAGGTCCTTCGGCACCAGCAGCACCGGCCGGGCAGAGCCCAGCAGCGCCGTTTCCATGGTGGTGTAGCCCTGGGTGTCGGCCTCGATTGAGGTGTGGGCGCAGACGATCAGGTCGGACAGGCGGCCTTCGGCCGGCACCACGTCCTCCACCCGCCCGACGACCTCGCGCCATGCGGCCGACGGCGTCTCGATCCCGCCGGGGACGTCGCGCAGCTCGATCCCGGCTTCGGCGATCACCGTGTCGAAATGCCGGCGGGCGGCGGCGCGGTGGTTGTTCGACTCCGTCTCCGCCGCGCGCATGATCTCGTCCACCATGGCGCCGGACATGCCCTCGCCCAGCATCGGCACGGCATCGCGCGGGTCGAGGCGGACGAACAGGGCGACGAGATGAGCGTCGAAATCCTTCGCAACCGCGACCGCGCCTTTCAGGGCCACCGGATCGTTGTCACTGCCGCACAGCGGCACAAGGATGGTCTTGTAGGTCATGGACTCCTCCCGGACCAATTCGAGCGGCCCTTCCCGGACGGCGCCGTCCGCCCGCCGGTGCGGCGGGGCATTCACCGTGCCGTCGTTCGCCCCATCATAACCGCATGGTCGTAACGGTCCACGGCCCGGGGCGGAGCCGTCGACCTTCAGCGTTCGGCTCTCAACATGTTGTCCGTCCTGGAATTAGGCCAAGCTTGCACGGGCCTCGTCCAGCACATCCGCTGCAACCCTGCCAGCATCCAGGCGCGTCCAATCGATTGTACCCAAATCATAGCTTTCCTGCCGCTCCACCACGTCGGCAGTGGCGTCGGACGCGTCGTTGCGACGATTGGCCACACGTTCCACCCGCGCGGTCAGCAGAGCGTCCAGCCAAATCCCGTCGAATCGCACGTCGGCATCGGCGGCCAGCGCGGCGAGGCGGCGGCGCTCCTCCGGCCGGGCGCTGACCGCGTCGACCACCACCGCCTGGCCGGCTGCCAGCACGGCGGCGGCCCGCCGGTACAATTCGGCATAGACCCGCTCCGTCATGGGCAGGGCATAGCCGTCCTCCGGCAGCCGGTCGGTGTCGGCCACGCCGCACAGCCGCTTGCGCAGGACGTCCGTGCGCAGGACCACCGCACCGGGCGCCGGTCCCAGACCGGGGGCGAGCCCTTCGGCAAGGCGCGTCTTGCCGGTGCCGGACAGGCCGCCGACCGCGACCAGCCGCGCTGGTGACGGGTCGAGCGCCGTCAGCGCATGGTCCAGATACCGCCGTGCCTCCTCCGCCAGACCGGAAGCGCCTCCACCCAAGCGCAGCGCGGCAGCCAGCACCTTGGCCCGCACCGCGGCGCGGAGCGACAGAAACAGCGGCAGCGCCGCCAGCCCACCGTAATCCTCCGTCTCCTCCAGGTAACGGTTCAGCACCACGGTACCGAGCGGCCGCAACCCCCGGTGGTCGAGGTCCATCAGCAGGAAGGCGAGGTCGTAGAAGACGTCGGCGACCGCCAGCGCCTCGTCGAACTCGATGGCGTCGAACAGGGTCGGCTCGCCGTCCAGCAGGACGATGTTGCGCAGATGCAGGTCGCCATGCCCGTGCCGGACGAAGCCGCTCTGCCGCCGCTCCTCCAGCAGCGGCGCCAGCCGGTCGAGCGCCGCCGCGGTGCGCTCCGCCAGCCGTGCCACCAGGGCGTCGGGGAACAGGTCGGGAGCGGCGCGCAGATCCTCCAGATTGCCGGCGGCGACCGCCCGCATCGCCTCCGCGCCGCCGCCGTCCTGCCTGGGGGCGGCCCCGCGATGGAAGGCGGCGATCCGTTCGGCCAGCCGGCGCATCAGGTCGGGGGTCAGCCGGTGGCGCTCCGCCATGCGGTCGAACAGCGCGTCGTCGGGGAAGCGCATCATCGACACCAGCCAGTCGACGGCCTCTCCCACACCGTCGCCGGCATCCAGGAACAGCTGTCCGTCGGCGCCGCGGCGGAGTGCCACCACATCCCGATAAAGCGCCGGCGCGGTACGTCGGTTGATCGCCAGTTCCGCCAGACAGGCGGCGTGGCGCTTCTCCACCGTCGAGTAGTCCAGATAGGGATAGCGCACGGCGCGCTTCAGCTTCAGCGCGCGGTCGCCGGCCAGGAAGACCAGGGCGGCATGGGTGTCGATCCGCGCCACCGCCTGCCCGCCATGGGTACGCGGATCGCCCAGGAAGGCGATGGCCTCCTGCTGCTGGCCCTCCTGCTGGCCCTCCTGCTGGCCCTCCTGCTGGCTGGGGCCCTGCGGCGGGTCCGGTCGCCGATCGACGGGATGCGCGGTCATGACGCGATGGTAACAGAGCAGGGTCCCGCCCCGCTCCTGCTTTCGTGGTTGAAACACCGATGCCAATCACGACATCCTAGGGGTAGCGCCGATACACCATGGGACGATGGCCACGCCCCTTCGTTATAGTGGCCGAGAACGCCTGCCAGAGCCGACGCGTCACCGGAGGGTGCCCGTGAACCGCCTGTTCAGCCGCCTGACGCACAGCATTCCCGCCACGGTGCGGGCCGGTTTCGCCGCCGGTGCGCTGGCCTGTGCCCTTGCGGGACCGGCAGGCGCGGAGACGATCGACGCCGACGGGCGTTTCGGCAATTGGGCGCTGGGCGGCCTCGCCTACAGCCTGCAGCCGCCGGCCGAAAGCAGCCTCACCGTCCTGAACAGCAAGATGCGGCTCGGCGGCTCGCTGATCCCGCAGATCGAACCCTTTGCCAGCGTGCAGCCCTGGATCGGTCCCGGCACCGGAAGCAGCCTGACCCCGCGCGGCGCTGTGACCGGGCTGGCCGGCGGGCTGGCCGGCACGGGAAGCGGCGGCGTTTCCGGCGGACTGGCCGGCATCATGGGCGGCGTGCTGATCGATGTTCCGCTCGGTTCCTTCGTCTTCACGCCCAGCGTCGGCGCCGGTACCCTGCCCACCGTGCGGCGGGAGGGCGCGCCCACCACCGAGTTCCGATCGCAGTTGGAACTGGGATACCAATTCGACAACAACTCCCGCTTCAGCCTGGGCTACAGCCGTATCGTCAACGATGCCGCCGCAGGGGATCCGGCGGCGGGCACCAACAACGTCTTCGGCTTTTATTACCGTTTGCCTTTCGGCGGACCCTGACCCCGGCGACACGACAGGACATCGTGTCGCGGCGTCTGGCGGTGGGAAAACGCGCGCAGCGGTAGCGTCTTAACTGCATTTTAAACATGGTTGGATCAAGTGGACGCGGACCGAACGCTCCCCGGGGAACCCACCATGGCCACCAAGCGCAAGACCGCCGCCTCCGCTGCTCCCGCAACCGCTCCTTCCGCTGCCGCGCCCGTGTTCGAAGCGCCGGTGGAAAGCTGGGCCGACACCATCCTGCGGACCAACTTCGCGTCGGTGGAACAGGACAGCATCGTCCTGCTGCAGGCGGCCAGCAGCCTTCTCGAATCGGATTCGCCGGATCCGGACAAGGTCAACATCGCGCTGGACCAGAACCTGAAGCTGTGGATCGCGATCAAGACCGTCCTGCTGAACGACGATTGCCCGGTCGAGCCGGAGGTGAAGGCCAATCTGCGCAATCTGGCGCAGTATGTCGTCTCCACCACCATGCTGGCGACCCAGGGCGCCATCGAGACGAGCAAGCTGGTCTCGCTGGCCCGCTTGAACATGAACATCGCCGAGGGCCTGCTGAGCGGTCAGCGCAACCGGATGATCCAGGAACGCGCCTATCAGATCTGGGAAGAGGAAGGCCGACCGGAGGGCTGCGAGCAGGAGCACTGGCTGCGCGCCGAGGCCGAGATTTCCGGCCTGTTCAGAGTTTAAGCTCCTCAGCCGGTTAGAGGGCGGGCCGGACGGGTTTTCGCAACGCCGCCATACGCCATGGACATGACCGCCCGCATCGCGACACCGTGACGCGGGCAGTTTCGCTTGGTAGGCTCGGGGCACCGTGACAGTCCCGCCGCAAGCCCTCTCCAAACCGCACAAGCGCATCGACAACACCCCGCTCGGCATCGGTTCGATGCTGGCGTCGGTGCTGTTCTTCTCGCTGATGAACGTCCTGGCGAAGCTCCTGATGGACCGCTTCCCGGTGACCGAGGTGATGTTCTTCCGCAGCCTGTTCGCGCTGATCCCGGTCTGCCTGTCGATCCATCTGGGCAAGGGTTTCGCGTCCACGTTGTATACCCGCCATCCCTGGGGACATATGGGGCGGTCGCTGATCGGGCTGACCACCATGGTCGCCATGTTCTGGTCGTTCCACCTGCTGCCTCTGGGCGACGCCATTGCGCTGAACTTCGCCGCCCCGCTGTTCCTCACCGCGCTGTCGGTGCCGCTGCTGAGCGAGAAGGTCGGCATCCACCGCTGGAGTGCGGTGCTGGTCGGCTTCGCCGGCGTGCTGATCATTGTGCGGCCCAGCGGCGACGTGCTGAACCTTGGCGCCATCATCGCGCTGGCCGGCGCGCTGACCAACGCGCTGGCGATGATCGCCATCCGCCAGCTGAGCCGGACCGAACCGCCGGACACCATCGTCTTCTATTTCACCCTTCTGACCACCGTCCTGCTCGGGCTGACCCTGCCCTTCTCCTGGGTCACGCCGGACCCGATGGACTGGCTTCTGCTGGTGGCCACCGGCCTGCTGGGCGGCTGCGGACAGCTGATGCTGACGCGGGCCTATTCGCTGGCGCCGGCCGCCGTGGTGGCGCCGCTGAACTACACCTCGCTTCTGCTGGCGGTCGGCTTCGGCTGGCTGATGTGGGGGGAGGTTCCGACCGGCACCATGGTGATCGGGGCGGCGGTGGTGATGGCGAGCGGCCTCTACATCCTGCATCGCGAAACCCGGCGCCGCGCCACCCCGTCCCAGCCGCTGCCCCCCGGCGACGGCGACTGACCGCCCAAGCGCCTGTTCCGGCTCCGAATTTTCGCGCCATAGTTTCGCCATTACGCAATGATGGGCTGTACCATCGCGCCGGTGGGCAAAATCCATCGGCGGCGCCTATATGATTGGCGGGCGCAGCAGTATCGGTGGGCGGCGGCGGACCGGCTGCATTTCGGCGCGGAGGGGGCGGCATGAAGCAGAACGAGCGACGCGGCGAGAGCCGGCCTGCCGACGGCATTCGGGGGGGCGACGGCGTGAGGGAGCCGCGCTTCCGGCTGGCCCAGGCGCACGCGGCGCTGTTATGGGAACGGCTGGGGCCGGCGCTGTGGGCACCGCTGTCCGTGCTGGGCGCCTTCTTGGCGCTGGCCCTGCTGAATCTGCTGATCCTGTTGCCGGGCTGGCTGCATGCGCTGGCGCTGCTGGCCCTCGCCGCGGCCTTTCTGCTGTCGCTCGTCGTCGGAGTCCGACGCTTCCGCGCCCCGGCGGAGGATGAGGCGCGACGGCGGCTGGAGCGCGACAGCGGCCTCGACCACCGTCCGCTGCACACCCTGCGCGACCGCCCTGCCGGCAACGATCCGATGGCCCAGGCTCTGTGGCGCCTGCACCAGGAGCGCGCCCGCGCCGCGATGCGCAGCCTGCGCGTCGCCTGGCCGGGGACCGAGGTGCCGTCGCACGACCGCTACGCCTTGCGCGCCCTGGTGATTTTGACGCTGGTGGTGGCCGGGGCCGCCGCCTGGGGCGATTGGCGCCCGCGGGTGGCGGCCGCCCTGACTCCGCGGCTGGACGGCGGCACGGCAACGGCCGCGGCGACGCTCGATCTCTGGATCAACCCGCCCGAGTATACCGGCCTGCCGCCGGTCTTCCTGAAATCCGGCTCCACCGCCGCCACCGGTCCGACGCCATCCGCCGGCCAGGGCACCGGCCAGCAGCAGCCGGCCGACCAGCCGGTTCAGATTCCGCAGGGTAGCCTCGTGCTGGCCCGCGTCACCGGCGGCAGCGGAATCCCGCGCCTGGAGGCCGGCGACCAGACCGGTACGTTCGAGGCGGTGGATTCCACCAATTTCCAGGTGCAAAGGCCGGTGACCGGCGGTACCCGCATCTCCGTCACCCAGGGAGGCCGCACGCTCGGCTCCTGGCCGATCCAGGTGGTGCCGGACCGTGCGCCCATCATCGCCCATGCCAGCCCGCCGTCCGCCGCGGAGCGCGGCACGCTGAAGCTGGATTATGCTGCCCGCGACGATTACGGCCTGTCCGAGGTGAAGGCGCAAATCCGCCTCGCCCCCGCCGTTCCGCCGGCGACCGACGCCTTGAAGACCGACGCCGACAGGAAAGCGGCGGAGGAGAAGTCCAACAGCACCGAGAGGATGGAACTTGCGCTGTCGCTGCCCGGCGTCCGCCCGAAGGAGGCGCACAGCACCGCCTTCCAGGACCTGACCGCCCACCCCTGGGCCGGCATGCCGGTGACGGTGCGCCTGACCGCCACCGACGGCTCCGGCCAGACCGGCCGGTCGGAGGACGCGGCCATCACCCTGCCGGAACGGACCTTCAACCACCCGGTCGCCCGCGCCATCGTGAATCAGCGCAAGATCCTGACCCGCAACCCGCAGGGCTCGCGGGTGCAGGTCGCCCGCGCGCTGGCCGAGCTCTCCGCCCGCCCCGGCACCTATGGCGATGACATCGTCGCCTTCCTGTCGATGCGCACCGCCATCGCCCGGCTGATGCTGGATGAGAGCGCAGAGGCGATCCCCCCGCTGCAGCAGCTGATGTGGGAAACCGCGCTGCGCATCGAGGACGGCGGCCTGTCGCTGGCCGAAAAGGATTTGCGCGACGCCGAGAAGCGGCTGTCCGAGGCGCTGGACAAGAATGCGTCGGACGAGGAGTTGAGCCGCCTGATGGACGAGCTGCAGGCGGCTCTCGACAAGTTCCTGGACGCCATGGAACAGCGGATGATGGAGGCGCTGCAGCGCGGCGAGCAGCTGCCCATGGTTCCGCCGGAGATGGCCGACCAGATGACGGACCGCAACGACCTGCAGCAGATGCTCGACCAGATGCGCGAGATGGCGCAGACGGGATCGCGCGACGCCGCGCGCCAGATGCTGTCCCAGCTGCAGCAGATGCTGGAGAACATGCGCTCCGGCGCCATGGCCCAGATGAACCA
Organism: Alphaproteobacteria bacterium; assembly: GCA_046570145.1. Taxonomy (GTDB): domain Bacteria; phylum Pseudomonadota; class Alphaproteobacteria; order Azospirillales; family Azospirillaceae; genus Azospirillum. The sequence goes on from JBKHVJ010000024.1 coordinate 50,395, forward strand.
GCAGAACGGCCAGCAGCAGAACCAGAACTGGGAGATGATGCAGCAGTTGCAGAAGCTGGCCCAGCAGCAGCAGCAGCTTCTGGACCAGAGCTTCCGCCAGTCGCAGGAATCGATGGACCAGCAACAGCAGGGCCAGCAGGGCGAACAGCCGCGCAACCGGCAGCCCAACCAGCGCCGCAACCAGAATGGCCAACAGCAGAACGGCCAGCAGAATCCCGGCAGCCCGACCCTGCAGAAGCAGGCCGAGCAGCAGGAGGCCCTGCGCCGCCAGTTGGGCGAACTGATGCGCCGCATGGGCGAGCAGCAGGGCGGCGAGATCCCGCAGCCGCTGGGCCGCGCCGAACGCGCCATGCGCGACGCCGCCCAGGCCCTGCAGCGGGGCGCCCCCGGCGCCGCCGTACCGTCGCAGACCGAAGCGATGGAACAGCTTCAGCAGGGGATGCAGGGCATGGCAGAACAGATGGCCCAGCAGATGATGATGGGCCAGGGACCGGCCATGATGGGCCAGCAGGGCCAGATGCCGCGCCAGAACGGCCGCGGCCGCGACCCGCTGGGCCGCCGCCCGTCCGGCTACGGCATGCAGGATTCAAACGACGTGAAGATCCCGGAACAGTCGGAACTGCAGCGCGCCCGCGAAATCCTCGACGAACTCCGCCGCCGCTCCGGCCAGTACGGCCGCCCGCAGGAGGAGCGCAACTACATCGACCGCCTGCTGAAGCAGTTCTGACCGGGACCCGCAGCCGGGCGACGGCTCCTACCCGCGGAAATGGTCCTTGCGGTGGCGGAGTTCGGTGAAGACCTCCACCGCCGGGGCGCCGGACAGGCCGATGGCGGACTGCACGCCCGGGTCGTCTGCGCGCAGGAAGGGGTTGGTGCGACGCTCCAGGCCGATGGTGGTCGGGATGGTCGGCTGGTTGCGCTCGCGCAATGCCGCGACCTCGTCCATGCGCTGTTGCAGGACCGGGTTGTCGGGGTCGACGGTCAGGGCGAAGCGGCCGTTGGACTGGGTATATTCGTGGCCGCAATAGACGCGGGTCGAATCGGTCAGCGACCGCAGGCTTTGCAGCGACTCCCACATCTGGGCGGGCGTGCCCTCGAACAGGCGTCCGCAGCCGAGCGAGAACAGGGTGTCGCCGCTGAACAGCGTCTCCGCCGCCTCGAACCAGAAGGCGATGTGGCCGCTGGTGTGTCCGGGAACGGCGATGACGCGGGCGGTCTGCTCCCCGAACACCGTGCGGTCGCCGTCGCTGAGCGCCACGTCGAGGTCGGGGATGCGGTGGGCGTCGGCACGGGCGCCGATCACGGTGGCACGGTGGCGGGCCTTCAACTCCGCCACGCCGCCGATATGGTCGTTGTGGTGGTGGGTCAGGAAGATGTGCGTCAGGGTCCAGCCGCGCCGCTCCAGCTCGGCCTGCACCGGGGCCGCATCGCCGGGATCGACAACGCCGACCTTGCCGGATGCCGCGTCGCGCAGCACATAGATGTAATTGTCGGCAAAAGCCGGAACGAGAATGACCTCCACGGCAGCGGACTCCCTGCTGTTGCGATACGAAACCCGTGTTACGCTTGGGATACCATGTACACAGATATCGTCGATCTGAGGGAGTTCTACGAGTCCGGATTGGGCAGGACGGCCCAGCGGATGATCCGCCGGCGCATCCGCACGATCTGGCCGGACGTGCGCGACCAGATCGTGCTCGGCGTCGGCTACACCACTCCGTACCTGCGTCCCTTCATGGGCGAGGCGGACCGGGTGGTCGCCGTGATGCCGGCCAGCCAGGGCGTCAGCTTCTGGCCGGCGGAGGGGCCGGGCATGGTGGCGCTGGGCGACGAGGCGGACCTGCCCTTCGGCGACAACACCATCGACCGTGTCCTGCTGGTCCATGGGCTGGAGGGCACGGAACAGCTGCGGCCGATGATGCGCGAGATCTGGCGCGTTCTGGCCGGCGGCGGCCGGGTGCTGGCCGTGGTGCCGAACCGCCGCGGCCTGTGGGCGCGCGCGGACTGGACGCCGTTCGGCCACGGCTTCCCCTATTCGGCCTCGCAGCTGAAGCAGGTGCTGCGCGACACCATGTTCGTGCCGGAACGCACCCGCCACGCCCTGTTCATCCCGCCGCTGCGCTCGCATTTCCTGCAGAAGACGGCGCCGGCCTGGGAAGAGGTCGGCGTGCGCTGGTTCAAGGCCTTCGCCGGGGTGACGATGATCGAGGCGTCGAAGCAGATCTTCGCCGGCGTGTCGCGCCGGGCGGCGCAGCAGCCGGTCAAGCGCCGGCTGATCGTTCCCCTGCCGGGCGGTGCGGCCCCCGCCGCGCGAAGCGGCAGCGCCCGCATCATCACCGGCCCCGGCGGCGACCCGGTGGACCGGCAGCCCTACCCGCGGACCTGACGCAGCGCGTCGGACAACCGGCTGCCCAGGCCGCTGCCCAGGCTTCCCGCCCGCGCCGCGATGGTCTGGCTCAGCGTCGCCAGCTCGTCCAGCGTGCGCGTCACCCCGCCCAGCGTCTGTTCGGCGTCGCCGATCCGCTGTTCCGCGGCCATGGCATCCTGGCGGGAGCGGTCGAGCGAGCGCGCCACTTCGGCTGTCAGCGTCGCCTGTTCGTCGATGGCGGCGGCGACGGTGCCGTTGATCGCCTGGATCGAGCCGATGGTGGAATGGATGCGGCCCAGCGCCTCGTCCACCGCAGCCGTCTCCTTCTGAAGGTTGGCGACCTGATCGGCGATCTGCTTGGTCGCGTCGGCGGTCTGGCGCGACAGCGCCTTCACCTCGTTGGCGACGACGGCGAAACCGCGCCCGGCCTCGCCCGCGCGCGCCGCCTCGATGGTGGCGTTGAGCGCCAGCAGGTTGGTCTGGCTGGCGATGGCGTTGATCAGCTTCACCACGCTGGCGATCTGTTCCGCCGCCGAGCGCAGGGAGTTCATGACGGTGGTGGCGCGGTCGCTGTCGGACGCCGCCGCAAGGCTGATTTCCCGCGCCTTGCTGGTGTCGCCGGAGATCTGGTCGGAGGTGGAGGCCAGCCGGTCGAGCATGCCGGCGATGGCGCCGACCGATCCGTCGACGGCGCGCGCGGCACCGGCCGCGTCGGCGGTCTGGCGCAGCCCCTCGGTCCCGGCGGTGCGGACGGAGGCGATCGCCGCCTCCAGCCTGCGCCCGGCATCGGCCAGATCGATGGCCAGCCCGCCGACCTCGCGTTCCACCCGGTCGGACAGGTCGCGCATCAGGGCGACGCGGCGGGTCTCCGCCGTTTCGGCCCGCAGGGTCGCCACCGCCCAATGGCGGGCGAGGCGGGCGAATCGGCGCGCCTGATCGGCCGCCCCGGCGACGGCCAACGCCCCCACCCGCTCCCCGTCCAGGTCGATGGCGATGGCGTATCCCTCGCGCATCGTCCCGCCCGACTTGGCCGCCTCCTCGCGGCTGACGGCACGTTCGTCCAGCCGCCGCGCGACGATGTCGGCCGCAGCCGGGTGGCCGGTGCCGATCCGCTCCCGCGCGGTGGAGGCGGCGACGGTGCCGCCCTTGCCGATGAAGGACACGACGGCATCCAGTTCACGGCCGATGGCATCGCAGAGATCCTGTGCGATGGTGGCACTGATGTCCAAGGCGCTTCTCCCCTGTCTTCGGTTGGTGCGTTCCGGCCCTGCCCCGCCCACCGGACCGAGAGCATCTGCCGTGTTTTTGGTTATCTTCAGACACTACACGCAACATTTACAAACGCAGAGTTGAAAGAATGACGCAGCCAACCGTTCTGGTTCTTCCCGGCCTGGGCAATTCCGGGCCGGAGCATTGGCAGAGCTGGCTGGAAGGCCGGCTGCCTGCGCTGAACCGCGTCGATCTCGGCGACTGGGACGCACCGGAGCCGGAGCGGTGGGTCGAGCGGCTCGATGCCGCGGTCCGTGCCGCAGCCATCGCCGCACCGGGCCCGGTGGTGCTGGTCGCGCACAGCCTGGCCTGCATCCTGGTCGCGCGCTGGGCGGCGGGTTCCGACGCCGCGGACAAGGTGGCGGCGGCCCTGCTGGTCGCCCCGCCCGACGTCGAGTCGCCGGACCGCGTGCCGGCGGTGGTCCGCCGCTTCGCGCCGGTGCCGACCGATCCCCTGCCCTTCCCGGCGGTGACGGTCGGCAGCCGCAACGATCCCTATTGCGCCGCCTCCCGCGCCTGCGGCTTCGCCGCCCTGTGGGGCGCCAACTTCATCGATGCGGGCGAGGTCGGCCACATCAACGGCGACAGCGGCCACGGCCCCTGGCCGATGGGCGAGACTCTGCTGAAGGACCTGCTGGCGCAGCTGTGATGCAACCCCTTGCCGCTGCGGGGGCAAGGGTGCGACACAGGGCGCGTCGTCGCGCGCCCGCCAGCGGATTGGAGCTTATGACCGGCATTCCCATCGTCGAGGCCGCCCCGGCCAAGCTGAACCTGTACCTGCACGTCACCGGCCGGCGCGCCGACGGCTATCACGAGCTGGACAGCCTCGTCGCCTTTGCCGAGCTTGGCGATACCATCGCCCTGACTCCGGTCGCGGCGCGGGTGGCGCTGCGCGGCGCCGACTTGCCGCCGGCCGGGCTGCGGCTGGCCATCGCCGGCCCCTTCGGCCCGGTCCTGATGGGCGAGAATCCGGCCGGCAATCTGGTGATGCGCGCCGCCCGTGCACTGGCCGCCCGGCTGGGCCGGCAGGCTGACGTGATGATCGCGCTGACCAAGGCGCTGCCGGTCGCGTCGGGCATCGGCGGCGGGTCGGCCGACGCCGCCGCCTGCCTGCGGGCGCTGGCCCGCATGTGGGGGGTGCCGGCCGACGACCCGGCGCTGTTCGCGGTGGCCGCCGGGCTGGGCGCCGACGTGCCGGTCTGCGTCGCCGGGCGCAGCTGCTATTTCGGCGGCATCGGCGACGTGCTGGACGAGGCGCCGGAGCTGCCGGAAACCCATGTGGTGCTGGTCAACCCGAATGTGCCGGTGCCGACGCCGGCGGTGTTCAAGGCGATGGCCGCCGCACGCGCGGAGAGCGGCGCCCGCTTCTCCGCCCCCGCCCGCTTCACCCGCAAGCCGGCGGATGCGGCCGATCTGGCCGCGCTGCTGCGGGAGCGGACCAACGACCTGACCGCCCCGGCCCTGACGGTCGCCCCGGTGATCGCCGAGGTGCTGTCGGCGCTGGAGCGCAGCGCCGGCTGCCTCTTGCCCCGCCTGTCCGGCAGCGGTGCCACCTGCTTCGGCCTCTATGCCACCGCGCGGGAGGCGGAGGCCGCGGCCAGCGCCATCGCCGCGGCGGAACCGGGCTGGTGGGTCAAGCCGACCCGCCTGCGCCCCACCCCGCCCGACGCCCCGGCCCTGCCGCGCGGCATCGTCGCCGACCCCGCCGCGGCCGTCCCGCCGCCGGCCGCTCCCTTCCCCGACACCGGCGGCTGGGGAGTCGGCTGATCGGGGGAGAGGCGGCTCAGGCCCGCATGTAGGCCCAGCCCTCCGCCTGCGCCTCGGCGATGTCGAGGACGCCGGCGGGGACCACCGTCAGCCCCTCCGCCGACCGGCCGGTCTTCGCCAGCGTGTTGCCGCAGACGCGCAGAAGCCGGTCGGTCCCGGCATCCGGGCCGTCCAGCGCCGCCGCCACCGCACCGGCATTCACCACGATCCGGACCTCGGCATCCGGCCGCGCCTTCAGCAGGTTGCGGGCGTTGTTCCGCGCCCGCTCCAGCGCCGCCGGGGTGGGGGCATGGATGAGCAGACGCAGGGGACGGTCGGAATGCGAGGTCATGCCCGTCATTTCCCCATGGCGGCGTCGTGGAAGGACAGGTCGAACAGTGCGTCGACGTCGACCGGCTCGGTGATCTGGCCCAGCGTCTGCTGGAAGGCCTGCATCCGCTTGGTGGAGTCCAGGATCACCCTGGGGTCGTCGACGAAGGTCGTCGCGTCGGAGGTCAGCGCCGCCCGCATCACGTCACGCTCCACCAGACCCTTGCCGATGATCTCCGTCACCAGCGCCGCCGTACGGTCGGGGTTGGATTTGGCGAAGGCGGTCGCGCGGATGTGCAGCTTGACCAGATCGGCGACGGCGGCGCGGTTGCTGGCGATGGCGTCCTCCGTCACCGCCAGGACGGCACCCGGCTGCTTGGGGAACATGGTGCCGGCCTTCGCGATGATGGCGGCATCCTGCAAGCGGGACTGAACCAGCGTCAGGATCGGCTCCAGGATCGAGGCGCCGTCGATGGCGCCGGTGAGCAGCGCCTGCTGCAGGGGCTGTTCGCCCATGCCGACGACCTCGACATCGTCCGCACCGATCCGGGCGACTTCCGCCATCCAATAGCGCAGCACCGTGTCGGGAACCGAACCGGCCGGCAACGAGCCGATCTTGGGCAACCGGCCGTGGGCCGTGCGGAACGCCCGGATCCCCTCCGCCGGGCTGGCGGCGCCGGCCATCGCCTTGGCCAGCGGACCGCCGCCGATGAGCGCCACCTGATCGATGACGTTGGCGGCGACCACCTTCAGCTTCACCCCCTTCGACCGGGCGATCATCGCCGGGCCGATGCCGACATAGGCGACGTCCAGCGTCCCCGACGCCAGCGCCTGGATCATCGCCGGGCCCGACTGGAAGCTGGTGGTCTGCAGGGTCAGCCCGACGTCCTTCACCCATCCCTCCCCCGTCAGCACATAGAGCTGGGTCATGGGGATGATCGGGATATAGCCGACACGCAGGGTCGCCGCGGCGAAGGCCGGCAGCGGCAGCGAGGCGGCGGCACCGGCGGTGACGGCACCCAAGGCAGCGGCGCCGGCCAGCAGCCGGCGGCGGGCGATGGGAAGGGTAATGTTGGAACGGCTGGTCGTCGGCATTGCTGTCTCCCTTTGCCGGGCAAGGCTAGCCCGCCCGGCCGGGAAACTCAATTCACGACACCTTCAAATGACACATTCCGGTATTCAACAAAGGTGCACTGTCTTACTGTTCACCCGGCAGCCGGCGACGGACGGGCCGGATCAGCCACAGGTTCAGCACCAGGCTGACCAGGGCCGCGCCGCCGATCACCGCCGCCATCGGCAAGGCGGTGCCGTTGGCCATCAGCCCGACCGCCCAGCCCGACGCCGCGCCGATGCTGAACTGCAGCATGCCCGCGAGCGCCGACGCGGTGCCGGCCATCTGCGGGAAGGACTGCAGCGCCCCCGCCATGGAGTTGGCGAAACAGAACCCGGTCAGCGACATGAACAGGAACAGGCTGCCGACCATCCCCCACAAGCCCCCCCAGCCGCCCACCACGACGACGACCAGCAGGATGCCGCTTGCCGCCGACAGCCAGATGCCGATCCGCAGCATCACGTCGGACCCGAAGCGCATGACCGCCCGGCTGTTCAGCGTGTTGACGATGATCATGCCGACGATGTTCAGCCCGAACAGGAATCCGTAATTCTCCGGCCGCACCCCGAACAGCTCGATATAGACGAAGGGTGAACCGGAGATGAAGGCGAACATCCCCGCATAGATGAAGGACGATCCCACCGCATAGCCGAGATAGCGGCGGTTGGTCAGCAGCTTGCGGTAGGACTCCGCCAGCGCCATCGGGCGCAGGCTGGTGCGCCGCGTCTCGGGATGGGTTTCCGGCAGGGTGGCGAGCGCCAGCATGGCGATGAGTCCGAAGGCCGCCTGCGCCCAGAAGATCCAGCGCCAGTTCGCCCAGATCAGGATCTGGCCGCCGATCAGCGGGGCGATGATCGGGGCGGCGCCCATCACCAGCATCATCATCGACAGCACGCTGGCGGCGCGGTCGCGCTCGAACACGTCGCGGATCATGGCGCGGACCAGCACCGGCCCGGCGCACGCCCCCACCGCCTGCACGAACCGCCAGGCCGCCAGATGGCCGACATCGGTGGTCAGCGAACAGCCGACGCAGCCCACGGCATAGAGCAGGATGCCGGTCGCCACCGGGATCCGCCGGCCGAACCGGTCGCTCAGCGCCCCCCACAGCAGCTGCCCGACGCCGAAGCCCAGGAAGAAGGCCGACAACGTCCATTGCACCTGATCCTGCGGCGCATGCAGGTCGCGCCCGATCTCCGGCATTCCAGGCAGATACATGTCGGTGCCCATCGGACCGAACGACATCAGCACGCCGAGCGCCGCAATGAAGAAGGGGCTTTCGGCGGGCAAAAGGGAGCGGACGGCGGCAAGGCGCGCGAGCATCAGAAAACCCGAATGAGAAGGGATGGGGGATCGGCCGGACGGAGTCCGCAGCCTTTAAGCTGATCCGTCACCCGCTCTGCGCAAAGTCCCGTCTTTTCATGGCTGCCTTGACCGCTGTGCGATAGGGCGAAACCGCGACAATCCGGGCTCTCGCCGGTTTGCCGCCCGGTCCCGCGGCCCCGCCCTCGGGGGCTGGTTTGCGCAGCAACAAAATTCTGGTTCCAGAGGCGGGCCCGTGTCTAAGATTGAGTCCGCATACCGGGTTTTCCACCCAGCCGGAGGCAGCGTCATGCCGCACCCCAACCGCCGGTCGGTCCTGTCCTGCGTCGCCGCCGGGGCCGCCCTGGTCCTGCTGCCGCGGCACCCGCGGGCGGCGGACATCCGGCCGGGGCTGATCTATGCGGCAGGCCAGAAATTCGACAAGAGTTTCAACGAAGGCGCATTCGCCGGGGCAGAGCGGTTCAGGGCGGCCAGCGGCATTCCGGTGGTCGAATATCTGCCGTCCAATCCGGCGCAGTTCGACCAGGGGCTGGCATCGCTGTTGCGGCGCGGTGTGACCGATCTGGTCGCCATCGGCTTCTATTATGCGACGCCGCTGGGCCGGCTGGCCCCGGCGCACCCGGCGGTGCGCTTCACCCTGGTCGATGCGGTGGCGGAGGCACCGAACATCCGCTGCGTCACCTTCAAGGAGCAGGAAGGCGCCTTCCTGGTCGGCGTGCTGGCGGCGCTGGCGTCGAAGACCGGGACCGTCGGCTTCGTGGGCGCGCTGGACATCCCGCTGATCCGCAAATTCATCGCCGGCTTCGAACAGGGTGCGCGCCATGCCCGCGGCGACATCCGGGTGTTGGTGAACTTCGTCGGCACCACGCCCGCCGCCTTCAACGACCCCACAACCGGAGCGGAAGTGGCGCGCAGCCAGTTCCAGCGCGGAGCCGACGTGGTCTTCGCAGGGGCGGGCGTGTCGAATTTCGGCATCTTCGCCGCGGCGAGCGAGGCGCGCCGGCTGGCCATCGGCGTCGACAGCAACCAGAACTATCTCTATCCCGGCTCCATCCTCACCTCCATGCTGAAGCGGGTGGATCTGGCGGTGGACTCGAGCTTCCAGGCCGCGCTCCAGGGGCGGTGGAGCGCCGGCACAGTGGCGCTGGGACTGGCGGAGGGTGCCGTCGATTACGCGATGGACGAAAACAACCGCGAGCTTCTGACCCCCGCCATGCTGGACGCGGCGGAGGCCGCCCGCCGCGCCATCGTCGCCGGCCGCATTCCCGTGGCGGACGGCAGCTGAACCGGCAGTCGATCTGAAATCAGGGACAGCGTCAGGCCGGCGCCTCGAAAGGCTGCCACCCAAGGGCGGCGGACAGGTCGGCGCCCTTCAGCGTTGCGAAACTGGTCTTGATCGCGGTCAGGTCTGTACCGCGCAACACCACCCCGGCAAGACTGGCGTCGCGCAGGTCGGCACCGGTCAGCCGCGCCTTGGCGAAGCTGGTCGGCCACAGGCGGCTGCCGTCACCGCTGAGATCGACTTTGCGGAACTTGGCCCGCCACAGCTTGGCGCCGGCCAGATTGGCACCTTCCAGGTTGCAGCCGGACAGGTCGGCGCTGGTGAAATCGGCATCGCGCAGATCGCTGTAGGAAAGGTCCGCCATCATCAGCTTTGCGCCGGAGAAATCCGCCCCGCGCAGCCCGCAGAAGCGCATCACCGCCCCGCAGAGCAACTGGTTGGCGAAATTGTAGCCGCGCAGGTCGACGCGCTGCAGTTGAATGCGCTCCCCGCCCTTCCCAAGCTTCTCCACCCAAATCTGATGGTCGGCGATCAGGTCGGTCATCCGCGCCGCGGTTGTGGTCAGGCCGGTACCGTCCACATCGACGCCGTGACGCTCCAGCGCCACCCGCAGCTCGTCGTGCAGGCGGGCGCCGCACATCAGCACGCCGTCAAGCGTCGCCTTGCGCATGGTCGCACCCGTCAGGTCCGCCCCGATCAGGATGGCGCCGCTGAGGTCGCTTCCGTTGAGATCGGCGCCGGACAGGTCGCTGCCGCTGAAATCGCACTGCGCCATCCGGCAATCGGTCAGGACCGCCTGGGTCAGGCTGCAGCCGACGAAGGTCGTGGTGCCATCGCTGTTCCCGGCGGCACGGAACTCGCCGGCATCCAGCACCATGCCGCGGCGCAGGTCGGCGCCCTGCAGGTTGGCGTTCTGCAGCTTCGCACCGTCGACCCTGGCCCCGCGCAGATCGGCGCCCTGCAGCTGCGCACCGGTCAGGTCGGCCTTCGACAGGTCGGCGCCGTAGAGATCGGCCTTCGACAGCACGGTGCCGACCATCCGCGCCCGCGCCAGGCTGGCGCCCGTCAGCTTGGCGCCCGACAGGTTGACGCGGTTGAGGCCCAACCCGGCCAGATCGTAAAAGCTGAGGTTTGCGCGGCGCCCCCGTCCGACCGGATCGCGCAGCAGCCATTGCTGGTGCCGCACCAGCGCGTCGCGAACCGCCCGAAGGTAGCGTTCATCTGTCATGCGGCGCTTCGATGCCCCGGCATTGCCGTCCCGGACACGCTGTCAGGGACTGTTGGCAACCGCGATGTTACCGAAACCGATTCAATTTCGGAAGGCATGTCCCTTCGAACCTTCGCCAGACCGGCATGATTCTTTTGTTGCAGCCTCAGATTCTGTCCGGCCGGTTCCGCCGATGCTGTCGGATATAGGACCGCCGCCATCACAGCCGCGTGATCCCCATCCCCACCCGCTTGGGCCGGCGGCCAGTCCGACCAATATAGTGGGTCTGGAACACCGACCACCACCAGCGGAGACCGGCGGCATGCCCGAATCGGACGAGACCAACACGGCCAAGAGCGAACAGGACTGGAAGAGGGATTTGTCGCCCAACCAGTTCAAGGTTCTGCGCGAACACGCAACCGAATATCCCGGCACCAGCCCTCTCAACGACGAGAAGCGCCAGGGCGTCTACCGCTGCGCCGGCTGCGGTCAGCCCCTCTATGCCAGCGACACCAAATACGAGAGCGGGTCCGGCTGGCCCAGCTTCTGGCAGCCTATTCCTGGCGCGGTGGAGACCTCCACCGACTATAAGCTGGCCTATCCGCGGACCGAGGTTCATTGCGCCAACTGCAAAGGCCATCTCGGTCATGTCTTCGATGACGGGCCGCAGCCGACAGGGAAGCGCTATTGCATGAACGGCGTCGCCATGACTTTCCTGCCCTCGGAAAAGTCCGGCTGACCCGCAGAACTATGACCGGGCGCCGGATTCCTTTGCCTGATCGGCGCCCGGTCATAAATCCTCCCCAAAAAGTTGGTTTTACCCCTAATTGAGCTAAAAATGGCAACCTTGGGACGGAGCGCGATGGTATGATCCGCCCCGTGCGGCGGGTTGTCGCGAGGGCATCGCGACCCTCCGCAGTCCATGGCACCATGCGTCGTCGAAGCGGCGCAGGCATTCGGTGCGGCTGGCGGAGGGCGAATGGTCATTTCGGCCGAGTTCCTGGGGATGCTGCTTCTGATCGCCAGCGCCGCCGCGCTTGGCCTGTCGATCGTGGTCGATGTCGGCCGCGTCAGCGCCGAAAAGACGCGCGAGGCGATGAATCAGAGACAGTACGACAAGAAGCGCGCCGCGCTGGCCGAATGGCGCCAGAAGACGGAGCGCAAGCGCGTCGACCTGACCACCCTGCAAGCGCGCCTGACCGAATTCAACGGCCGGCGCCAGAAGGCGCTGACGGAGTTGCGGGCGCTTGAATTCTCCAAGATCGAGCTGGTGCACGAGTTGGGCGACCTGGAGTCCGACGGCGATGTCTATTGGGCACAGCTGGCGGTCGGCCCCAATTTCAATGAGCTGGACCGCAAGGATATCGTCTTCTCGCGCCAGATCTGGGAGTACCGCAACGTCGCGCACATCACCGCCCCGTCGGCCGAACAGGCGCACGGCACGGTGCGGACCAGCTTTTCCCAGCGCAACGGCCTGATCAGTTCGCCGGTGGTCCCGCTGGCCCTCGCTCCCGATCCCGAGGCTGAGGCGACCGCAGCATGATGGGGGCCGCATGATGGGAACGGGCCGATGACCGGCATGATGCTGTATTTTGCGCTTGGCCTGATGGTGCTGACCGTCCTGTCCAACCGCTACTGGCGCCGCCAGCTGACCCTGACGCGGGTCGCCATGTCCAAGCTGAAGGAGAAGGTGGACGACGTGACCAAGGAGGTCGCGGACGTCGCCTCCGACTACGCACAGCTTGCCCACCACCACGCGGAGATGGAGAAGCGCGTCCAGAAGGCCGAAATCGACATGCAGGCCGCCATACTGGAGCTGGACCAGAAGAAGGGTGCTGCCATGCAGCGCTACTTCGTGTTCGACCGCAACGAGCCGCGCCCCGGCCGCTTCTGGGAGGTCGCGGTGCGCTTTCAGCCGGCGGCGGTCAGCTTCGCCGACCAGCACGGCTATCGCGGCTGGACCGGCATCCGCCGCTTCCTGCTGATCGCCGACGGCGAACGTGACGCGCGCGATCGGGTGTCCGCCCGTTACCCCCGCAAGGCCGGCTTCGAGATTCTCGAGGTCGCCGGCTGCCGCCTGAACGGGCTGACGGTCAACCGCATTTCGGAACTCAGCACCTTCCGCAAGCCCGGCAAGCCGGAGGAGGAAGCCGCCGCCGCCCGCCCGCAGCGCCGGACCTCGCCCGCGCAATCCTGACTTGAGCGCAAATGGACGCGATCAGTCCACTGCGGCCTGGAACATGTACCCCATTCCGTGCACGGTGACGATACGGGTCGGTTCGGCCGGATCGGGCTCCACCACCCGGCGCAGGCGGCGGACCAGACGGTCGATGGAGCGGTCGTAGGGCACGGAATCGCCCCGCAGCGTCAGGTCCAGCAGATCGTCGCGGCTCAGCACCCGCCCCGGATTCTCGACGAAGGCGGCCAGCAGTTCGAATTCGGCGGAGGTCAGCCGCGCATCCTCGCCGCCGGGGTCGCGCAGGCGGCGCTTGTCCAGATGCAGTTCCCACCCGTCGAACCGCTTCACCCGTCCGCCGGCCGGCCGGATCGGCTTGGCGATGCGGCGCAGGAGGCTGCGGGTGCGGGCCAGGATCTCGCGCGGCTCGAACGGCTTTGTGATGTAGTCGTCGGCACCCAGTTCCAGCCCGATCAGCCGGTCCATCCGGTCGGAGCGGCCGGTGATCAGGATGATGCCGATGTTGGAAGCGGCCCGCAGCTCCCGCGTCACGGCCAGCCCGTCCTTGCCGGGAAGCCGGATGTCCAGCAGCAGCAGGTCGATCCGCCCGCGCGCCAGCAGTGCCGACAGCTGATCGCCGTCGCGCGCCAGCATCACCCGATACCCCTCGCCTTCCAGATAGGCCTTCAGGGTCTCGCGGGTGATGGGATCGTCGTCGACCACCGCGATGGTGTTCATTGTCCCCCGTGACGGAGTCCGATGGCCCGCGGATTGTCTGCCGGCCCCTCATACCAAAGCTATCGGTTCCGCCAACCGGATACAAGATGGAGCACACGGACCGTTCCAAGCGGCATCTGCCGATTGTACGGCCCGTCCAGAGTTTACAAATGAGGACAATCGCACGGAACTTGCCAGATGGAGGGGACAATGCCACATTTGTACCCATGACAAATTGGACCCCGAACCTGGAGGGCCGCGCCGGCCCGCTCTACCGCGTCATCGCCGACGCCCTGGCCGACGACATTGCGGAGGGCGCGCTGCCGATCGGCACCCGCCTGCCCACCCACCGCGACCTCGCCTTCCGCCTCGGCGTCACTGTGGGCACGGTGACGCGCGCCTATACGGAGGCGGAAAAGCGCGGCCTGATCGGCGGCGAGGTCGGGCGCGGAACCTTCGTGCAGGGCCAGCGCCCGCCGGCGACACCTCTGCCGCTCGGCTGGCCGCCTGCCGGCGAAACGTCCGCCGGGGAGACGGGAACCGGCGCTGCCATCGTCAACATGACGACGGTCCACCCCGAACATGCCGTCGCGGTGCAGGCCTTCGGGCAGACGCTGGTCGCCATCGGCACCTCCGGCCGCGCGGCGGCGCTGATCGGCTACGGCCCGCATGCCGGGCTGCCCGACCACCGCACCGCCGCCGCCGCCTGGCTGGAGCGCCAGCACCGGGTGCAGGCGACGGCCGACTCGGTGCTGCTGACCACAGGCGCGCAGAACGCGCTGGCGGTGGCGCTGGCCGCCGTCGCCCGCCCCGGCGACGTCATCCTGGCGGAGCGGCTGACCAACATCGGCACCAAGGCGCTGGCGGCCACCCAGGGCTATCACCTGGAAGGGGTGGCCATCGACGAGCATGGGCTGGTGCCCGACGCCTTCGACAGCGCCTGCCGCCGGCTGGGACCCAAGGCGGTCTATCTGGTGCCGACCCTGCAGAATCCGACGGCGGTAGTGATGCCCGCCGCCCGCCGCCGCGAGATCGCCGAGATCGCCCGCCGCTATGGCGTGATCCTGATCGAGGACGATGTGTTCGGCTTCATGGTGCCGGACGCCCGGCCGATCCAGACCATCGCCCCCGACATCACCCTGTATGTGTCGAGCGTGTCCAAGAGCCTTGCCGCCGGGCTGCGGCTGGGCTTCGTCGTCGCGCCGGCGGAACTGCGCTCCCGCGTCGAGACGGCCATCCGCGCCCTGCAATATTCCGCCCCCGCCCTGCCGGCGGAGGTGGTGACGCGCTGGATCCAGGACGGCACCGCCGACCGCATCGTCGCGACCCAGCGGGAAGAGGATCTGGCCCGCCAGCGGCTTGCCCGCTTCATCCTGCCGGCCGGGACCGTCTACGGCAGTTCGGCGGCACAGCATCTGTGGCTCGTCCTGCCGGAGCCTTGGCGGCGCGAGGATTTCATCGGCGAGGCGCGGCGCCGCGGCGTGATCGTCACCGGCGCCGACGCCTTCGCCGTGGGTCGGGCCAGTGCCCCACATGCGGTGCGCGTGGGGCTGTGCATGCCGCGCAACCGCGACGATGCCGCGCGCGGCCTGCGCGCGCTGGCCGATGCGCTGGACTCACCGGCGGCGGCGATGCTGTCGATCGTGTAGGTCCCGGCTGGCCGACCTAGGCCCCCTGCAGCATCCCCTGCACGGCGTCCATCGCAGCAAGCCCGCGGCTGAACACCGACTCCGCCGTCGCGGCATGCTCCTGGGCCTCGACGCGGCGGCCTTCGCGCATGCCGTCCTCGACCGCGCGCATCAGGCCGACGAAGCGGGTCAGGCCGAAATGGCTGGCGGCGCCGGCCAGCCGATGGGCGATGTCCTCGATCTCGTCGTCGGGCGTATCGGCGGCGGTCAGGCGGGGCAACCCCTCCTGCGCGGAGTCCAGCAGCAATCCGCGGATGGTGGTGAAGCGCGCCGGACCGAGGGACCGGATATAGCGTTCCAGGATCTCGTCGCTCACGTCCTCCTCCACCACCACCGGCGGGCGGGCGGGCATCGGAACGACGGCCTCGTCGCCCGCCATGTCCTCGCCATCGCCCGCGCCATCCCCGCGCGAGGCGACGGCGTTGGACAGCAGGTGCATCAACCGCTCCGGGAAGATCGGCTTTTCGATCACCGCGTCGATGCCGGCGGTGAGATAGCTGGCGCGGTCGGCGGCGAAGACGTTGGCGGTCACCGCGACGATCGGCACAACCGCCCGGTCGGCATCCGGCAAGGCCCGGATGCGGCGCGCCACCTCCGGCCCGTCGATGTCGGGCAGGCGGATGTCCAGCAGCACGGCGTCGAAGCTTCGCCGCGCCGCCAGTTCCAGCGCCTTCTCCCCCGTTTCGGCGACGGTGATGCGGTGGCCGGCATCGGACAACAGGCCCAGCGCCACCTCGCGGTTGATCGCGTCGTCCTCCACCAGCAGCAGGGCCAGCGACCGCACCCGGCTGATCGGCAGGAGCCGGCCGGGCCGCCGTGCCGGCAAGGCGGTTTCCTCCACCCGCTGCAGGGGGATGGTGACGGTGAAGACGCTGCCCAGTCCAACCGCGCTGTCGACCCGGATGCTGCCCTGCATGGCGTCCAGCAGGTGGCGCACGATGGCGAGCCCCAGTCCGCTGCCGCCGAAGCGCCGGGCGATGGTGGGATCGGCCTGTTCCAACTTCTCGAAGATGGCGGCGCGGCGTTCCGGCGGCACGCCGATGCCGGTGTCCCGTACCGCCAGACGCAGCATTTCGCCGGTGTCTCCTTCACCGGAACGTTCCGGAGCCGGTTCGATATCGACGCGCAGATCGACCCCGCCGCGTTCGGTGAACTTCACCGCGTTACCGACGAGGTTCACCAGGATCTGGCGCAGCCGCTGGCGATCCACCACCACCAGCTCCGGCACGTCCGGCGCGATGTCGAGATCGAGGTCGATCCCCTTCTCGTTCGCCAGTCCTTCCACAGTCGCAACGACCTCTTCCAGCACTGGCAGCAGGGCGCAGGGGGCGGGATCGAGGTCGAGCTTGCCGTCCTCGATCTTGCGCAGATCGAGGATGTCGTTGACCTGATCGAGCAGCCCATGGCCGCAGCGCATGATCGACATGGCATAGCGCCGCTCGCCCGCATGCAGTTGCCCGGTCAGCAGAAGCCGGCACAGGCCGAGGATGCCGTTCAGCGGGGTGCGCATCTCGTGGCTGACTGTGGCGAGGAACTCGGTCTTGGCGGCGTCGGCCCGCTCCGCCCGCTCCTTGGCCTGCCGCAGTTCCTCCCGCGCCCGGCGCGAGGCGGTGATGTCGTTGGCGACGCAGATGATGCGGCAGCGGCCGTCGCCCGACCATTCGAAGGGATGGCGCTGCAGGGCGAAGACCGCGGTCTCGCCGTTGCGGGCCAGCACCAGCTCCTCCATCCCCAGCGACCGCATGGCTCCGGGATCGCCGCCGGCCAGCGCCCGACCGGTCTCCGGCCCCAGCACCTCGGCCAGGGTGCGGTCCTCGATGTCGGCGCGGCGGGTGCCGAAGCAATCCTCGGCCGCCCGGTTCCACAGCACGACCCGCCCGGTATCGCCGTCCAGCACGTAGAGCACGCTCGGCACATTGTCGATCACGGCATCCAGGAAGGCCTGCGTCCGGCGCAGCAACTCCTCCGCCTCGCGGCGGCGGGTGATGTCGACGACCGAACTCAGCAGCACCTCCTCCCCCTGGAATTCGAAGGCGATGCCGGACAGCAGGCCCCACAGCCGGCGACCGGTGCGGGTCACCAGCTCCGTTTCGACGTCGAGCGCCAGTCCGCTGGCGAAGACGTCGCGGACGAACTCCTCGCGCACCGCCGGGACATACCAGACGGTGGCGGCCGGCCGGCCCAGCAGTTCGCCGGCATCGGCGACCTCGAACAGGTCGGCGGCGCGGCGGTTGACGAAGCGGATCTGGCCGTCGGCGCGGCCGGAGATCACCAGCGGGACCGGCGCCGCCTCCAGCACCGTGCGCAGCCACTGTTCGTTGCGGCGCAGCGCCTCGCTCTTGTCCTCGGTCTCCTGGATGTAGAATCGCAGGGCCCGGGCAAGCTCGCCGATCTCGTCGGCACCGGTCGCCGGCACCTCCGCCCTGCCGCCCCCGGTGCGGTCGCGGATCGCCTCGCTGACCGCCCACAGCCGGGCCAGCACCTTGCGCCGGACATACAGCACCGACAGCACCATCCCCAGCACCACCACCCCGACCGAGGCGAAGAACAGGCGGGTGTAGGTGGTGGACACCTCGATCACCTGCTGGCGGCTTTCCTCCGCCGCCTTGGTCTGCTCGACGAAGATGCCGGTGTTCAGACCGGTGTTGACCAGCGACACCTGATTGGCGCGGTCGACCAGCCCGTTCAGCGCCTCCGACGCCTGCAATTCCGCCTGCCGCTGGCGGAAGACGGAACGGTCGCCCTCCACCACCGCGCGCATGCCCTCGGCAAGGCGGGTCAGCCGGTCCGATACGCCGTCCGCGAGGCCTTGCGGCACGGACGAGGCAAGGCTCTCCAACTGCACCGCGGCGCCGTCGGCCAGCCGGGCCAGGGCGAAACTGTTCTCGGCCTGATGGACCGAGGCGATCAGGAACAACAGGCGCTCGGCCATCGCCAGCCAGCGCTGCACGCCCACATCCTCGACTCCGCGCAGTTCCGGCTCCGCCAGGGCGTCGGCCATCCGCCGCACGTCGCGGGTCCGGTCGGCCAAGGCACGGCGGGCGGCGACGCGGGCGGTCACGCCGCGGTCGATGGCATCCCGCAGCCGCAGGATCTCGTCGCGCTGCTGCTTCAGCCCGGCAATCCGTCTTGCCTGGGGGGCGTCGGACGAGTCCATCTCCGCCAGCAGCCGGTCATAGCCGTCCAACTGGTCGGCGAGCCCCTGCTTGATCGTTTCACGACCGAAATTGTCGTCCGACAATGCCAGTTGTTCCAGGGTCCGCATGATCCGCTGATGCTGGCGCTCCAGCTTGGCGGAAGCGACGACGGCGGGAAACTGTTCCGACGTCACCTTGGTGATGCCGGCATGCAGGCCGTCGAAGGCGATGTAGGCGCCAAGCCCGATCAGGAAGGCGACCAGACCGTTGAAGGCCAGCGCACCGAACAGACGCGCGCCGACGCCGACCCTCACCACGCCCGCCTTCCCGGCTTCGGACCTGCCGGCATCCGACTTGCTGCCGCCCGTCATTCCCAACTCCGCCCGCCCCATCCAGACGCCCAGCCCCGACACCCCCAATCGTTTGCGCGGTGCCGTGGGCAGCGTATCATAGCGGCGCCGTAGGATAAGGGGAGAAGGATGGGGCCGAAGCCTGTTGCCGCCGCGCTGGGACTGATTCTGGCGCTCATTCCGGCGGTCGGCGGAACCGCCGTGGCGCAGCCGAACGCGCAGCCCGTGCCGAACGGCGACCGCCCGGTCCTGGCGGAGATCGAGCGGCGGGGGGTGGTTCGCTGCGGCGTGTCCTTCAATCCCGGCTTCGCCGCCAACGACGACAGCGGGCGGCCCGTCGGCTTCATGGTCGATCTGTGCCGGGCGCTGGCCGCCGCCGTCCTGGGCAAGGCCGATGCCGTGGAGATCCGCCGCCTGTCCAAGCCGCAGGAATTCGACGCCGTCGCAGCCGGCGAGGTCGATGTCTCCTTCGCCCAGACCTCCTGGACACTGACCCGCGACGCGACCTACGCCGTCGATTTCGGCCCGCCGGTCTTCCACGACGTGCAGGGGATCGCCGCGTGGCGCCTGCCGGACGGACGGTCCGCCCTGGAGGGCGGGGAACTGACGGTCTGCGTTCCTACCGGAACCACCACGCAGGCGGAACTGGAGGCGCTCGCCGCCGCGGGCAAGCGCCCCTGGAAGCTGCGCAGTTTTCCCGGCTGGCCCGACGCACTGGAGGCGTTCCTCAGCCGCGACTGCGCGGCGCTCAGCGCCGACCGGGCCCTGCTGACCACCGCGCTGTCCATGCTGGAGACGGCGAAGGAGTCGTTGGAGATCGCCGACGCCCCCCTTCCGTCACGCGAACCGCTGGCGCCGCTGACTCCGAACGCGGACCGGATGTGGATGGCGGCGGTGCGCTGGACCGTCTATGCGCTGTTCCTGGCCGAGGATGCCGGCGTGACCGGCGCCAACGCCAGTTTCCAGAGGATCACCGGCAGCAGTGAGATGCGGCGCCTTCTGTCCGGCCTCCCGGAAGTCGCGGCCAAGGCCGGGCTGCGCCCGGACTGGGCCTATCAGGTGGTGGTACAGGTCGGGAATTACGGCGAGATCTTCGAACGCAATCTCGGCTCCCGCTCCCCCTTCAAGTTGGAACGCGGACCGAACCGGCCCTGGACCCAGGGCGGTCTGCTCTACGCCCCCGTATTCCAGTAGCCAAGTCACTCCCCGGTGAAGCAGGCCCCAGGCGACATGACAATCGATGCCGGCATCTTCGACGACATGTACCGCCTCCACCTGCTGGGGTCTTCGGCCGAGCCGACCTTCAAGGCTGTGCATCAGGAGATGCTTCATCAAATCCTGAGGACGCCCGCGAGGATGAGCCTCAGCAGCGAAATCTCCACCGCCGTGCGGGAGATCCGCAAGACATGCGAAACCGCCGGCTTCCCGCTCGAGAGGCGCGGACTGGGACACAGCTTCGCTTGAGCGGGCGACGCCTCACGGCAGCCGCAGATCGCCTACCCAAAAGATCACTGTAGCCCAATACCGCGCCGCCCAGTACCCCCGACCATGGTCGGGGGTGACGCGGATAGTTTGGTGAGCACACTATCGGCCAGAAAACCAAGGGGTGGGCTCGGTCATCAGTTCAAATGACCGGAATGCACCGCGGGCTAAAAACCAACCGATATGCGCGACTATTCACTTGGGAGGGTGAAGACCATGGCCTATGCGGCTTCGTCGGGCGATGCCGTCCGACCGATGACGGGCGAGGAGAAGAAGGTGATCTTCGCGTCCTCGCTCGGGACCGTTTTCGAGTGGTACGACTTTTATCTCTATGGTTCACTCAGCGCGGTCATCGCCGCGCAATTCTTTTCCGGGGTCAACCCGACCGCGGGCTTCATCTTCGCGCTGATGGCCTTTGCCGCCGGCTTTGCCGTCCGGCCCTTCGGCGCCCTGGTCTTCGGCCGTCTCGGCGATATGATCGGCCGCAAATACACCTTCCTGGTCACCATCCTGATCATGGGCGTGTCGACCTTCATCGTCGGCATCCTGCCCAACTATGCCTCCATCGGCATCGCCGCCCCCATCATCCTGATCGGCCTGCGCCTGCTGCAGGGCCTGGCGCTGGGCGGCGAATACGGCGGTGCGGCGACCTATGTCGCCGAACATGCCCCGCATGGCCGCCGCGGCAACTACACCTCCTGGATCCAGACCACCGCGACTCTCGGCCTGTTCCTGTCGCTGCTGGTCATCCTGGGCTGCCGTGTGTCGATGTCGCCGGAGGATTTCAATGCCTGGGGCTGGCGCATCCCGTTCCTGATCTCCATCGTGCTGCTGGGCATCTCGGTCTGGATCCGGCTGATGCTGAACGAATCGCCCGCCTTCAAGAAGATGAAGGAGGAGGGCAAGCACTCCAAGGCACCGCTGACCGAGTCCTTCGGTGAGTGGAAGAACCTGAAGATCGTGCTGCTCGCCCTGTTCGGTCTCGTCGCCGGCCAGGCGGTGGTGTGGTACACGGGCCAGTTCTACGCCCTGTTCTTCCTGACCCAGACGCTGAAGGTCGATGCCCAGGCGGCCAACCTGATGATCGCGGCGGCTCTGCTGATCGGCACGCCCTTCTTCGTGATCTTCGGCACGCTGGCGGACAAGATCGGCCGCAAGCCGATCATCATGGCAGGCCTGCTGCTGGCCTGCCTGACCTACTTCCCGCTGTTCAAGGCCATCACCCACTACGCCAATCCGGCGCTGGAGGAGGCCATCGCCACCTCGCCGGTGGTCGTGGTCGCCGATCCCAACGAGTGCTCGTTCCAGTTCAACCCGGTCGGCACCAGCCAGTTCACCAGCTCCTGCGACATTGCCAAGAGCGCGCTGGTCCGGCGCGGCATCCCCTACACCAACGAAGCTGCCCCGGCCGGCACCGTCGCGTCGATCAAGGTCGGCAGCACGGTCATCCCGAGCTACACCGCGACCCCGCAGGCCAGCACCACCGTGTCGCTCAGCCACGGCCCGACCGCCTCGCATGCGCCGACCGACACCAAGGCCGCCGGCGCCGCCTTCGACAAGGGTCTGGGCGACGCGCTGAAGACCGCCAACTATCCGCCGAAGGCCGATCCGGCCCGCATCGACACGGTGATGGTCATCGGTCTGCTGACCATCCTCGTCATCTACGTGACGATGGTCTACGGCCCGATCGCCGCGATGCTGGTGGAGATGTTCCCGACCCGCATCCGCTACACCTCGATGTCCCTGCCCTACCACATCGGCAACGGATGGTTCGGCGGCTTCCTGCCGACCACCTCCTTCGCCATCGTGGCGGCGACCGGCGACATCTATTCGGGCCTCTGGTACCCGATCATCATCGCCGCCGCGACCCTGGTGATCGGCCTGCTGTTCGTCCGCGAAACCAAGGACGTGGACATCTACCAGCATGATTGAGGCCAGCGGGACCGACGGAGGGTTCCGCCTGAGCGGGCCATAAGGAGGTTCGGCAAAAGGAAACGGGCGGAGGGGAAGACCCTCCGCCCGTTTGCCGTTCCGACCATCGCCGAAGCCGGCGGACCCGTCAGGCGATCGACAGCGTCGCCTGACGCTGCGAGGGATCGGCCGCGGCAAAGGCGGTGCCGGTGCCGGTGCCGAGCGGAGCGGTGCTGCGGCCCTCCTCATAGCCATTGGTGATGTAATGGGTGGTCGCCGCCTGCAGATCGTTGCCGAAGGCCGCCTGCAGGTCCGGATAGCGCGCCAGATAGGCGGAAGCGTCGAAATCCAGGTTGCGCCCCTCGTTCCGGCCGTGGGTGGCGTAATGCAGCGCCGCCGCCGTCGGATCGTTGCCGAAGGCCCCGATCAGGTCCGGGTTGGCAGCCAGATAGCCTGTGGCATCGAAATCGATCTGGCGGTTCTCCTCGCGGCCGAACTCGATGTAGTGGCGGGTCGCCTCCGCCGTGTCGGTGCCGAACGCCACGGCAAGGTCCGGGTTGTTGGCCAGATAGCCGGCGGCGTTGAAGGTCAGGGCGCGCCCTTCGCTCCAGCCGAAGGACTTGTAATGGTCGAAAGCGACCTCGCTGTTGGTGCCGTAGGCGGCGGCGAGGTCGGAGTTGGCCGCGAGATAGGACAGGGCATCGAACACCGGAGCCGACGCGCTGGCCACCGTCTGGTCGGTGTACTGGATGAACTCGACGTTGGTCAGCCGGTCGTGGCCGTTGGCGTCGAGCACGTAGATCTCGCCGTTGTGCTTGACGGCGCCGCTGCCGGCCAGCGAGGAACTGCGGGCCACGGTGTCGATCCCGTCGCTGCCGTCGATGATGTTCACGCCGCTGCCGCCGTCCAGAAGATCGTCGCCCATGCCGCCGTTGATGGTGTCGTCGCCGGCATAGCCGCGGATCGTGTCGTTGAAGTTCGACCCGGTGAGGCTGTCGTTGCCGCTCAGCAGCGCGTCGCGGATCGCCTCGGGATCGGTGCCGGCGGCCTCCCAGCCCAGCGCCGTCGCGACCGGCAGGTTCAACTGCGACACCGACAGGCCGGGAATGCCGTTCGTGGAGTTGGTGACGCTGGCGATGGTGCCTCCGGTCAGGGTCTGGCCGGTGGCGTCATAAGTGAAATTGCCACGGAAATCGGTGGAGCGGCCGTCGGCATAACCGATGACGAGCTGGTTGGGTGTGGCCACGGCAACCGTACCGCCCCGGATGCCCGTAACCCCGAGATCGTCGGTGTTGATGCTGGTCTGGGAACCGGCGCTGACCGATACCATTCGGACTCTCCTTAACCTTGCATGTTCGACCAAAGGCCTCAAAGCCCGGCAGGTAGAACAAGGAGAGGCCGAATCCGTCCCGGTTTCTCCGGGCATGTTGTCGGACGGCCCCCCTTTGCCCCCTCCGCTGGCGGCGGCACTCTTTTGCGCACAGCCGAAGGTGGGGGACGAACGGAGGCGCGGCGCCGGAACGCACTCTGTGCTAGGCTGCCGCCCGCAGGGAGAGAACGTCAAAAGCGGGATGCGAAAAGCCCCATGGAAAGCTGGTTCATCCTGGCCGCATCGATGGCCTATCTGCTGTCGCTGTTCGCCATCGCCTGGTACGGCGACCGGACCGGCGACCAGGGCGCCGAGCGGCGCACGCCCTGGCTCTACGCGCTGAGTTTCGGGGTCTACTGCACCTCCTGGACCTTCTACGGCGCGGTTGGGCGGGCGGCCACCGGCGGCTTCTACTTCCTGCCGATCTATATCGGGCCGATCCTGATGATCGGACTGGGCTGGCCGGTTCTGGCCCGCATCGTGCGGGTGGCGAAGTCGGAGAACGTCGTCTCCATCTCCGACTTCCTGTCGGCCCGCTACGGCAAGAGCCGCAGCCTGGCAGCGCTCGTCACCGTCGCGGCGGTGATCGGGCTGCTGCCCTACATCGCCCTGCAGTTGAAGGCGATCAGCGTCAGTTTCGAGATTCTGGCCGGGGCGTCGCTGGGGAGCGACCTGAACCAGATGCCGGGCGGCACCGCGCTGATGGCGGCATTGCTGATGGCGGCCTTCGCCATCCTGTTCGGCGTGCGCAGCGTGTCGGCCAACGAACACCACCGCGGCCTGATGATGGCCATCGCCGCGGAATCGGTGGTGAAGCTGGCGGCGGCGCTGGCGGTGGGCGGCGCCATCGCCTATTCGGTCTTCGGCGACCCGGCCACCTTCTTCGAAGCGGCGATGAACCATCCCGGCTTCCTCGACCTGATCCGGCTGGACAGCATCGGCGCGGACTGGTGGGTGGCCTGCCTCCTGTCGGCGCTGGCGATCCTGTGCCTGCCGCGCCAGTTCCATGTCGCCGTGGTGGAGAACACCCATGGCGGCGACGTGCGGTCGTCGGCCAAGCTGTTCCCGGCCTATCTGGTCGCCATCAACCTGTTCGTGCTGCCGGTGGCATTGGCCGGGCTGATGCTGTTCCCGGACGGCACGACCAACGCCGACACCTTCATGGTCTCCATCCCCTTGAGCCAGGGCTGGCCGTGGCTGGCACTGGCCGCCTTCATCGGCGGACTGTCGGCGGCCACCAGCATGATCCTGGTGGAGATGGTGGCGCTCAGCACCATGATCTGCAACGACGTCGCCGTGCCGCTGCTGATGGCTCTGCGCCCCGACGACCGGCGGCTGCGCGACGACCCGGCAGGGATCCTGCTGCTGATCCGCCGGTCGGCGGTGATCGTGCTGGTCCTGCTGTCCTACGGCTGCTATCGGCTGATCGGCCCGGCCTTTCCGCTGGCGACCATCGGCATGATGAGCTTCACCGCGGTGGCACAGTTCGCCCCCGCCCTGCTCGGCGGCCTGATCTGGAGCCGCGCCAGCCGCAGCGGCGCCTTCGCCGGCATCTGCGCCGGCTTCCTCGGCTGGGCCTACACCATGCTGCTGCCATCCTTTGCCGATGCGGGATGGCTGGCCTCCAGCGCGTTGCGCGAGGGGCCGTTCGGCCTGACCGGCCTCAGCCCGGTGGCGCTGGCAGGCATCGCCGGCATCGATCCGCTGACCAACGCCGCGCTGTGGAGCCTTGGGCCGAACATCCTGCTGTTCGTGCTGGTCTCGCTGCTGACCCGGCCGTCGACGCTTGAGCGCCAGCAGGCCGCACGTTTCATCAGCCTGCGCCGCTCCGCCGACGGCGAGCCGCACGGACCGCGCGGCGCCACGCTGGCCGACCTGCACGACCTTGCCGTCCGCTATGTCGGGCAGGCCCGCGCCGACGCCGCCTTCTGCCGCTTCACCGGGGTGGAGGACGGCGATCTGCGCACCGCGCTGCTGACCCGCACCGATGGCGAGGCGATCCAGCTGACCGAGCGGCTGCTCGCCGGTGCGGTCGGCTCCGCCTCGGCCCGCGTGGTGGTGGCAGGCCTGCTGTCCGACCGCCGGCTGTCGCGCACCGACGCGCGGTCCATCATCGACGAGGCGTCGCGCGCCATCCTGAAGCAGCATGAGCTGCTGCGCGCCACCGTGGAGAATGTGCCCCAGGGCATCGCCGTGTTCGACGAGGATTGGCGCGTCGCCACCTGGAACAACCAGTTCCTGGTGCTGCTGGACCTGCCCGACGGCTTCGTCCAGGTCGGCACCTCGCTGCAGGAGATCGTCGGGCTGATCGCGCGGCGCGGCGAGTATGGCCGCAACGGCGAGATCGAGACCCTGCTGGAGCGCCGTTCCGACCCGCGCCGCCGCAACAAGCCGGACGTCTACGAACGGGTGCGGCCCGACGGCACCGTGCTGGAGATCGCCACCAACCCGATGCCGGGCCCGAAGCCCGGCGGGGGCGGCTTCGTCGCCGTCTACACCGACGTCACCGAGCGTTACCGCGCCGCCGCCGCCCTCCGCGAAGCCAACGAGACGCTGGAGCGCCGCATCGCCGAGCGCACCCATGCCCTGTCCGAAGCGAAGGCGGAGGCCGAGCGCGCCAACCGCGGCAAGACCCGCTTCCTCGCCGCCGCCAGCCACGACCTGCTGCAGCCGCTGCACGCCGCCCGCCTGTTCCTGTCCGCCCTGGCCGAGCGCAACGGCGACAGCGCCATCCGCCAGATCGACACCTCCTTGCGCTCGGTGGAGCAGATCCTGGGCGACCTGCTGGACGTGTCCAAGATCGACAGCGGCGTGGTGAAGCCGAACCCGGTGCCGATGCGCATCGAAGAACTGCTGAAGCCGCTGGGCGAGGAGTTCACCGTGCTGGCGAGCCGCCACGGGCTGGCCCTGCGCGTGGTGGAGTGTTCGGCCATCGTACACAGCGACCCGACGCTGCTGCGGCGCATCCTGCAGAACTACCTCGCGAATGCCGTGCGCTATACCCGCACCGGCCGCATCCTGCTGGGCTGCCGCCGCCGCGGGAGTTTCCTGTCCATCGAGGTGTGGGACACCGGCCCCGGCATCCCCGAGCACAAGGTGCCTGAAATCTTCATGGAGTTCCGGCAGCTCGACAACGATGCCGACGACCGCGGCAAGGGTCTGGGCCTCGGCCTCGCCATCGTCGAGCGTCTGGCCGGAATCCTCGGCCATACGGTGCAGGTGCGCTCCAGAGTCGGGCGCGGCAGCGCCTTTTCCGTTCTGGTTCCGCTGACCGACGAGCCGGTCGCCGCCCGCGCCGTGGTGGTCCGCCCGCGCAGCCGCGACCTGAGCGGCGTCCTGGTGCTGTGTCTGGAGAACGAGCCCGCCATCGCCCGCGCCACCGAGGATCTGCTGTCGAGCTGGTCCTGCCGCGTCGTCACCGCGGCGGCCCCCGACCTCGCCCTGGCGAAGCTGGAAGGACGCACGCCCGACGTGATACTGACCGACTACCACCTCGACCGCAGCCTGACGGGAGTGGAAGCCTTGGCAACCCTGCGCGCCGCGCTGGGCAGCGACCTCCCCGCCGCCGTGGTCACCGCCGACCGCGACGCCGCCGTGCGCGAGGACATCGAAGCGGCGGGCTGCCGCCTGCTCTACAAGCCGGTGCGTCCAGGCGCGCTACGGGCGCTGCTGGGGCAGCTGCTGGCGGAGGGGCAGCGGATGGCGGGGTAATTCTCCCTCTCCCGCCCCGGGGGAGAGGGAGAAACTCACTCCACCGGCGGCGGGGGAGCGGACGACAGCGCCAGTTGGCTCGCCAGCACCGCGGCCTGCGTCCTCGTCAGCACGCCCAGCTTGCGCAGGATCGTCGTGACGTGGGCCTTCACCGTCGTCTCGGCGACGTTCATCTCATAGGCGATCTGCTTGTTCAGCTTGCCCTCGGCAATTCCGGCCAGGACGCGGAGCTGCTGCGGCGTCAGCGTGGCGGCGCGCTGGGCCGGGTCGGGGGCGTCGGTCTCGGGGCCGCCGTTGATCTCCGGCAGCCACAGCTCGCCGTCCAGCACGGCGTGGATCGCCTCGACGATCTGGGTGTTGGGGGCGGACTTCGGCACGAAGCCGGAAGCGCCATAGTCGATGGCGCGCTGGATGGTGACCGGATCCTCCGACGCCGACACCACGATCACCGGGATCGCCGGATGTTCGGAGCGCAGCATCATCAGACCGATCAGTCCGCTCATGCCGGGCATGTGCAGGTCGAGCAGGATGATGTCCGGCGGCTCGCCGGTGTCCAGCAGCGGCTTGATCTGCTCGAATCGCGACGCCTCCAGGATCACGGCGCCGGGGATCGCCTGCCCGATGGTCTGGGTCAGCGCGGTGCGCATCAGCGGGTGGTCGTCAGCGATCAGAATGCGGTGCGACATCGGCCTTCTGGGACTTTCCGGGTATGGACATTCCGGGTTTGAAACCGTCCCGGCAGTATCCGCTTGCAGCCGACCGTTGACAACTGCGCCCAATGCCGCGCGTCGAAGTTTCCGATGGATTTTCCCTTATCCGTCCGCGGATGGGATGGCACCGGCGCTGGTGCGTTCGTGGATGGCCTGGCGGCGGAAGCGGTACAACTCCGCCGGACGGCCGCCGGTCTGGCTTTCATATTGCCCGGTGGGCTCGACGAAGCCGCCGGAGATCATCAGGCGCCGGAAATTCTGCTTGTGCACCCGCTCGCCCGACAGCGCCTCCACCACCAGCTGCAGCTGGTGCAGGGTGAAGGTCGGCGGCAGCAGTTCGAAGACGATGGGGCGGTAGCGCAGCTTGCCGCGCAGCCGTTCGAGCGCGGTCGCCAGGATGCGCCGGCCGTCGCGCGCCATCGGACGACCCAGCGCCCGCGGCATCGGCCCGCCGGGCTCCACCGCCGCATCGATCCGTGCCGCGAGGTCGCGGTCGCGGAAGGCCTCCACCACCAGCCCGGCCTCGTAGAGCAGTTCGAAGCGCTCCAGCACCCGTTCCATGTCCCATTCGGCGCCATCCAGGCCGAAGGCCATCTGGGCACGTTCGGCCCGGCGCAGGCGGGTCCCGTCGTCGGCCGCCGACGCGATCCAGCCGCCGAGCGCCGGGGCGATCACGCCGTCCACCAGCGGCGGGCGCCGGTCGCGCCAATCCTCCCACGGGAAATGGTCGTAGAGGTCGCGCCATTCGGCCGAGGCGTCGCCGCCCAGCGGGCCGTCGCGGACCAGGGCCAGATAGCCGACAACGACCGACCGCGGGCCGCCGAACAGCTCGTGCGGGTCGCGGTAGCGGTCACCGAAGGTGTAGAGCTGCTCGACATAGCGCAGCGCGAGGCCCGACAGCCCCTCCGCCACCGCGCGCACGCCCTCCTGCAGGGTGCGGAAGCGGTCGGGCTCGAAGGGCGCGCCCGGCAGGGCATCGCGATGCGGCAACGGTTCGTCGCCGCGCCGGTGATCTTCCGGCACGGCGAAGCCGCTGCGCACCGTCACCACGCGCGGCGTCCCGCCGGTCACCGCCACGATGGCGACCGACAGGCCGAGTTGCAGTAGCTGGGTCACGGGACGCCCCTCTCCTTGCACTGGAGAGGGGACGTCCGATGGTCTGGGGTCAACGCTTGTCCAGCGGCACGAAGGGACGGGCGGCGTGGCCGGTGAAGAGCTGGCGGGGTCGGCCGATCTTCTGGGCCGGATCCTCGATCATCTCCTTCCACTGGCTGATCCAGCCGACGGTGCGGGCGAGCGCGAACAGCACGGTGAACATGCTGGTCGGGAAGCCCATCGCCTTCAGGATGATGCCCGAGTAGAAGTCCACATTCGGATAGAGCTTCTTCTCGATGAAGTACTCGTCCGACAGGGCGATCCTTTCCAGTTCCATGGCGATGGCCAGATGCGGCTCGTCATGGATGCCCAGGCGGTCGAGAACCTGATAGCAGGTCTCGCGCATGATCTTGGCGCGCGGGTCGTAGTTCTTGTAGACGCGGTGGCCGAAGCCCATCAGGCGGAAGCTGTCGTTCTTGTCCTTGGCGCGGCGGACGAATTCGGGGATGCGGTCGACCGAGCCGATCTCCTCCAGCATCTTCAGCACGGCCTCGTTGGCGCCGCCATGGGCCGGCCCCCACAATGCCGCGATGCCCGACGCGATGCAGGCGAACGGATTGGCATGGGACGAACCGGCGAGCCGGACGGTGGAGGTCGAGGCGTTCTGCTCGTGGTCGGCATGCAGGATGAAGATCTTGTCCATCGCCTCGGACAGGACCGGATCGACCGTCCATTCCTCGCACGGCGTGCCGAAGGTCATGTAGAGGAAGTTTTCCGCGTAGGACAGGTCGTTGCGCGGATACATGAACGGTTCGCCGACCGTGTATTTGTGGGCCATGGCGGCCATCGTCGGCATCTTGGCGATCAGGCGGTGGGCGGCGATCTTGCGCTGGACCGGATCGAAGATGTCGGTGGAGTCGTGATAGAAGGCCGACAGGGCGCCGACGACGCCACACATGATCGCCATCGGGTGGGCATCGCGGCGGAAGCCGCTGTAGAACTTGGCCAGCTGTTCATGCACCATCGTGTGATAGGTGATGGTGCGCTCGAAATCGGTCTTCTGCTGCGGGTTCGGCAGTTCGCCGTTCAGCAGCAGGTGGCAGACCTCCAGGAAGTCGCAGTTCTCGGCCAGATCGGCGATGGCATAGCCGCGGTGCAGCAGGACGCCCTCGTCACCGTCGATGTAGGTGATGGCCGAATCGCAGGCGGCGGTGGAGGTGAAGCCGGGATCGTAGGTGAAATAGCCGGTCTCGGCATAGAGCTTGCGGATGTCGATCACGTTGGGACCGGTGGACCCGCCCAGCAGCGGCAGCTTCAGCGTCTTGCCGGTGGCGTCGTCGGTCAGCGTGACGGTGCCGACCTGGGTCACATCGCCGTGCGGTGTATGCTTGCTCGATTCCATGACCTTGTCACACTCCTTGCTGTCCGGCCGGGCGGGCCTGTCGGTCTCCGCAGCCGGACCTTGGTGGTTGGCCCGTTCTTCGCGCGCTTTGGCACCTTGCGGCACCGCGCCGTCTTCTCCCGGTCTCCGAAGGATCGGTCAGGATCGGAACCCGCACCCGTCCAATGTCGTTGACTCCTCCGGAAGATAGCAGAGGACATCATGACCGACACGCCTCAAACGCGCATCCCCTCCGAAGGAATGCCCCACCCCGACAAACCCGTATCGGACAAGCCCGCATCGGGCAAATCCGGTTCCGACACCCACGACCGGACCCCGGCGGGCGAACGCTCCCCGCGCGAGGACATGACCAAGACGCCCGGCGACGGCACCCTGCAGGACGCCACCCCGGCCGGCATGTCGTCGAAGGAACTGCGGGAACGGGCCGAGGACACCGACGGCTCGACCCAGCCCGGCACCGGCTGACGCCGTCCCGGCCGCGGGAATCCGGAAGGTCGCTCAGGCCACCGGCCGCTCGACGCCGGTGCGCTCGCGCAAGAGACGCTCCAGACGGGCGGCCTCGCGCAGCAGCACCGGCAGAAGCTGGCCGGCCTGCGCCGTGTCGCCGTTGCGGCAGATCACCTCCATCCGCCAGGCGAGATGCATGACCGTCATCCCGCCGAAACTGCCGGCAAGGCTGGACAGGTCGTGCGCTTCCCCCGCCAGCGCCCGCATGTCGAGGACGTCGGCCGGGGATGACCGCGCCATCGCCGACAGGCGCCGCAGCCGGCAGGACACGTCGTCGAGGAAGCTTTCGACGATCAGCGCGAGATTGTCGGCACCCACCGTCTCGACCAGATCGGCCAACACCGTTTCGTCCAGACTTTCGCCGTCGTCGCCACCGCCGTCATCATCGCCATTGCCGCTGTCGCCACCGGCATCCGCCGCCGCATGCGCGCCCTCGGCCCCTGCCTCCGCCAGCCAGCGGTCCAGCGCCGCCAGCAGTCCGGCGCGGCTGATCGGTTTGGTCAGGTAATCGCTCATGCCCGCACGCAGACACAGCTCGCGCGTGCCCGGCATGGCGTCGGCGGTAAGCGCGATGATCGGCAGGTCGGCGAGCCGCCCGCCGCGCGCGCGGATCGCCTGCGCGGCCTCCAGCCCGTCCATGCCCGGCATCTGCACGTCCATCAGCACCAGATCGATGCCGCCGCGACAGACCGCCGCCACCGCCTGCTCCCCATCCTCCGCCACCTCGACCGCGTAGCCAAGCTTGCGCAGCAGGGTTGTGGCGAACAGCTGGTTGGTGCGGTTGTCCTCCGCCAGCAGGATGCGGCCGCTGCGCGCCGGCTCTTCGCTGCGGTCGGCCGACTGCCCTTCGGCGGCCTGCCGTTCCGCCGAGGACGGTGCCGACGCCGCTGCCGCCTGGAACAGGCCGGTCAGGCATCCGGCCAACGCACTCTGGCGCAGCGGGCGGTTGAGGATGCCGTGGGCCAGATGATGGACCGGCCGGCCATCGGCACGCGCCGCCGGCCCGAGCCCGGCGATCAGCACGCGGCTGGTACCGGCCAGCATCGGATCGCCGGCGATGGCCGCCAGCAGGGCGTCGCCGCCCATTTCCGGCATGGTCTGGTCCACCAGAACGATGTCGAACGGCCTGCCGCAGACCGCGGCGCGGGTCAGCGCCTCCAGGGCGTCGGGGCCGTTGTCCACCGCCATCGGCCAAGCCCCGAGGCTGTCGAGCATCGCCGACAGCACCCGCCGATTGACGGCCAGATCGTCCACCACCAGGGCGCGACGCCCGGCCAGCGGCTGTTCGGCGGGCGGCAGCGCCTCGTCGAGCAGGGCCAGCGGCAGGTCGACCAGGAAGCGGCTGCCAACCCCCAGGCGGCTTTCCACCGCGATACTGCCGCCCATCAGTTCCGACAGCTGGCGGCAGATCGCCAGACCCAGCCCGGTTCCGCCGAACTTGCGGGTGATCGACCCGTCCACCTGCTGGAACTTGTTGAACAGGATGGGCAGCGCCTCCGCCGGGATGCCGATTCCGGTGTCGGTCACCGTCATACGCAACACCAGATGGGTCTCGGTGGCGTCGAGCGCCTCAAGTTCCACGGCGACGGACCCCCGGTCGGTGAATTTCACCGCATTGCCCACCAGATTGACCAGAATCTGCCGGATGCGCGTCGGATCGCCCAACAGGGTGCGGCGAAGAAGCGGGTCGATGTAGAAGCCGATCTCGATTCCCTTTTCGTGGGCGCGGGGGGTCAGCAGTTCCACCACCCCCTCCACCAGATCGGCGGGGTCGAAGGGCAGCGTCTCGATGGTGACGCGGCCGGCCTCCAGCTTCGAGATGTCGAGGATGTCGTTGATGATGGTCAGCAGCGCGTTGGAGGAGCTGCGGATGGCCTGGGCGAACTGGTGCTGCTCCGCCGTCAGCGGGGTGTCGAACATCAGCTCGGTCATCCCCATGATGCCGTTCATCGGGGTTCGGATCTCATGGCTCATCGCCGCCAGGAATTCCGACTTCGCCTGGGTCGCCGCCTCCGCCCGTGCGCGCAGGGCGTCGGCTTCCTCGCGGGCGGCGTCCAGCCCTTCGGCCAGCGCGCACATGTCGGCCGCCTGACGCTGCAGCTCCGCCTCGAAGCGTTTGCGTTCGGTGATGTCGGTGCGGGTACAGACCAGCGCCCCGCTGCTGGTGCGGTTCTCCACCACCAGGATCCAACGGCCGTCGGGCAGCTCCCGCTCGAAAGGCGGACCGGGGTTGCGGTGCTGGGCCAGTTCCGCCTGGATCCACGCCTCGTCGCTCGGGCCGTCCGGGTTGGCCGCGAATTCACCGTTGGCGATCGCCGTGCGCAGGATATCCTCGAAGGGACGGCCGGGCATCAGCAGCGGGGCGGTTCGCGGATGCGCGTCGCGGTAGCGCTGGTTGCACAGGATCAGCCGGTCGTCGGAATCGAAATAGGCCAGACCTTCCGGCACCGCCTCGATGGCGTCGTCCAATGTCTGCTTGGCGAGCCGGAGTTCCTCCTCCGTCATCTTGTCGCGCGTGATGTCGGTATGGGCGCCGACCATGCGCACCACCCGCCCCTCGGCATCGCGGATGTGGATGGCGCGGCTCAGGATGTAGACGGTGTGGCCCTGCTTGTGGCGGAAGCGCTGCACCGCCTCGAAATTCGGAATCTGACCGGCATTGTAGGCCCGCACCATCTCCAGGGCGGCGATCCTGTCCTCCTCGAAGATCAGGCCAGCCCACATGTCCAGGCTGTTCTCCAGCTCGTCGTCGCGGTAGCCCAGCTGCTCCTTCCAGGTGGGGGAGAACCAGATGGCGCCGGTGTCCAGCGCCCAGTCCCAGATGCCGTCCCGCGTCGCCTGGACGGTGAGGTCCAGCAGCTCGCGGTTCGACCGCAGTTCCGCCTCTTCCCGCTTGGCGTCGGTGATGTCCTGGACCACGCCCAGCAGCCCGATCGGCCGGCCGGCCGCCCCCCATTCCGCCATGCCGCGGATGAAGACGTGGCGCAGCGTGCCGTCGGGACGGATGATCCGCGCCTCGACGGAGAACCCTTCGCCAGTCGCCCGCGCCCGTTCGACCAGCGGGACGATCTTCGGCAGATCGTCGGGATGGTAGGCGCCGCGCGACATGTCGACGGTCGGCGGGCCGTCCTGCGGGCTCAGGCCCATGATGCGGTAGACCTCGTCCGACCAGCGGCGGGTGTCGGTGACGAAGTCGATGTACCAGTGCCCGAACTGGCCGATCTCCTCGGCGAGGTTCAGCAGACGGGAGCGGTCGCGCAATTCCGCTTCCGCCTGCTGGCGCCGGGTCACCTCGCGGCGAAGCTCCAGCTCGTCCACCACCAGCCGGGCGAGCTGGGTCAGGGTTTCCGCCTCCCGCGCGTCGAAACCGCCGCGAGGGGTGTCGTCGATGACGCAGAGGGTACCCAGCTTGTGACCGTCCGCCAGCAGCGGCGCGCCGGCATAGAAGCGGATGCTGGGCTCTCCCCTGACCAGCGGATTGCCGGCGAAGCGCGGGTCCTTCGTCGCGTCCGGCACCACCAGGACGCCGTCGTTGAGAATGGCATGGGCGCAGAAGGCGAGGTCGCGGTGCGTCTCCTCGACACCCAGCCCGATGCGGCTCTTGAACCACTGGCGGTTCCGGTCGATCAGGGAGACCAGCGCGATGCGCGTGCCGAAGAAATGCCGGGCAAGCCGGGTGATGTTGTCGAAGCCGGACTCCGGCGGGGTGTCGAGGACGCAGTAGGACTCCAGAACCGCCAGCCGCAGTTCCTCGTCGCAGGGAAGCGGCGCCGGAACCTCGCCAGTCGCCCCCCCGCTCACGCGGCATTCCCCTGGGCGGCAGCACTCTCGGCGGAGCGCCATTGCTGCAGCTTGCGGTAGATGGTGGACGGGCTGATCTCCAGCATCAGGGCGGCACGCGGCACGTCGTCGCCGCTCAGCCGCAGGGCCTTCAGGATCATCTCCTTCTCCACCTGCCACAGCGGAAGGACGGCGCCGTCCTCCTCCGGCCCGCCGTCCGCCGGGGCACCGGAACCGGCCGCGGCATCGGCGCCGACCCCGCCGGCCCCGGTCAGGGGCGGCAGCATCTCCAGCATTACCAGCGGTCCGTCGTTCAGCACGACGACGTTGCGGAGGACGTTCTGAAGCTGCCGCACGTTCCCCGGCCAGTCATGGGCACGCAGCCGCGCCTCCACCTCCGGGGCGAAGGCTGCCAGGGATTTCCCCTCCTCCCGCGCATAGTCGATCAGGAAGGAGCGGGCGATCTCGATCACGTCGTCGCCGCGGTCGCGCAGCGGCGGCAGGGCGAGCGGGATGACGTGCAGGCGGTAATAGAGATCCTCGCGGAAACGGCCGGCCTGCACCTCGGCCAGCGGATCGCGGTTGGTGGCGGCGACGAATCGCACATCCACCCGCTCCTCCCGCCCGCTGCCCACTGGACTGACGGTCCCGGTCTGGACGAACCGCAGCAGCTTGCTCTGCAACTCCACCGGCATCTCGCAGATCTCGTCCAGGAACAGCGTCCCGCCGTCGGCAAGCAGCGCCGCACCAGGCCGGTCGCCCGCCGCCCCGGTGAAGGCGCCCTTCACATGGCCGAAAATCTCCGATTCCAGCAGTTCCTTCGGAATGGCGGCGCAGTTCAGCGCGATGAAGGCGCGATCGCGGCGCGGGCTGGCTCGGTGGATGGCTTGGGCCGCCACCTCCTTGCCGGTCCCGCTCTCTCCGGTGATGAAGACGTTGGCGCGGCTGGCCGCCACGCTTTCGATTGTGCGGTAGACCGCCTGCATCTCGGGCGAGCTGCCGATGAAACCATGGAAGCGCCCGCGGTCGAGGTCCTTGCGGTATCCCTCCACCATGCGCGCCAGCGTCCGCCGCTCCAGCGCGTTGCGAAGGGTCAGGTTCAGCCGGTCGGCGTTCAAGGGCTTCACGATGAAGTCGAAGGCGCCCAGCTTCATCGCCTCGACCGCCAGATCGATAGAGCCGTGGGCGGTGATGATGACCACCGAGACGCTCGGATCGCGGGCGTGAAGGGCCTGCAGCACCTCCAGCCCGTCCATGTCCGGCAGCTTCAGGTCCAGGATCACCGCGTCGGGCGGCGATGCCGCCGCGGCGTCCAGCGCCTCGCGCCCGCGGGTGCAATGCACGACCTCATGGGCGTCCGCGCGGAGAAACTCGATATACAGCTTGGCGAGCGGGACCGTATCCTCGATCAGCAGGATGCGGTGCTTCTTGGAGGAGGACACGGGCGCAACACTCGGGCAATCGGTGGCAAAGGAATATTCGTCCGCAGTGTAACCCGGCGAAAGCCATGCCGCCAGTCGGGGCGATCCCACCGGCATATGACGTTCGATAGAGAACATCCGCCCGCCGCGACTCCGGATTCTCCGCTTACGCCCCGTTGTCGATCAGGTCGGTGCGCCCGATCCGCCGCAGCGAGACTTGGACGCGGGCATTGTGCTCCCGAATCTCCCGCAAGGTCTGCAGCGTGAATTCCACATGGGCGTAGGCTGCCGCACTCGCAGCATCCGCGTCGCCGGTCAGCACCGCATCGGCGATTGCCAGATGCTGTTGCAGCAGAAGCTCGCGCACCCCCGGGCGGGAATAGAGGTCGGCACGGTTGTAGAACACGTCGTTGCGCAGCAGGTCGGACAGGGTCCGCATGATGTGCAGCATGACGACGTTGTGGGCCGCTTCGTAGACCGCCAGATGCAGGTCGGCATCGGCCTCCGCCTCTTCCGAACTGTCGTCCTTGCCATGGGCGGCCCGCATGCGGGCAATGATGGCGCGAATGCCGTCGCGGTCGAGGTCGGTCGCCCGCTGCGCCGCCAGCCCGGCCGCCGCCGCCTCGATGGAGCGGCGGAACTCCAGATAATCGAAGGACGCGTCCGGCTTGTTGCGCATCAGCGTCATCAACGGATCGGCGATCTGCGACAGGAAGGTGGCGACATGGGTGCCGCCGCGCCCGGTGACCAGCAGGCCGCGCTCCTCCAGCTTGGCGATGGCATCGCGCAGCGACGGACGGGACACATCCAGCTTCACCGCCAGTTCGCGTTCGGCCAGCAGCTTTTCCCCCGGACGGAGCGCGCCTTCCAGGATCAGCCGTTCCAGATGCTCGGCAATGGCGTCGGCCAGCTTGGCCGGTTTGATCGTCCCCTGCATTGGATCGGCGTCCCTCCCTGCACCTCTCGGTCCCCTTCTACCGATGGACGGAAGATACGTCCAGTGCGGCCGTCCGGATCAGATTGCCGGGCATCGGGCCCGTTGCGGGCATCGTCGCCTACCGAAGCGGATCGCATGGCAAACGATTCAGCCATTGCACAATCTGGTAAAATCTTTTATCCACGTTTTGCCGTATGGAAAACTGATGTCCGCAGCCGCCGGTCCGCAAGGAACCCCCTTGCCGCGGGGAGGACGCCGTCGCCACGCCATCCCTCTCACCCGCAGGAGCCGCCGCCGATGCCGCCCGCCTCCCAGGCCGTACCCTTGGCCGCCCCCTACGACCGCGTGCTGGCCGAGCTTCAGTCCGTCATTCCTGAAACCCGGCCGGGAACCAGACTTGTCACCGATCCGCTGCGCACGCTGGCCTACGGCACCGACGCCAGCTTCTACCGGCTGATCCCCAAGATCGTGGCGCTGGTGGAGACGGAGGAGGAGGTGGTGGGGCTGCTGCGCGTCACCCGCGGCCACGAGGTGCCGGTGACCTTCCGCGCCGCCGGCACCAGCCTGTCGGGACAGGCGGTCGGCGACAGCGTCCTGGTGGTGCTGGGCGACGGCTGGCGCGGCTGCGCGATCGGTCCGGCGGCAGCCACCGTTACCCTGCAACCCGGTGTCATCGGGGCGGAGGCGAACCGGCGGCTGGCGCCGCTCGGGCGCAAGATCGGCCCCGACCCGGCTTCCATCGCCACCGCCAAGATCGGCGGCATCGCCGCCAACAACGCCAGCGGCATGTGCTGCGGCACCGCACAGAACAGCTACCGCACGCTGGAGTCGATGCGGCTGGTGCTGGCCGACGGCACGGTCCTGGACACCGCCGATCCGGCCAGCCGCAGCCGCTTCCGCGACAGCCACGGCGCGCTGCTCGACCGGCTTGCGGAACTCGGCGCGCGCACCCGCGCCGACGCGGCGCTGGCGGGCCGCATCCGCGACAAGTTCCGCATCAAGAACACCACCGGCTACAGCCTGAACGCTCTGGTGGACTACGAGGACCCGGTCGACATCCTCCAGCACCTGATGATCGGGTCGGAGGGGACGCTGGGCTTCATCTCCGCCATCACGCTGCGCACGGTGCCGGAGCATCCGCACAAGGCCAGCGCCCTGCTGTTCTTCCCCGACATCGGCGAGGCCTGCCACGCCGTGTCGCTGCTGAAGGCGGCACCGGTCGATGCGGCGGAACTGATGGACCGCGCCTCGCTCCGCTCCATCCAGGACAAGCCGGGCATGCCGCCGCAGATCCGCGGCTTCGGCCCCGACGTGGCGGCTGTGCTGGTGGAAACCCGCGCCGGGAGTGCCGCGGCGCTTGAGGCCAACGTGGCGGAGATCGCCGCGGTGCTGACCGACTGCATCACCATCGGCGACACCCGCTTCACCACCGACGCCAAGGCCTGCGAGGGCTTCTGGAAGATTCGCAAGGGCCTGTTCCCGGCGGTCGGCGCCATCCGCCAGACCGGCACCACCGTCATCATCGAGGACGTCGCCTTCCCCCTGCCCCGTCTGGCCGAGGCGACGCGCGAGCTGCAGGCGCTGTTCCTCCGCCACGGCTATCACGAGGCGATCATCTTCGGCCACGCGCTGGAAGGGAACCTGCACTTCGTCTTCACCCAGGCCTTCGACACGCAGGAGGAGATCGACCGCTACCGCCGCTTCATGGACGATGTCGCGGTGCTGGTGGTCACCCGCTATGACGGATCGCTGAAGGCGGAGCACGGCACCGGCCGCAACATGGCCCCCTTCGTCGAGATGGAATGGGGACCGCAGGCCTATGGCCTGATGAAGGAGATCAAGGACCTCTTCGATCCCGACGGGCTGCTGAACCCCGGCGTCATCCTGAACGGCGACCCCGATGCCCATCTGAAGAACCTGAAGCCGCTGCCCCCCGCCGACCCGCTGGTGGACACCTGCATCGAATGCGGCTTCTGCGAGCCGACCTGCCCGTCCCACCGCCTCACCCTGTCGCCGCGCCAGCGCATCGTCGGCCGCCGCGAGATGGCGCGCCTGGTGGCTGCCGGCGACGACGCCCCCCGTCTGGCCGAGATCAGCGCCGCCTACGACTATCAGGGCATCGACACCTGCGCCGCCTGCGGCCTCTGCGCCACCGCCTGCCCGGTGGGGATCGAGACCGGGCTGCTGGTGAAGTCCCTGCGCGGCGAGCGCCACGGTGCCGTGGCCCGCAAGGCGGGGGCTCTGGTCGCCGACCATATGGAGGGCACGCTGGGCCTCGCCCGTGCCGGCCTGCGGCTGGCCGACCTTGCCCGCCGCACGGTTGGCCATGGCGCCACCCAGGCAGCGGCCCGCGTCCTGACCGGCGGCAGCCTGCCGGCCTTGCCCCGCAGCATGCCGACCGCCGCGACCTTTGCCGCCCACCCGGATATCCCGAGCGACGACCTGCCGACGGTGGTCTACGCCCCCAGCTGCGTCAGCCGCAGCATGGGCCCCGCCGCCGGCGACCCGCAGCAGCGTCCGCTTCCCCAGGTCGTCGAGTCGGTGATGCGCAAGGCCGGCTTCCGCATCCTCTATCCGGAGGCGGCGGACGGCCAGTGCTGCGGCATGCCGCTGGAGAGCAAGGGTCTGACCGAGGCCGCCGACGCCAAGGCCGACGCGATGCTGGCCGCGCTGTCGAAAGCGAGCCGGGGCGGCCGTTACCCGGTGGTGATGGATACCAGCCCCTGCGCCCTGCGCCTGAAGAAGCGCCTGACCGACGCGGGGCTGCGCATCCTCGACGTGGCGGAGTTCCTCAGCGAGTTCGCCCTGCCCCGCCTGGACATCGCCAGGACGGCGGAGCCGGTGATGCTGCACCTGACCTGCTCCACCCGCCGCATGGGTCTGGACGGCGCGCTGACCGCGGTGGCTAAGGCCTGTGCCGAGACGGTGGTGGTGCCGCCCGACGTCGGCTGCTGCGGCTTCGCCGGCGACAAGGGCTTCACCACGCCGGAATTGAACGCCCACGCCCTGCGCCACCTGCCGGCGGCGGTGCCCGAGGGCTGCGCGTCGGGCTATTCCACCAGCCGCACCTGCGAGATCGGCCTGTCCGACAAGGCGGGCGTCCCCTACCGGTCGATCGTCTACCTGGTCGACGCCTGCGCGACGGCAAAGGTGGGTGCGACGGCGGTGCGGGTGGTGGAGGCGGCTTTTTGAGCGACGACTTATGAAAGCTTCGATGCCCAGCCATAAAAAAGACGCCGCTGAGGAAACGCCCATGGACCACCAGCCCGCCAAACCCACCCGCGTCTATTACTTCGGCACCTGCCTCGTCGACCTGTTCTTTCCCGACGCCGGCATGGCGGGGATCGAGCTGCTGCAGTCCCAGGGCCTGACCGTCGTCTTCCCCCAGGGGCAAAGCTGCTGCGGCCAGCCGGCCTACAATTCCGGCTATCGCGCCGACGCCCTGAAGGTCGCCCGCGCGCAGCTCGACCTGTTCCCCGGCGACGACCCCATCGTGGTGCCTTCGGGCTCCTGCGCCGGCATGATGAAGAAGCACTGGCCCGACCTGTTCCGCGGCGAGCCGGACGAGGCCGAGGCGGTGCAGGTGGCGGCCCGCGTGTGGGAGTTGACGCAGTTCCTGGTCCATGTGCTGGACGTCCAACTCACCGACAAGGGCGAGCCGCTGCGCGTCACCTGGCACGCCTCCTGCCATGCCCAGCGCGAGATGGGCGTCGTGGAGGAGCCGAAGGCGCTGCTGCGCCAGCTCGCCAACGTCGAGCTGGTGGAGTTGAAGCGGGAGAAGGAATGCTGCGGCTTCGGCGGCACCTTCGCCGTGCGCCATCCGGAGATCTCCGCCGCGATGGTCGGCGACAAGGTGGCGGACATCGAGGGCACCGGCGCCGCCCGCGTGGTGTCCGGCGACTGCGGCTGCCTGCTGAACATCGACGGCGCGCTGGAGGCCGGAGCCAAGGCTGCGCGCGGC
This sequence comes from Alphaproteobacteria bacterium, assembly GCA_046570145.1. GTDB lineage: Bacteria > Pseudomonadota > Alphaproteobacteria > Azospirillales > Azospirillaceae > Azospirillum. The sequence continues at coordinate 91,382 of JBKHVJ010000024.1, forward strand.
CAGCACATCGCCCAGTTCCTGAAGGAGCGCATCCATGGACGGTAACGCACCGGATTTCGCCGCCGCCTCGCGCGCGGCGCTGGCCGACCCGCAGCTGCGCGGCAATTTCCGCCGCGCCATGGACGGGCTGATGACCAAGCGCGCCGCCCAGTTCGCGGACGCAGGCGAATGGCATGCCGTGCGGGCGCTTGCCGCCTCGGTCCGGCTGCGCGCCCTGTCGAAACTGCCGGAACTGCTGGAAAAGCTGGAGGAAAACTGCACCCGCAACGGCATCACCGTCCACTGGGCCGCCACGACGGACGAAGCCAATGCCATCGCGCTCGACATCCTGCACAAGGCGAATGCCAAGCTGGTGGTCAAGGGCAAGTCGATGGTGACGGAGGAGATGCATTTGAACGCCGTCCTGGAAAAGGACGGCATCGAGGTGCTGGAAAGCGACCTCGGCGAATATATCGTTCAGCTGGACGGCACCATGCCGTCGCACATCATCATGCCGGCGATCCACCTGAACACCAAGCAGATCGCCCATCTGTTCAAGCGCAAGATCAAGGACGCCGAAAGCCGCGAGGATGCGGCCTATCTGACCGACCTCGCCCGCCGGGTGCTGCGCGCCAAGTTCCAGGCCGCCGATGTCGGCATGTCCGGCGTCAACGCCGCCGTGGCGGAGACCGGCACCCTCTGCCTGATCGAGAATGAGGGCAACGGCCGCATGTGCACCACGGTGCCGCCGGTCCACATCGCCTTCATGGGTCTGGAGAAGGTGGTGGAAAAGCTGGAGGACGTGCCGCCGGTCATCAGTCTGCTGCCGCGCTCCGCCACCGGCCAGCCGATCACCACCTACGTCAACATGATCTCCGGCCCGCGCAAAGACGGCGAGAAGGACGGCCCGCGCGAGGTGCATCTGGTCATCCTCGACAATGGCCGGTCCAGCATCTACGCCGATCCGGACCTGCGCGACACGCTGCGCTGCATCCGCTGCGGCGCCTGCATGAACCATTGCCCGGTCTACACCAAGGTCGGCGGCCATGCCTATGAGGCGCCCTACCCCGGCCCCATCGGCAAGATCCTGATGCCGCAGATCGAGGGGCTGGCCAAGCGCGGCGCCATGCCCCACGCCTGCACCATGTGCAACGCCTGCGTCGAGATCTGCCCGGTGAAGATCCCCATCGTCGAGATCATGGGGCGGCTGCGCGTCGAGGCGGTGAAGCCCGGCGCTGCGGTGAAGGACGGCGGCGCCAAGGCCAGCCGGGCGGAAGCGATGGTGTGGAGCGGCTGGGCGGCGATGAACGCCTCCCCCACCGCCTACCGCATCGCGACCGCGGCGATGAGCAAACTCGGCAATGCGGCGCCCTCATCGCTGCCGCTTCTGAAGGAATGGACGAACGTCCGCGCCAAGCCCCGCTTCGCCGGCCGCACCCTGCACGACCTTGCCCGCGCCAAGGGGGTTCCCGATGTCTGACGCCCGCAACTCGATCCTGACGAAGCTGCGCGCCACCCGCGACGCGCACCCGCTGACTCCGCCCGCGTCGGACTTCGCGCCGATCGAGGCGAAGCGCTGGCCCGATGAGGAGCGCCTGCCCCGCATCCGCCGCCTGATGGAAGCGGTGCATACGGAGTTTTTGGAGGCAGCCGAGGCCGACTGGCCGGCGGTGCTGCGCGACTTCCTGGCGCGGGAGGGCGTAGGGTCATTGATGTATGCGCCGGCGACGGATGCTGGAAAGCGGCTGGTCGAGGGGTGGGAGTCGGCAGCGAATCCCATCCTGATCCCCTACGACCGCCCACTCGAAGACCTCAAGCCCCAGCTGTTCGAGTCCATCGAAGCCGGGCTGACCACCACCCGCGGCGCCATCGCCGAGACCGGCAGCCTGATCCTGTGGCCGACGGCGGACGAGCCGCGGACCCTCTCGCTGGTCCCGCACATCCACATCGCGCTGCTGCGCACCGACGCCCTCTACGACACCTTCCTGCTGGCGATGCGCGAGCAGCGCTGGGCGGACGGCATGCCGACCAACGCGCTGCTGGTGTCCGGTCCCAGCAAGACCGCCGACATCGAACAGACGCTGGCCTACGGCGTCCACGGTCCGAAGCGGCTGGTCGTCCTGGTGGTCCACCCATGACGGTCCGCCCGACGGCAGAGCCGGCGACCCGGCTCTACGAGGCGATCCTGCATCTCAGGCGCCTCGGCCACCGGGTGGAGAAATGCGAAGGGCGGCGCGGGCGACATCGGCTGGATGGAGCCGAGATCGCCGACGCCGCCCTTCTCGAGCTGGCGATGACCCGCGTCCGCCGGGCGGCACGGGCCAAATGTCCAGGTCAGGCCGGACGCACCGCCGCCGGGCGCGACACCGCCACCGACGGCTTGCGGCCGTAGCGCTCGACGCTCAGCCCTTCCATGTCGATCTCGGTCTGACGGCCGCTGACCACGTCGGCCAGCACGCGGGCGGAGCCGGCGGACATCGTCCAGCCCAGGGTGCCGTGGCCGGTGTTGAGATACAGGTTGCGGATGTGGGTCGGCCCCAGGATCGGTGTGCCGTCCGGCGTATTCGGGCGCAGGCCGGTCCAGAACTCCGCCTTCGACAGGTCGCCGCCCTTCGGGAACAGGTCGCCGACCACATGGTCCAGCGGCCCGCGGCGGCTGTCGCGCAGGGTCAGGTCGAAGCCGGTCAGCTCCGCCGTGCCGCCGACGCGGATGCGGTCGCCCAGGCGGGTGACGGCGATCTTGTGCGTCTCGTCCATCACCGTCGATTCCGGGGCGTGGGCGGCGTCGGTGATCGGCAGGGTCAGCGAATAGCCCTTCACCGGATAGACCGGCAGGTCGATGCCCAGCGGCTTCACCAGCTTGGGCGAATAGCTGCCCATGGCGACGATGTAGCTGTCGGCGGTCAACGTGCCCTCGTCGGTCTGCACGCCGGTGATCCTGCGGCCGTCGCTCTCCAGCCCGCAGATGGACACACCGTAGCGGAACTCCACCCCGCGCTTGGCGGCATAATCGGCCAGCTTGCTGGTGAACTGGAAGCAGTCGCCGGTCTCGTCGCCCGGCAGGTGCAGCGCGCCGACCAGCTTGTCCTTCACATGGGCCAAGGCCGGCTCGACCGAGGTCAGGCCGTCGCGGTCGAACAGGCTGTAGGGAACGCCGTAGCGTTCCAGCACCGCCATGTCGTATCCGGCGGCGTCCATCTGCTTCTGGGTGCGGAAGACCTGCAACGTGCCCTGGGTGCGCTCGTCATAGGTGATGCCGGTCTCGGCGCGCAGCGCCTTCAGGCAGTCGCGGCTGTATTCGGCGACGCGGACCATCCGGCTCTTGTTCAGCTGGTAGCTCGCCTCGTTGGCGTTGGCCAGCAGCTTCAGGCACCAGGACCACATGGCCGGATCCAGCTTCGGCCGGATCACCAGCGGCGAGTGCTTCATCAGCATCCACTTGGCGGCCTTCAGCATCAGACCCGGCGCCGCCCAGGGAGCGGAATAGCCCGGCGACACCTCGCCCGCGTTGGCATAGCTGGTCTCCAGCGCCGGGCCGGCCTGACGGTCCAGCACGGTCACCTCATGGCCGGCGCGCGCCAGATAATAGGCGGTGGTGACACCGATGACGCCGCTGCCCAGAACGATCACGCGCATGAGACTGGCTCCCAAGGGGATGGATGACTTCGCTTGGGGTCTTTGGTTCGCAAAGGGCGTGCCAGAGGCGGAAATGGCGGATTTGCTGCGATGCAGAGGGAGTGGCGGGAAGCGGGGCGTATGCGGTTGTTTACAGGGGGAGGGGGACGTGGATGGGAGATGTTGAGGATCAAGGGGTTGGGATGGTGTAAAGATTTTGATACGGTGTAATGGATTGTGTACAGTGGTTGCCGGATGACCCCTCCCACCCCCAACACCCATCTCCATGCGCATCGAAGTCACCTTCACCGACCGCGTCGGCATCGCCCATGAGATCCTCGCCGTGCTGGCGCTGCGCCGGCTCAACGTCGTCGGCGTCGAGGTCGATCCGCCGCTGATCCACATCGACGCCCCCGGCCTCGATCCGGCGGCGCTACCCGCCCTGTCGGACGCGCTGCAACGCATCGCCGGCGTGCAGGCGGTGGCCGCCATCGACATGCTGCCGGGCACGCGGCGGCGCCTGCATCTGGATGCGCTGCTCGCCGCCCTGCCGGACCCGGTGCTGGCGGTCGACCGTGCGGGCAGCGTCGTGGTGGCGAGCGCCGCCGCCGCCCAGGTCGCCGGACTGCCGGAGTCGCGCCTCGCCGGCCTCGACCTCGGCGAGCTGTTCGGCGAACCCGGTCTGACGCGCGAACTGGCCGACGGCGCCTTCCGCATGTCGGGCCGCGAGGTGACGCTGAACGGCCAGCCCTTCCTGCTGGAGGTGACGCCCATCGTCGATGTCGAGGCGGCGGGCGCCGTCATCACCCTGTTCACCCCGTCGCGGCTGGGCGAGCGTCTGAATGCCATCCAGAATTTCGACGATTTGGGTTTGGGCGGCGGTTTCGACCGCATCCTCGGCGAATCGCCGCCGGTGCGGGCGCTGAAGGCGCGGGCCGTGCGCGTCGCCGCGATGGAGGCGCCGCTGCTGATCCTGGGCGAGACCGGCACCGGCAAGGAGTTGATCGCCCATGCCTGCCACCGCGCCAGCCCGCGCCGCGACAAGCCCTTCCTGGCGCTGAACTGCGCCGCCGTGCCGGAGAATCTGGCGGAGAGCGAGCTGTTCGGCTACGCCCCCGGCTCCTTCACCGGGGCGCAACGCGGCGGCAAGCCAGGCCTGCTGGAACTCGCCCACGGCGGCACCGTGTTCCTCGACGAGATCGGCGAGATGTCGGCCTATCTCCAGGCCAAGCTGCTGCGCTTCCTCAACGACGGCAGTTTCCGCCGGGTGGGCGGCGAGCGCGAGCAGAAGGTGGACGTCCGCGTCATCAGCGCCACCCACCGCTCGCTGGAGGCGATGGTCGCCGACCACAGCTTCCGCGAGGACCTGTTCTACCGCCTGAACGTGCTGACGCTGGATGTGCCGCCCTTGCGGGAGCGTGGGCAGGACATCCTGCTGCTGGCCCGCCATTTCATCGCCCGCGCCGCGGCGCAGGCCCGACGCCCGCCCGGCCGGCTGACCCCGGCGGCGGCGGCGGCACTGCTCGCCAACCGCTGGCCCGGCAATGTGCGGCAGTTGGAGAACGTCATCTTCCGCGCCGTGACGATGAGCGACGGCGGCGCGCTGGATGCCGCGGATCTGGAATTGGCCGGGGCCGGCATGCAGTCCGCCGAGGTGCCGGCGGAGGACGCCGAAAGCTGGGAGGAGGCGGTGGACGGTTTCGAACGGTCGCTGCTGCGGCGGCTCTATCCGCGCTTCCCCTCCAGCCGCAAGCTGGCGGCGCGGCTGAACACCTCGCACACCATGATCGCCAACAAGCTGCGAAAATACGGCATTCCGGAGCGGTGACGCGCCCGGTCAGTGACCGGAGGGCTTGGCCGGAGCGGCTGGCTTGGCCGCGGCCGATTTCTCCGCAGCTTTCTCGGCCGGCTTTTCAGCCGACTTTTCAGCGGGCTTTTCGGGCGCCGACGCTTCCAGCCCTGGCGGCGGGCCGCCGAAGGTGATGGTCACCTCGGTCACCGGTCCGGGGTCCGGCTGGCTGTGGTGGAAGCTCGCCACCGCGCCCGGCGCCAGCACGGGCGCGGACGGTTCGATGGTCCAGCTCTGCAACGGCTTGTGCTCGGCGCCGAAGGTGATGGCGCGCAGCTGCGGCAGCGCGCGCTCGACATCGGTGGTGTTGGCGATCTCGCCGTCCAGCAACAGGATGGTCTTCCCACCCTCCAGCTTCTGTTCGGAGCGGATGTTGCGCAGTTCCAGCCCGAAGCCCGGCGACTCGGCCTGCATCCCGATGGTCCCGTAGAAGAGGGCCGCAGGCGGCCAGCCGCGGACGATGGCGTCGCGGCCGAGATAGCCGCCGGCGACAGTCCCGGCGACGAGTGCCGCAAGCAGGGCGAAACCGATCACCGTGCTGCGCGCCGGTTTGGCGCGCTGAGCCTTCGGCGGCTTGGACCTGCTCTTTCCGGCCGCCTTCTCGGCGGATTTCGCCGGTCGGATTTCCGTCGGCGCGTCGGGAACCACCGGATCGGGGTCCGCCCGTTCCGGCTTCTGCCACCATGTGTGGCCGCAGCGGGCACAACGCACCTTCCGGCCGTCGGTGCCGAGCGACTCGTCGGACAGGGTGTAGCGCGTTGAACAGGTCGGACAGGAAACGATCATCGCGCCGTCGCAGAGAGGTTACCGCTTGCGTTATAGATAGGAGTGGCCGGCGGCGCAACCGACACCCGACGGGCGGCACCGTTCATTCTTTTGCATGCGGCGATGGGCGCTTGCGGTTGCCCCCTCCCTCCCTTTGCAGGGAAGGGAGGGGAGCAACCCTTATTACATCCCGCCCGGATAGTTCGGTCCCCCGCCGCCTTCCGGCACGACCCAGTTGATGTTCTGGGTGGGGTCCTTGATGTCGCAGGTCTTGCAGTGGACGCAGTTCTGCGCGTTGATCTGCAGCCGCGGATCGTTGCCGTCGTCGTTGCGGACGATCTCGTACACGCCGGCCGGGCAATAGCGCTGCTCCGGCGCGTCGTAGAGCGCCAGATTGACGCTGATCGGGACCGACTTGTCCTTCAGCGTCAGGTGCGGCGGCTGGTCTTCCTCATGGTTGGTGTTGGAGAGGTAGACCGAGGACAGCCGGTCGAAGCTGACCTTGCCGTCCGGTTTGGGGTAGGCGATCTTCGGCGCCTCGCTGGCCTTCACCAGGGTGGTGTGGTCGGCGTGGTGCTTCAGCGTCCAGGGCGATTTGCCCTTCAGCGCCGTCTCGTAGGCGGCGTTCGCCAAACCGGCCCACAGTCCCTTCTGGAAACCCGGGCGGATGTTGCGCACCTCGTATAGTTCCGGCCAGACCCAGGACTGCTTCAGCCGCTCCGGATAGGCGATGACCTCAGGGCCGTTTTGGGCGGGAGCATTGTCGCCGCCGCCGGTCAAATGGTCGAACACCGCCTCGGCCGCGACCATGCCCGATTTCATGGCGGTGTGGTTGCCCTTGATCTTCGGCACGTTCAGGAAGCCGGCGCCGTCGCCGATGATCAGGCCGCCGGGGAAGGTCAGCTTCGGGATCGACTGGAAGCCGCCCTCCGACAGGGCGCGGGCACCATAGGACAGACGGCGGCCGCCCTCGAAGGTCGGACGGATCGCCGGATGGGTCTTGTAGCGCTGGAACTCCTCGAACGGGCTCATGTGCGGGTTCCAGTAGTCGAGGCCGACGACGAAGCCGACCGACACCAGATTCCCTTCCATGTGGTAGAGCCACGACCCGCCGTAGGTCTTGGGGTCCATCGGCCAGCCGATGGTGTGGACGATCAGGCCGGGCTTCGACTGGGACGGATCGACCTCCCACAACTCCTTGATGCCGATGCCGTAGGTCTGCGGCTGGCAGTCGCGGCGCAGGTCGAACCGCTCGAACAGGGTCTTGGTCAGCGAGCCGCGGCAGCCCTCGGCGAAGATGGTCTGCTTGGCGTGCAGTTCCATGCCGGGCGTGTAGTTGCCGGTCTTCTCGCCGTCCTTGCCGATGCCCATGTCGCCGGTGGCGACGCCCTTCACCGCGCCGTTGTCGTCATACAGCACCTCGGCCGCGGCGAAGCCGGGGTAGATCTCCACCCCCAGCTCCTCGGCCTGGGTCGCCATCCAGCGGGCCAGATTGCCCAGGCTGATGATGTAGTTGCCGTGGTTGTTCATCTGCGGCGGGGCGAAGGGCGACTTGTAGGCCTTCGTTTCCGTCAGGAAGAGGAAATGGTCCTCGCGCGCCGGGGTGGTGAGGGGCGCGCCCTTTTCCTTCCAGTCGGGGATCAGCTCCTGCAGCGCATGCGGCTCGAAGACCGCGCCGGACAGCAGGTGGGCGCCGACCTCCGACCCCTTCTCGATCACGCAGACGCTCAGTTCCTGCCCGGTCTCGACCGCGCGCTGCCGCAGGCGGATCGCAGCGCTCAGGCCCGACGGGCCGGCGCCGACGATCAGAACATCGTATTCCATGACCTCGCGCGGTTCGCGTTCCATCACCACACTCCCCCACCGTCTTGTTTTGGTACTGTTTCCCTCGGGACGCCCTATGGTGTTTTGCGGGCGCGTGCTTGTAGCACGGTTTGCACCGCACCCCAATTTGGTATCTGGACATGTAAGACCACACGATCTGTGGTAAGGTCAAACGATGATTGACGTATGCGACATCCTCGACGCGCTGCGCTGGCATGCCGATATCGGCTGCGACGAGGCCATCGGCGACGAGCCGATCGACTGGGCCGCCTTCTCCGCCCGGCCGGCGGCGCGCGCCATGCCCGCGGGCGCCGGCGCACCGTCCGGCGCCGGAATGGGTGCCGCCATGGCGCGCGGTCCGGGTCCGGCACCGACTCGGTCCCCCGCCCCGGCGGCCCCGCGTCCGGCCGCCCTCTTCCCGTCGCCCGACCAGCCGCTGGGCGCCAGCGAGGCCGGCATCCAGGCCCGCGCCCGCGCGCACGAGGCGCAGACCTTGGACGCGCTGGAAGCGGCGCTGCGCGCCTTCGACGGCTGCCCGTTGAAGGCCACCGCGATGAACACCGTCTTCGCCGACGGCAATCCGCAGGCTCCGGTCATGCTCATCGGGGAGGCGCCGGGCGAGGACGAGGACCGGCAGGGCAAGCCCTTCGTCGGGGTCAGCGGCAAGCTGCTGGACCGCATGCTGGCGCAGATCGGCCTGGACCGCGGCAAGGTCTACATCACCAACATCCTGCCCTGGCGCCCGCCCGGCAACCGCAGCCCGACCCAGGCGGAAATCGCCGCCTGCCTGCCCTTCCTGGAACGGCATGTCGAACTGGTGCGGCCGAAGCTGCTGGTGGCGCTGGGTGGCGTGTCGGCCAAGACCCTGCTGAACCGGACGGAGGGAATCACCCGCCTGCGCGGCCAGTGGCGGACCTACGAGGGCCCCGGCGGCGGGGGCGGCACGCCCATTCCGCTGATGCCGATGCTCCATCCGGCGTACCTCTTGCGCAACCCCATCGCAAAGCGGGAAGCGTGGCGGGACATGCTTGCGCTGTTGCAAAAGATCGACGAAGAAGGAATCAAGTATTCCTAAGATTAAATTTGCTGTTGCGGCCCGGCCAAAATCGTTCGTATGACCGGGAAGGTTGCATGACACAAATGTAATCCGTCCATACCCAAAGGCACCTTCCCAACGGACTAAGGCCTTTTTCCCGCACCCCTTAAGCCGTTGTAGAGACTGGCGAATACCGGGGGCCGACACATTCCGCGCGAATCCGTTGCTTGCGGTTCTCGAACAACTGCGCTATTTCGGGAAAATGCTCCGGATATTTTGCAGTGCAGCATACCGGGCCGCGAACGCGGTCCCGCTGCGGCGGAACCTTCTGGGGGTGCTGGGTCTCGCGGTGGCTTACACCCTGGGACCCGACGGTACGGTCGGGTTCCGGCCCGCTTGCGCCGCCCTCATCATCCACGCGCCGGACGGTCACGCCGTCGTCCCGCCCGGCCCGGATTCCGTGCCTGCCCCCGATACCCCCGATTTCGGCGAGCCGACTGGCAATCCGGTCATTGGCGACCCGGCCGTGGGGCTCCCCGGCCCGGCCATTCCCGGCGACCCGGTTTCCGGCGCTGCGGCGGCCGATGGGTCCACCGGCCCGGCCGGTTCCCCCCTGCTGCTCGCTGCAGATGACGACTCCCGCGCCGTCCAGTTGGACGAGGAGGATGCCGGCCGCTACCGCCGAATCTTCGCACTGCAGGAGCGGGCGGACTGGGACGCCGCCGACGCCGAGATGGCGAAGCTGAAGGACCGCCGGCTGGTCGGCTATGTCCTGCGCCAGCGTTATCTCCATCCCGACCGCCGCGCCGGCTACGAGGAACTCGCCCGCTGGATGCAGGATTACGGCGACCTCGCCGGGGCGGAGCGGGTGCACAACCTTGCGCAGAAGCGCCAGCCCGCCGGCCAGCGGGCGCCGAAGCCCCCGCGGGGGGAGGAGCGCGTGCGCCTCGTCGGCTCGCTGGAACGGCTGGGCGGGCTGCGCACCGTCGCCGCGAACGAGGACGACGAGGACGACAGCGTCACCGTCGCCCCGCGCAGCCGCACCGTGTCGCGCGCCCGCAGCGACCGCGCCGCCGTGGCGCGGGTGGAGGAGCTGCTGCGCTCCGGCCGCGCCGGCAATGCGCTGAGCCTGCTGAACCAGGACGAGTTCGGCGGCACGCTGGACACCGTGCAGTATGACGCCGCCCGCGCCCGCATCGCGGCATCCCTCTACTTCTCGGGCGAGACGGCGCAGGCGCTGACTCGCGCCTCCGCCAGCGCCGCCCGGTCGGGAGACATGCTGCCGGAAGCGCATTGGATCGCCGGGCTGGCCGCATGGCGGCTGAAGCAGACCGACCGCGCCGCCCGCCATTTCCAGGGCATGGCCGCCGCAGGTCCGCGCTCCCCCTGGAAGGCGGCGGCGGCCGACTATTGGGCGGCCCGCGCACTGGCCCGCAAACCCGGCAAGGAGAAGGAGGCGGCGGAGCATCTGGCCGCCGCGGCCCGCTATCCCCACACCTTCTACGGCCTGATCGCGCTCCGCACCCTGGGCACGTTGCATGACGTTCGCTGGCAGGCGCCGGAGCTGAGCGGGCGGAGTCTCGCGGCGATGGCGGCCAAGCCGGCGGGATCCCGCGCCATCGCCCTGCTGCAGGTGGGACAGCGCGAATTGGCGGGCATGGAACTGCAGCGCATCCATCCACAGGGCGACCCGCTGCTCGAACAGGCGATGGTCGCGCTGGCCGACCGTGCCGGCATGGCGACGCTGTCGCTGCGGCTGGGCAATGCGGTGGCGGGACCGGACGGCGCGCCCTATGCCGCCGCCCTCTACCCCCTGCCGCATTGGACGCCGCGCGACGGCTTCGCGGTGGATCGGGCGCTGGTCTTCGCGGTGATGCGCCAGGAATCGCGCTTCGATCCGCGGCTGGTCAGCTCCGCCGGGGCGACCGGGCTGATGCAGATCCTGCCCAGCACCGCCCAGCATGTGCGCGAACGCCACGCCGACATCGGCAGCGAGGACGCCAACCGCGACGCCCTGTTCGATCCTTCCCGCAACATGGAGCTGGGCCAGCGCTACCTGACCGAATTGCTGGGGATGCCGGAGATCGACGGCAACCTGTTCCTGGCCGCCGCCGCCTACAATGCCGGACCGGGCACGCTGGCGCGCTGGCGGCGGGAGTTGAGCGACATCGCCGACCCCCTGCTGTTCATCGAAAGCCTTCCCTTCGGCGAGACGCGCGACTATGTGGAGAAGGTGATGGCGAACTACTGGATCTACCAGCTTCGGCTGGGCCAGGAGACCGCCTCGCTCGACGCCGTCGCCGACGGGAAATGGCCGGCCTACACCCCGGTGGAGTCCCGCATGACCCAGGTCGCGGCGCAGCCGGATACGCTGCCGGCGGTGAAGCCGGCGGTCCCGGCGGCGACCGTGTCCGCCCCCGCCGAAAAGCCGGAGGCGGACGCCCCGGCCGATCCGGCCCGGGTGGAGACGGTGGCGGAGCGGGGGGAGGCCAACCCGATACCCTGACCGCCGGTGCGCCCTTGCCGGGCTCCGGCCCGACACGAGGACACGCCTGCCGCCATGCCGAAGATCGACGAGAGCCGCCCCTTCCTTCCCGTAAACATCGCGGTGATCACGGTGTCCGACACCCGCAGCGCCGCCGACGACCGGTCCGGCGACGCGCTGGCGGAGCGGATCGCCGGGGCCGGCCACCGGCTGGCCGCCCGGGCCATCGTTCGCGACGACATCGCGGCGATCCGCGCCCAGGTGCAGGCCCATATCGCCGATCCGCAGATCGACGTGGTCCTGACCACCGGCGGCACCGGGGTCACCGGCCGCGACGTGACGCCGGAAGCGGTCGAGGCGCTCTATGAAAAGGCGATCCCCGGCTTCGGCGAACTGTTCCGCTACCTCAGCTACGCCAAGGTCGGCACCTCCACCATCCAGAGCCGGGCGACCGGCGGTGTCGCCAACGGCACCTACATCTTCGCCCTGCCCGGTTCGCCCAGCGCCTGCCGCGACGCCTGGGACGACATCCTGGTCTGGCAGCTCGACAACCGCCACCGCCCCTGCAATCTGGTGGAGCTGATGCCCCGCCTGCGCGAGCATATGGCGTGAGCGGAGTTGGCATGAGTGGATTGGCCGGCTTCTCGATGGAGGCCCTGCACGCCGCCCTGATCCGGCTGCCGCGCCTTGCCGACCTCGCCCCCGACGCGCTGGAGCCGATGCCGCTGAAGGGCGTCGCCCACGACCATGTCCGCCTGCTAGGCCGCCGCTTGGTCGCCCGCATTCCGCGCTGGAGCCAGTTGGGCCTCGATGCCTGGACGGCGCTGGACCGGCAGGCCGCCGCCTTCCGGCGGGCGGAACCGTCGGGCCACACCCCGCGCTTCGCCGGCCTGCTGCCGCCGGGAGAGGGGCTGCCGCTCGGCGCGCTGGTTGTCGGCGAGGTGGAGGGGCGCACCCCCGTCCTGCCCGACGACATGCCGGCCATCGGCCGTGCGCTGGCTGCGATCCACCGGATGGCCCCGCCGGACTTCTACGAGCCGCTGCCCGCCCCGCCCGATCCGGTCGCCGCGCTGCTGGCCCAGGTGGAACGGCAGGCGGAGTGGTTCGACCGTGCGGCGCTGGACGCCGACGCCCGCGCCCTGATCGCGGAGGAACTTGCCGCCGCCCGGTCCGGCGACCTCGCCCCGCCGCCGGAGACGCCGATGCCGCTGACCGCGGTGGGGGTGGACGTGCATCCCGGCAATTTCCTGATCGACGGCTACGGCAAGGCCTGGTTCACCGACCTGGAGAAGCTACAATACGGCCACCCTGCCAGCGACCTTGCCCATGCCAGCCTCTACACCTCCACCAAATGGGATCCGGCGGTGAATGCGGAACTGGCGCCGGCCGACGTCGACGCCTTCGTCGAGGCCTGGGCGATGGCGGTTCCCGGCGACCTCGCCGACGAGGTGCGGCCCTGGTTGAAGCCGCTGCGCCGGCTGACCTGGCTTCGCACCCTGTCCTGGATGGCACGCTGGTCGGTGGAAGGCGCCACGCTGTCGCCGGGCATGCCGGAGCCGTTGCGCGCCCATATGGACGCCCACGCCACCGACATCCTGCGCGCCGAACGGATCGAACAGGTGCGGCGGGATTGGCATTGATGGGAGCGAAAAGGGGAAGGGCACGAAAGTCTCTTGCCCGCGCCCTGCCGGAAGTGATGGGATACCGACTCGGAAAACGAGGTGACGAGAGCATGACGAGTTTCCGACGCCGGTTGCTGCCGACCTCCCTGGCCGCCCTGCTGGTTGGGGGCGTATTTGCAGGCGCCGTTCCGGCCCCGGCCTTCGCCGCCGGCCCGCCCGGCGAGACCGCCGGCTCCGCCACCGGCAGCTATCTGGCCGGCCGCTACGCCCAGCACCAGGACGACTGGACGGCGGCGGCGCGCTTCACCGCCCACGCGCTGGCCGCCGACCCGGACGATCAGGCCCTGCTGCGCCGCACATTCCTGCTGCGGCTGGGCGAAGGGCAGATCGACACTGCAATCGGCTATGCCACCCGCCTGCTGGGCGAGCAGGGCGAGCCGCAGATGGCGCTGACCCTGCTGGCCGCCGATGCGCTCGCCAAGGGCAAGCTGGACGAGGCCGACGGCTATGCCGCGCGCCTGCCGGCCGATGGGCTGGGCCGCTTCATCACCCCGCTGACCCGCGCATGGCTGGCGACTGCGCGCGGCAAGACCGACGAGGCGCTGGCCGCGCTGGAGCCGCTGGCCGCCGTCCAGGGCTTCGGCGCGCTCTACAACCTGCACGCCGCCCTGATCCTCGACCTCGCCGGCCGCAGCGAGGATGCCGCCGCCCGCTACGTCAAGGTGACGGACACCGAGGCGCCGCTGCGGGTGGTGCAGATCGTCGGCAATTTCATGATGCGCACCGGCCGCAAGGACGAGGCGCGCAAGCTCCACGAGACCTTCCAGGCCAACAACCCCGACGGGCTGCTGGTGGAACCGGCACTGGACGCCATGGCGAAGGCGCCGTCCGACACCCGCCCGGTGCCGGACGCCCGCTCGGGTCTGGCGGAAGCGCTGTTCGACCTGGGCAGCGCCCTGCATCACGAGAATGCCGACGAGCCGGCGCTGCTGTTCGGCCGCATCGCGCTGCATCTGCGCGACGATCTGGCACTGGCGCATCTGCTGATCGGCGACATCGTGGCTTCCCGCGACCATCATGAGGAGGCGCTGACCGCCTACCGGCGTCTGGCGAAGGATCCGCTGCTGGGCTGGACCGCCCGGATGCGCGAAGCCGACAGCCTCGCCCGCATGAACCGCAACGACGACGCCATCGCGATCCTCAAGGCCCTGTCCGCCGACCGGCCGGAACGCACGGACGCGGTGACCCGGCTGGGCGACATCTACCGCTACGCCAAGCGCTACGACGAGGCGATCCCCGCCTACACCACCGCGCTGGAGCGGATCGGCGCGCCGCAGGAACGGCATTGGCCGCTGCTGTACGCCCGCGCCATGAGCTTCGAGAAGACCAGGCAGTGGCCACAGGCGGAGGCCGACCTGCAGACCGCGCTGAAGCTGCGGCCGGACGAAGCGTCGCTGCTGAACTTCCTGGGCTACAGCTGGATCGACCGGGGCGAGCATCTGGACAAGGCCAGGGCGATGGTGGAGCGCGCGGTGGAGTTGCGCCCGCGCGACGGCTACATCGTCGACAGCCTGGGCTGGGCTCTCTACAAGCTGGGCGATTTCGAGGGCGCGGTCACGAAGCTGGAGCGCGCCGTGGAGCTGAAGCCCGGCGACCCCACCATCAACGACCATCTCGGCGACGCCTACTGGCGCGCCGGACGCCGCAACGAGGCCCGGTTCCAATGGATGCGCGCGCTGCGCAATGCCGACGAGGACACCGACAAGGCCGGCATCCAGGCCAAGCTGGACGAGGGATTGGCCGACCGGAAGGCCGCCGCGAAATAGCGAAATATCCCCTCTCCACCCGCTCACGCGCAAACTTCGTTTGCGCTGACGCGACAGGCGGACCTTTGGTCCGCCGAAAGCGGGATAGGGTTAGGGGGAGGGGGGTATGCTGCGAGGATTCTCGGGATAGCCACCATGTGCATCCCCTTCACCCCGACCCTCTCCCCGGAGGGGAGAGGGGAGCTCCCCCACATAGGGCTTGTACAGGCTGTCCGTCTGCTGGATGTGTTCCACGAACCAGTCCTTCAGCAGGAGGATCAGGTCGACGCGCAGCATGGTGGGGTTGTCGCCGTCGAAGTCGCGGGCCAGCTTCTCCACCTCGTCGGCGAAATAGCGGTGGGCGGCGAGGTGGCCGTCCAGGTCGGGATAGCCGCAACGCTCCATCATCGCCTCCTCCCGCGCGAAATGGACGGCGACATAGTCCTGGAGACTGGCGAGCAGGCTGGACAGCTCCTCCCGGTTGGCGGGGGTGATGCCGCTTTCCAGCAGACCGTTGAACAGGTCGAGGAGCCGCCGATGCTCTTCGTCGAGCACGGGCACGCCGACGCTCATGGATTCGTCCCAGGCGACATAGGTCATCGCAGCGACCTCCTCCCTCGCATCCCGCGAATTCAAGCGCCTTCCGCCCTTTTCAAGCGGTTGCGGCCGGCCATGGCTGGATTGTGGACATCTTGACAGGGATCCTAAAACCGGCAACCGTGCCCGTCCAAGCGGCAAATCCCCGCAGGGGGCGCGGCATGATGCGCCAAGCGCTCTCCGCCCGGCCGCCCACCCAGCCCCGCCACCAGCCCCAGAGTGACCGATGGCCCTGCTCGACGAGATCGCGGAGAAGAAACGGGCGCTGGACGCGGCACGCCCCCTGCCGCAGGAGGTCGTGCACGGCATCGCCGACCGCTTCGAACTGGACCTCACCGTTGCCGCCGCGGCGCTGGAGGAGGTGCCGGTCAAGCCCGCCGACGTCAAGGCGATCCTGGAGCGCGGCAGCATCCTGCGCCACCGCGCGGTGGAGGAGCAACGCTTCGTGCTGAACCATCGCGCGGCGCTGGAACTGATGGCACGGCTGTCCTTCGATCCTTCGGGTGCCGTGACCGAACGCACGGTCTCCGCCTTCCACAGCGTGCTGTATCGCGGGATCGAGGACGAGGCCGGGAAATACCGCAACGGCGCGCCGAAGGACGATCCGGCGGAAACGGCGCCCGATCCGGCCAAGCTGCGCGTGTCGATGTCGGCGTTGTCGACCTGGATGCGCAAATCGGACGCCGGTCCCGACACCGCCTTCGAGGCGCATCACAAGCTGAGCGCCATCCGCCCCTTCCACGCCGGCAACCGGGCCACGGCGCTGCTGCTGTGCAACCTGATCCTGAACCGCGCCGGCTACCCGCCGGTGGTGGTCCTGGCGGAGGACCGCGGCCTCTATCTCGACCTCGTAGAACGGGCCTGGGCGGTCGGCGACAAGACGCCGTTCCGCGACCTGATGATGCGCTTCCTGTCGCAAAGCCTGGATTTCTGCCTGGAGGCGGCGGGCAAGGCCGACGCGGACGGGCCCGGCGATCTTCCCTGAGTTTTTCTGGCCTGACGCTGTTCGGGCCTGACGCTGTTCGGGCCGTCAGGCCGGCAGGCGCAGGCGCGACGGACGGTCCGGCCCGCTGTGGATCAGCAGCGTGATCGGCAGCGCATCGACCCGGCGGGTCTCCCCCGGCTCGGCCCCGGTTCCGGGATTGACCGGATAGGCCGGGAAGCAGGATCCGGCAAGGCTGAGGCGCAGCGCCGATCCCGGCGCCAGCGTGGCGCAGGCCGCCCGCATGGCGATGGTCAGCGGCCGGGTCGGATCGCCCGGCTCCACCCGCGCATGACCCTGGGTCAGCGGCAGCACCTGCCCGTCGGGACGCACCACCGACAGCACGGCGCTGACGTCGAAGGACGGGGCGTCGGCCTCCACCCACAGATCCAGCGCGACCCGCCCGGCCAGCATCAGCGGTTCCTCCAGCGGCAGGCTGGTGTAGGTCGCCACATCCGGCCGGCAATCGACGGCGGCACGGTCGGGGCGGCCGGCAGAGGCCGGCACCGCATGGCCGCCGACCGTCGGCACCGGGGTGCGCGGATCGTGCACCACCACGTCGAGCGCCTCGAAATCGGGCATTTCCGGTGCCAGCCGGCCGCCCTGCCGGTTGGCGAGACCGTCGCTGGCCAGATGCAGCACCGCCTCCGCCACCGGCAGGGTGGCCAGGTCGTGCCAGCGCCCGGTCTCCACGTCGTGCAGGCGCACCGGACCGCCGCGGTCGGAGCCCTGCCCTTTCAGCACCCGCTCCAACCAGGCGAGTTGCAGCGTGTCGAGCGTCGGGGCCTCTCCCGGCGCCGCGGCGGGGCCGTCGGCACCCCAGGGACCGACCACCAGCCGTACCGGTGCCCTGCCCCGCGCAGCAAGCCGGTCGGCCGCAAGCAGATCGTGGGCATCCAGCGTGCCGGCCAGCCGGGGGTCGTACCAGCCGCCGAGCTGCAGCACCGCGACGTCGGCCGGCATGTCCGCCAGCATCGCCCTGGGCGACAGCGCGGCCCAGGCCGGACCGGGCACCGGGTTGGTCAGCCAGTCGTCGTAATGGGAATAGCGGGCATAGTCGCGCAGGGCCTGCGGCCGCGACGGGATCTCGTCGTCGATGGGCAGGCTGCGCGCCGCGTCGGACAGGATGCGGTGGCCGGTGCCGTCCTCCACCCGCCGCGCCGCCTCGGCGGCGGTGCGCAGAGCCCAGCCCATGGCGTCGGCCAGCCGGAAGGCGCCTCCCTCATCGGCCCAATCGGAAAAGACATCCCCGCCGGCGAAGGCCGGCGCCACCGCGCGCAAGGCAGCCGGCCGCTCCGCCAGCGCCAGCCACTGCGCCATCCCGGCATAGCCGCAGCCATACATCGCCACCACGCCCGACGACCCCGGCAGTGAGGCCGCCCAGGCCACGGCGTCGGCACCGTCCTCCCGCTCCGCCTCGAAGGGACGGAAGCGGCCGTCCGAGGTGCCGCAACCGCGCACATCCTGCACCACCACCACATAGCCACGCGCCGCGTACCAGCGCGGATGGGCGTAATGGCTGGTCAGCGCGGTGCGCCGGCCGCAGGCGACGCGCAACAGCAGCACCGGCCATGTGCCGGCGGCATCCGGCCGGTAGAGGTCCGCATCCAGCCGCACGCCGTCCCGTGTCCGCATCGACACGGTCTCCGGCGGCCGGACCGGCAGCAGGTCATGCGACTGATGGATCACCGGGGCCAGATGGGTCATGGCTGCTCGGGCTCGCTCGATGACGAACAACGGATAATGTGTCGTCGTGGCAAAGCCTGTGCCAGAGGGTTCGGGCGCCGTTGCAGCCGATTTTTAGATGAAGCCCGCCAGTTCGAAAAGCCCCTCTCCCCTTGCGGAAGAGGGGATCTGTCCGGCGTCCCGGTTCCTGGCCTTGGAGCGATCCGGTCCCGCCCATCCCCTACGCTTCTGCCTCTTTCCAAGGCAAACCGCACGTTCAGGCGGCAATCAGCTCGAACCGGTCGACATCGACCATGCCGCGGTCGGTGATCTTCAGGTGCGGGATGACCGGCAGCGGCAGGAAGGCCAGCTGCAGGAACGGCTCGGCCAGCGGGCAGCCCATGGCGCGGACGGCGGCGCGCAGGGTGCGCAGCTTCGCCTCCACCGCCTCGAACGGCTCCAGGCTCATCAGCCCGGCGAGCGGCAGGGCGAGTTCGCCCACCACCTGACCATTGCGCACGGCGACGAAGCCGCCCTGCAGCTCGATCAGCCGGTTTACGGCGATCCGCATGTCGGCGTCGCTCGCCCCCACCACGCAGATGTTGTGGCTGTCGTGCCCGACCGACGACGCCAGCGCGCCCTCCGCGAAGCCGAAGCCCTGGACGAAGCCGCGGCCGATGTTGCGGTTGCTGCCATGCCGGGCGAACACGCAGATTTTCAGCAGGTCGCGCACCGGATCGGCCACCATATGGCCGTCCACCACCGGCACCTCGATCCGCCGGTGTTCGGTCAGGATCTTGCCCGGTTCCAGCCCGATCACCGACTGGACCGACCCGCCGGCCGGCACGGCGAAATCCTCCTCCGCCACCGGCGCCAGCTTCACCGAATCCAGACCCACCGGCGTCACCGCCGGCCGGCCGCCGAAGCTGTGCGGGCCGACGGTCTTGCCGTTGCGGATGACGCGGTTGACCGCGCACTCCTCCAGATCGTCGAGCAGGACGAGATCGGCGCGGTGCCCCGGCGCCACTAGCCCGCGGTCGTACAGGCGGAAGCCGCGGGCGGCCGACCAGGTGGCGGCGCGGTAGACATGGGCGACCGGCGCCCCCAGGCGGATGGCGCTGCGGATCAGGTGATCCATGTGCCCCTCCTCCGCGATGTCCAGCGGGTTGCGGTCGTCGGTGCAGAATCCCAGGAAGGGCGAGGTCTCGGGACTGATGACTTCGGCGAGGGCATGGACGTCCTTCGACACCGACCCGTCGCGGATCAGCACCTGCATGCCCTTGCGCAGCTTCTCCATCGCCTCATCCGCGCTGGTCGTCTCATGGCAGTTGCGGATGCCGCAGGAGAGATAGGCGTTCAGCTCCTTCCCCGATACCAGCGGAGCATGGCCGTCGATGTGTCGCCCGTCGAAGGCGGCCAGCTTGTCCAGCACCCCGTCCACCTTGTGGAAGACGCCGGGGAAGTTCATGAACTCCGCCAGCCCCAGCACGCGGGGATGGTCCATGTGGCGGATCAGGTCCGGCGCCTCGAGCCGCGCGCCCGACGTCTCCAGCTCCGTTGCCGGCACGCAGGAGGACAGCTGCACGAACAGGTCGAGCGCCGTCCCGCCGGCACTGTCGAGGAAATAGCGCAGCCCCCGCTCGCCCAGCACGTTGCAGATCTCGTGCGGGTCGCAGATGGCGGTGGTGGTGCCGCGCGGCAGGACGCAGCGGTCGAACTCCTGCGGGGTGACGCAGGTGGATTCGCAATGGACGTGGGTGTCGATGAAGCCCGGCACCACGGTCAGCCCGCGCCCGTCGATCTCCTCGACCCCGTCATAGGACTCGTAGGTGCCGACGATGACCTCGCCGCAGACGGCGATGTCGCCCTCGGCGATCTCGCCGGTCACGACGTTGAGGAAGCGCGTGTTCTTGATGACGAGATCGGCCTTCGCTTCGCCCAGCGCCTGCCCGATGCGCGTCTTCAGATCGTCCCGGCCGACCGCCATAACCCACCCCGCCTGTCGTCTATTCAAGCAGGCAAGGTGGCCCGCGCCGCCGCCGCGTGCAAGCGGCTATCGTCCCTGATTTCCCCCTTCGGCTGCCGAAAGGGCGAGCGCGCCTGTTCCAGCGCCAGAACGGCGAGGGCTTTCGTGTTGTGCAGGCCGAGCCCCTCCGCCACCGCGCAATGCATGTTGGTATGCCGGAACCAGTGGC
>JBKHVJ010000025.1:0-14234 GCA_046570145.1 Alphaproteobacteria bacterium
GCATCCGGGCGCTGATCGGCTGCCGGCTGGACCTGACCGACGCCGACAGCCTGCTGGCCTACCCGACCGACCGCGCCGCCTATGCCCGGCTGTCGCGGCTGCTGACCCTGGGCAAGATGCGGGCGCCGAAGGGGGAGTGCTTCATCGCCCGCGCCGACGTGCTGGCCCATGCCGAAGGCATGCTGTTCCTGCTGCTGTCGCCCGACCGGCGCGACGAGTCGTTCCTGCGCGAGCTGCGCGCCTGGCGCGGCGGGCTGGCGCGCGGACAGCTCTATCTGGCGGCGAGCCACCGCTACCAGGGCGACGACGCCCGGCGGCTGCGCTGGCTGGCCGGGCTGGCCGAGGCGGAGGGGGTGCCGCTGGTCGCCACCAACGACGTGCTCTATCACGGCGCCGGGCGGCGGGCGCTGGCCGACGTGATGACCTGCATCCGCCACCACACCACCATCGACGAGGCGGGATGGCGGCTGTCCGCCAATGCCGAGCGCCACCTGAAGCCGGCCGTCGAGATGGTCCGCCTGTTCCGCGACCACCCCGACGCCGTCGCCCGCAGCCTGGAGGTCGCCGAGGCCTGCCGCTTCTCGCTGGACGAGCTGCGCTACGAGTACCCCGACGAGGTGGCGGAGGGCCGCGACCCGCAGGACACGCTGGTGACACTGACCTGGGAGGGGGCCGCCGGGAAATATCCGCCCGACCGATTCCCCGGCGGCATCCCCGACAAGGTCCGCGCCGCCCTGGAGCATGAACTGGACCTGATCGGCGAGCTGCGCTACGCCCCCTATTTCCTGACCGTCCACGACATCGTCCGATTCGCCAAGGGCGAGGGCATCCTCTGCCAGGGGCGCGGCAGTGCCGCCAACTCCGCCGTCTGCTATTGCCTGGGCATCACCGCGGTCGATCCCGCCCGCTTCGACCTGCTGTTCGAACGCTTCATCTCCACCGCCCGCAACGAGCCGCCGGACATCGACGTCGATTTCGAGCATGAACGGCGGGAGGAGGTGATCCAGTACATCTACAAGAAATACGGCCGTGCCCGCGCCGGCCTGACCGCCACCGTCATCCGCTACCGCGCCCGCGGCGCGCTGCGCGAGGTCGGCAAGGCGATGGGACTGTCGGCCGATCTGGTGGCGCGGCTGACCGGCTCGATCTGGGGCTGGAGCAGCCAGGGCGTCGATGAGGAGCGCGCCCGCTCGCTCGGTGTCGATCCCGACGACCCGCGCCTGCGCCGCACGTTGGAACTGGCCCACGAGTTGATGGGCTTTCCCCGCCACCTGTCGCAGCATGTCGGCGGCTTCGTCATCACCCGCGGCCCGCTGTCCGACCTCTGCCCGGTCGCCAACGCGGCGATGGAGGACCGCACCACCATCGAGTGGGACAAGGACGACATCGACGCGCTGGGCATCCTGAAGGTCGATATCCTGGCGCTGGGCATGCTGACCTGCGTGCGCAAGGCCTTCGACCTGATCGAGCAGGTGCACGGGCGACGCTGGACGCTCGACAGCCTGCCCAAGGAGGATCCGGCGGTCTACGAGATGCTCTGCCGCGCCGACAGCCTGGGCGTGTTCCAGGTCGAAAGCCGCGCGCAGATGAGCATGCTGCCCCGGCTGCGCCCGCGGGAGTTCTACGATCTGGTGATCGAGGTCGCCATCGTCCGCCCCGGCCCGATCCAGGGCGGCATGGTGCACCCCTATCTGCGCCGCCGCAGCGGGGCGGAGGACATCACCTACCCGATGCAGGCGCTGGAACCGGTTCTGCGCAAGACGCTGGGCGTGCCGCTGTTCCAGGAGCAGGCGATGAAGATCGCCATGGTCGGCGCCGGCTTCAGCGCCGAGGAGGCCGACCGGCTGCGCCGCGCCATGGCCGCCTTCCGCAAGACGGGACAGGTCCACCTGTTCCACGACAAGTTCATCGCCGGCATGACCGCCAGGGGGTGCGACCCCGCCTTCGCCGAGCGCTGCTTCCAGCAGATCGAGGGCTTCGGCGAGTACGGCTTTCCGGAAAGCCACGCCGCCAGCTTCGCGCTGCTGGTCTATGTCTCCGCCTGGATCAAGCACCACCACCCCGCCATCTTCGCCGCCGCCCTGCTGAACAGCCAGCCGATGGGCTTCTACGCCCCCGCCCAGATCGTCCGCGACGCGCGGGAGCATGGCGTGACGGTGCTGCCGCCGGATGTGAATTTGTCCGGGTGGGATTGCACGGTGGAGTATTTTCCCTCTCCCGGGACGGGAGAGGGCACATTCCACCTCCGCCTCGGCCTCCGCCTCATCAAGGGCTTCGCCGAAGCCCACGCCGACGCCATCGTCCTGTCCCGCGCCGGCGGCTACCGCGACCCCTACGACCTGTGGCGCCGCGCCCGCCTGCCGGTCGCGGCATTGGAAAAGCTCGCCAGGGCCGATGCCTTCCGTTCGGTCGGGCTCGACCGCCGGGCGGCGCTGTGGGCGGTGCGGGCGCTGGGGGAAACGCCGCTGCCGCTGTTCGCGCG
This sequence comes from Alphaproteobacteria bacterium, assembly GCA_046570145.1. Classification (GTDB taxonomy): domain Bacteria; phylum Pseudomonadota; class Alphaproteobacteria; order Azospirillales; family Azospirillaceae; genus Azospirillum. Next base: position 2,483 of record JBKHVJ010000025.1, read on the forward strand.
ACTCGACGGCCCGATGGCCGAGGAACCGGAAGCCACCCTGCCCGCCATGGCGCTGGGGGAGCAGGTGGTGATGGACTACACCAGCCTGTCGCTGTCCTTGAAAGCCCACCCACTGGCCCTGCTGCGCGACGGCCTGCCCGGCATCACCCCGGCGGAGCGGCTGGCCCTGACCCGCGACGGCCGGCGCCTGACAACCGCCGGGCTGGTGCTGGTCCGCCAACGGCCGGGCAGCGCCGAGGGCGTCGTCTTCATCACGCTGGAAGACGAGACCGGGATCGCCAACCTCGTCGTCATGCCCGACGCCTTCGAGACCTTCCGCCGCCCGATCATGACCGCGCGGATGATGGCCGCCACCGGCCGGGTGCAGAACCACGAGGGCGTCGTGCATCTGCGCGTGGAATCGCTGATCGACCTGACCCACCGGCTGGCCGAACTGACCGGCGAGGACCGCCCCGCGGCAACGCCATTTCCCAGGGGCCGCAATTTTCATTGAGGACGCCGATTGCTCCTGACATCACGCTGTCAGGAGGGGGTGTGCTATCAAGGGGACGTGCCGGCACGAACCACGAACATCCCTTCCCCACATGTCAGGAGCAGGTTCCATGAACAACCCGCATGTCGTCACCTGGTTCGAAATCCCCGCCGCCGACCTGGCCCGCGCAGTCCGCTTCTACGAGACCGTCTTCGCCGTCACCCTGGTCCAGGAGCCCTGCCCCAGCGGCATGAACATGGCCGTCTTCCCGGCCGACGGCGAAGCGGTAAAGGGCTGCCTGATCCAGCACGAGTCCTGCAAGCCCAGCGCCGACGGCACAACCGTCTACCTGAACGGCGGCGACGACCTGTCGGCCCCGCTGGCCCGTGCCGAGCAGGCCGGCGCCACCATCGTCGTGCCGAAGACGCTGATCACGCCGGAGATCGGCTATTTCGCCCAGTTCATCGACAGCGAGGGCAACCGCGTCGGCCTCTATTCGATGCACTGACCCTGCCGACCTGAGCGTCCTCCATGCGCCGCGCCGACCGCCTGTTCCAGATCGTCCAGCATCTCCGCAAGGGGCGGCTGGTGACGGCTGCCGAGCTGGCGCGCTGCCTGGAGGTGTCGGAGCGCACCGTCTACCGCGACATGCGCGACCTCGCCGCCTCCGGCGTGCCGGTGGAGGGCGAGGCCGGCGTCGGCTATCTGCTGCGCGATGGCTATGACCTGCCGCCGCTGATGTTCACCCGGGACGAGGTGGAGGCGCTGGTGGTCGGCGCCCGCCTCGCCCGCGCCTGGGTCGGCGGCGCGCTGGCCGATGCCGCCGCCCGCGCGCTGGACAAGGTGGAGGCGGTGGTGCCGGAGGCGCGGCGCCGCGAGCTGGCAGACAGCCGCGTCTTCGTCCCCGACTTCTCCTTCCCCACCGCTCTGCGCGAGCGGATGGACGTGCTGCGCTGCGCCATCAACGCCAGGCGTGTCGTGCTGTTCGACTACCGGCGCCAGGACGGCACCCACTCCGCCCGCGCGGTCCAGCCGCTTGGCCTGTTCTTCTGGGGACGGGTGTGGACGCTGGGCGCCTGGTGCGAGCTGCGCGAGGAGTTCCGCAGCTTCCGCATCGACCGCATGGAGACCCTGATGGCGCTGGAGCGCCGATTCGACGAAATCCCCGGCCGTGGCCTGGAGGACTATCTCGCCCTCTGGCGCGAGGAAGGCTGTCCGCGGGGGTGAGGTTCCTCCGTGCCCCCTCTCATTCCACCAGCCGGATCTCCGTCGTCGCCATTCCCGAGGCGCCGACCGGCACCGCATAATCGTCGAAGCTCGGCGGGCCGAAGCTGCCGCGGGCGGAGCGGCTGAAGCCGTGCGGTTCGGCCGGGATGCCGAACATGCCGGTGGCAAGCTCGCCGTTGTTGTCCAGGTCCTGGAAGGCGATCAGCCCATAGCGGCCGGCCGGCAGGTCGGGGAACACCGCGACCAGTTCCGTCCCCACCGCCGCGGCGAAATAGCCGGCGCGCGGCGCCTTGGCCTTCTGCGCCTCGGCACTGTCGAACAGCGCGATCATCACCTTGCCCTGATTGGGCTTGACGTTGCGGACGGTTGCGCGAAGCTCCCCGGCGGCGGCCGTCCCCGCGGCGGCCAGCGCCAGCAGCGTCACCGGGGCGATCATCCTTGCAAACCCATGCGCGAACCTACGGCTTGCCTTCATTCCCCAATCCTTCCTGGCGGCTCCCGGCCGGCCGGGCACCGCGCGATGCGTGACGCGACCGTGCCGGACGGCGCCGCCTCCACCGCGCCCGTCCCTTACGGGCGGCGCATGCTGCGCCGGCGCCTGCCGCTGCTGGCGGGCTCCATCCTAGCATTGGCTCTGCTGGGACCGTTCGGCACATTTCGCGAAATGGGGTTTCTCTCGCGGCTTGCCTATTGGGGCGGGCTGATCGCCACCGGCTGGTCGATGTTCGAACTGGTGGTGCTGGTCGCCCGCCGCGTCCTGCCGAACCTGGAGCGCACATGGCCGCTGATGCTGGCTTCGGCGTTCCTGACCGTCGGCGTCCTGCAGACCCTGGTGGTCGCCCTGCTGGAAAACCGGCTGCGCGGCCAGGATTTCCTCACCCCCGCCGGTCTGGCCGAGCTGTTCGGCTATGTGCTGGTCATCACCACCCTGGTGTCGGCCCTGCCGGTGTGGCTGGAACTGCGGGAGCACGGCATCGTCGGCCATCGGCCGGCCGCCCCGCCCGCGCCTCCCATCGACGGCGAACCGGCCCCGCTCCGTCCCGCCCCGTTCCTCGACCGCATCCCGGCCAGGCTGGGACGCGACCTGCTGGCGCTGGAGATGGAGGACCATTACGTCCGTGTCCACACCGCATTGGGCAGCGACCTGATCCTGATGCGGATGCGCGACGCGGTGGCGGAACTGGCGGGCATCGACGGGCGGCAGGTCCACCGCTCCTACTGGGTCGCCGCCTCGGCGGTGACGGCGGTGGAACGCAAGCCGGACGGCAAGCTGTCGCTGCGGCTGACCAACGGCCTGCTGGTGCCGGTCAGCCGCAGCCACGCCCCGTCGGTGCGCGCCGCCGGCTGGACAGAGAAGGCCGTCCTCTAGACACCCTCTCCGCGGAAGGGCCGCGACAGCAGCCCGTCGATGGTCTCGTCCAGTCCGGCGCCGCGGTTCAGGATGGCGTCGACCGCGCCGCAGATCGGCATGTCGACTCCCAGCTTCGCCGCCAGCCCGACCACCGCGGCGGCGGTGTAGACGCCCTCCGCCACCGACCGGCGCACCGCCAGGATCTCGGCCAGCGCCTTGCCCTCGCCCAGCGCCGCCCCAAGCGACATGTTGCGCGACTGCAGGCTGGAGCAGGTCAGCGTCAGGTCGCCCAGGCCCGACAACCCCATCAGCGTCTCCGCCCGGCCGCCGAGCGCCAGCGCCAGCCGGGTGATCTCGGCCAGCCCGCGGGTGATCAGCGCGGCGCGGGCGTTGTCGCCCAGCCGCCGCCCCTCGACCACGCCGCAGGCGATGGCCAGCACATTCTTCACCGCCCCGCCGACCTGGGAGCCGACGACGTCGTCCGAGCGGTAGGGGCGGAAGGTGCGGCTGCCCAGCGCGCCGACCAGCGCCGTGCCCAACGCCTCGTCGGCGCAGGCCAGCGTCACCGCCGTCGGCAGCCCGCGCGCCACCTCCGCCGCGAAGGTCGGGCCGGACAGGATCGCCACCGGATTGCCGCCCGGCAGGGAAGCCGCGACCGCCTCGCTCATCAGCGCGTGGCTGTCCAGCTCGATCCCCTTGGCACAGACGACCACGGGCGCGCCCGGCTTCAGCAGCGGCGCCATCCGAGCGGTGACGCTGCGGGCATGCTGGGCCGGCGACACCAGCAGCACCGCGTCGCAATCGCCGAGATCTTCCAGATCGCCGGTCACGCGCAGCGCGTCGGGCAGCGGCACGCCGGGCAGGTAATCGCGGTTCTCGCGGCGGATGCTCATCGCCTCCACCACCGCCGGCTCGCGCGCCCACAGCAGCGTCTCCCGCCCGGCGCGCAACGCCGCCAGCGCCAGCGCCGTCCCCCAGGCGCCGCCGCCGACGACGCCGATGCGGTGAAGGGAGGAGGGGGGCACGGCACTCATGGGATTTCACTCACGCTGAAAAAATCGAGGGATGTGCGCACACGCATCACGCCTTCACCCCCGCCCCGACCCCCGCACGCCCGATCACCGGCGCAGCGGCGGGGTCCAGCGGCCAGCGCGGGCGGGGGGCGAAGTTCAGCGGGTCGCTCTCGCCCAGGCGGAAACGCTCGATCCCGGCCCAGGCGATCATCGCCGCATTGTCGGTGCACAGGCGCAGCGGCGGGGCGACGAACGGCATGCGCTGCTTCTCCGCCAGGGTGGCCAGCCGGCTGCGGATCGCCTTGTTGGCGGCGACGCCGCCGGCGACCACCAGGGCGCCGCCCTGCGGATGGTCCTCCTTGAAGCGGCGGATGGCGCGGGCGCAGCGGTCGGCCAGCACCTCCGCCACCGTCGCCTGGAAGGCGGCGGCGAGGTCGTCGCGGTCGGCCTCCGACAAGACACCCCCCAACTCCTCCACATGCCGCCGCACCGCGGTCTTCAGCCCGGAGAAGGAAAAGTCGCAGCCCGGACGCCCCAGCATCGGCCGCGGCAGCTCGAACCGCGCCGGATCGGTGGCGCGCGCCGCCGCCTTCTCCACCAGCGGCCCGCCGGGATAGCCCAGCCCCAGCAGCTTGGCGGTCTTGTCGAACGCCTCTCCCACCGCGTCGTCGATGGTGGTGCCGAGCCGGCGATAGCGCCCGACCCCCTCCACCGCCAGCAGCTGGCAATGGCCGCCGGACACCAGCAGCAGAAGGTAGGGAAAGGCGACATCGTCGGTCAGCCGCGCGGTCAGCGCATGGCCTTCCAGATGGTTGACGGCGACGAAGGGCAGGTTGCGCGCCGCGGCGATGGCCTTGGCGGTCATGACGCCGACGATGACGCCGCCGATCAGCCCCGGCCCGCCGGTGGCCGCCACCGCGTCGAGGTCGCCGAAGCCGATCCCGGCCTCGTCCATGGCGCGGCGGATCAATCCGTCGAGATGCTCCAGATGGGCGCGGGCGGCGATTTCCGGGACGACGCCGCCATAGGGCGTGTGGTCGTCCAGCTGCGACAGCACGACGTCGGCGCGGATTTCGCGCGCGTCGGTGACGACGGCGGCGGCCGTCTCGTCGCAGCTCGTTTCGATTCCAAGAACGATCATGGCGCCAAACTAGCCGCCTTGGCCGTCCGGGTACAGGATGGAGTTGCGCGCACGCGGGTGCGGGAAGGCGGGCGCGTGAAATTTGATCAGCCTCAATCTTCTGTATGAGGGGCAGACGAATCCTTGCAAAGCTGCGCGGATCCCCTAGAACACGCCCTATGACGACCCACCCGCTCCGTATCGGGACGCGCGGCAGCCCGCTGGCGCTGGCGCAGGCCCATGAAACCCGCGACCGCCTGATCGCCGCCCATCCGCATCTCGCCGCCCCCGGCGCCATCGAGATCGTCGTCTTCAAGACCACCGGCGACCGCATCCTCGACCGCACCCTGGCGGAAGCGGGCGGCAAGGGCCTGTTCACCAAGGAACTGGAGGAGGCGCTGTTCGACGGCCGCGCCGACCTTGCCGTCCATTCGATGAAGGACGTGCCGACCCAGCTTCCCGACGGGCTGGAGATCGCCACCCTGCTGCCGCGCGAGGACCCGCGCGACGCCTTCTTCGCCCGATCCGGCAGCGGTCTGGCCGACCTGCCCGCCGGGTCGGTGGTCGGCACCGCCGGCCTGCGCCGTCAGGCCCAGGTGCTGGAACTGCGCCCCGACCTGAAGATCGTCCCGCTGCGCGGCAACGTGCAGACCCGCCTGTCCAAGCTGGACGCCGGCGAGGTCGACGCCACCCTGCTGGCGCTGGCCGGCCTGCGCCGCCTCGGCCTGACCGACCGCATCACCGCGGTGCTGGAGCCGGAGACCATGCTGCCCGCGGTCGCCCAGGGCGCCATCGGCATCGAGATCCGCAGCGACGACGACGCCACCCGCGCCCTGCTGGCTCCGTTGAACTGTGCAGAGACCATGGTCCGCGTCACGGCGGAACGCGCGCTGCTGGCCGCGCTGGATGGGTCCTGCCGCACCCCGATCGCCGCGCTGGCGGTGCTGGACGGCGACGACCTGCATCTGCGCGCCAAGGTGCTGTCCCATGACGGCCGCAGCATCTTCCGGGCCGAGCGTCGCGGCAAGGCCGCGGATGCCGAGTCGCTGGGCGCGGATGCCGGCGCCGAGATCCGGGCGCAGCTGCCGCCCGATTTCTTCGCCGCCGCGCCGCACTGATCCCCAGCCCCGGCAGGTTTTCCGCATGACGGGAAAACAGCCCGCTCCCTCTTCCCCGCCCCGCCGTACGCGTCTTCTGGTGACGCGTCCGGCGGAGGATGCCGAACCGCTGGTCCGCCGGCTGGAGGCGCTCGGCTTCGACGCCGCGGTCGAACCCATGCTGTCGATGGTCTGGCTCGACGGGCCGGAGCCCGACCTGTCCGACGTACAGGCCCTGCTGTTCACCAGCGCGAACGGCGTACGCGCCTACGCCAAACGTACGAGCCGCCGTGACCATCCGGTGCACGCCGTCGGCGACGCCACGGCGCGGGCGGCGCGCGCAGCCGGCTTCGAGCAGGTCGACAGCGCATCGGGCGACGTGTACGCCCTGGCGGACCGGGTGCGCAGTTTGCGCGATCCGGCCGCCGGTACGCTGCTGCATGTGGCGGGAAGCAAGGTGGCGGGCGACCTTGCCGGCCTGCTGGGGGGCGCCGGCTTCACGTTGCGGCGCAGCGTGATGTACGATGCCGTACCCGCACTAACCCTGTCGGACGATACCGCGACATTTTTGCGTACGTCGGCACTCGACGGCGTGTTGTTTTTCTCTCCCCGTACCGCGGTTTCCTTTGTTAGGCTGCTGGCCGAGGCGGGGCTGGTCGACTGTTGTCGTACGGTCGATGCGTTCTGCCTCAGCCCCGCGGTCGCGGAGGCTGCCCGTGCGTACGGCGACAGGGGAGTGACGCCGTGGCGAAACGTACGGGTGGCGGCCAGACCGGAGCAGGACGCCCTGCTCGATCTGTTGCCGGTCGCCGGATAATCCCGGCGCGGTCCGGCCGTACGGCTTACACCCCGGGATCCTTCCGGGTGGGTACGTCAGCCGTACGGGGGACGAGGGGGACCGGTCAGGGGGCTGTGACGTTAAGACGAACAACAGCGAACCGAAGGTACAGCCCATGACCTCTCGTCCAGGCTCCGAACGCCCCGGCACCGACCGTGACGGCGACGGCGCCAGCACCGGCAATGCGGCGGTCGACCGCATCGTCGAACGTTTCGGCGGCATCCGCCCCATGGCCCACAAGCTGGACACCCCGGTGACGACGGTGCAGGGCTGGAAGAAGCGCGGCGCGATCCCGCTTGCCCGCCATGCCGACCTGCGCACCGCCGCCGCCAAGCACCGCATCAAGCTGGACGACGCCGACCTGGACGCCGCGACCCCCAGCGAAGACCGGCCGACCGACGCGGCATCGGCCGCCGACATCGCCTCCGCCGTCCCCCCCACCGATACGGTTCCGGTGGTGGATCCGGTGCCGGCCGCCTCCCCCGCCGACACCATCCCCGGCGCCGACACGCCGGCCCCGGTATCCGGCCTTGGGACGACCGCCGGCCCGGTGAACGAATTGCAGTCCTCCGACGCCCTGATTCCGCCGGCCACGCCGATCGGCGCGACGGACAGCCTGTCCGACACGCCGAAGTCCGAGGCGGAGAAGGCGGACGAGGCGAAGGCCGATCCGTTGAAGACGGACACCGGCACCGCCTCCGACGAGCCGAAGACGGCGGCCTCCGCCTGGACGCCGTCCGGCACCACGGGCAGCGCCGGCTACGGCCGCGCCGAATCCGAGCCGGCCCGGCCGACCATCGCCCCGACGCCGTCCTACATCGACGAGCCGCGCTCCGGCAGCGGCTTCGCCACCGCGCTGTCGGTGGTCGCCCTGCTGGTCGGCGCCGCCGCCCTGTCGGCGCCCTGGTGGGGTCCGGCCCTGCCGGGCTGGCCCTCTCCGGCCGCTCCCGCTCCCGCCGCTTCTTCCGCCGCCGCGCCGGCCGACCCGGCGCTCCGCGCCCAGATCCAGCAGCTCGTCGACCGCGTCGGCAAGCTGGAGCAGCGTCCGGCCGCCGCACCCGGCAATAACGGCAACGGCGAAGCCGCCGCCGGACTCGCGGCGCTGACCCAGCGGATCGACGCGCTGGAACAGCGCCCGGCCGCCCAGCCCGACAGCGGCGCCGCCGACGCCCGGAAGGAGCTGGCCGACCGGCTGGCCGCACTGGAGCAGAAGGTCTCCGCCGCCGCCGGCAACGCCCAGGCGGCGCAGGAACTGCGCGGCGAGGTCGACTCGCTGAAGCAGCAGGTCACCAGCGTCAATCAGGCGGTGACGCAGCGCCAGGACGCCGCCACCGCCGCCCAGGCGCTGGTGCTCGCCGCCGGGCAGCTGCGGTCCTCCCTGTCGGGCGGCCAGCCGTTCCAGCAGGATCTGCAGGCGGTCCGCGCGCTCAACATCGCCGATGCCGGCGTGACCCAGCCGCTCGACGCCGTGGCGCCCTATGCCGCCAAGGGCATCCCGACCCGCGCCCAGCTGACCGACCGGTTCGAGCCGCTGGCCGGCGAGATCGTCCGCGCCGACATCCGCGGCGAGGGCAACAGCTGGATCGACTCCGCGGTGGGCAAGCTGTCCACCCTGGTCACCGTCCGCCGTGAGGGCGGCGGGGTCGTCGGCACCACCACCGACGCCGTCGTCGCCCGTGCCGAGGCCGCTCTCGCCACCGGCAATCTGGCCAAGGCGGTGGAGGAGCTGTCGACCCTGCAGGGTCCGGCCGCGCAGACCGCCGGCCAGTGGCTGACCGACGCCAAGGCGCGTCTGGCCGCCGATCAGGCCGCCCGCCAGCTGAACGACCGCGCCATCGCCCTGATGACGACCGCCGCCGGCGGGAAGGGGACGGCCCAATGATCCGCGCCCTCTGGTTCCTTCTGAAGGTCGCGGTCGTCATCGCCGCCGCGATCTGGCTCGCCGACCGTCCCGGCACCGTCAGCGTCCATTGGCTGGGCTATGCCATCGAAGCACCCTTCTGGGTCGCCCTGCTGGTCACGCTGGCGGCGCTGGGCATCGCGGCGCTCGGCTATCGTCTGATCCGCGGGCTGATCCGCACCCCGCAGCGCATCCGCCGCCACAGCCGTGCCCGCCGCCGCGAACGCGGCTACCGCGCCCTGACCCAGGGCATGGTGGCCATCGCCGCCGGCGACGCGCCGACCGCGCGCAAGATGGCGCGCAAGGCCGACGGGCTGCTGAACGAGCCGCCGCTGACCATGCTGCTGTCGGCCCAGGCCGCCCAGCTGCAGGGCGACGAGCGCGCCGCCAAGCAGTATTTCGAAGCGATGCTGGAGCGGCCGGAGACGGCCTTCCTCGGCATGCGCGGGCTGCTGACCCAGGCGATCAAGTCGGGCGACCGGGTGGAGGCGCTGAACCTCGCCCGCAAGGCGCGCGGGCTGCAGCCCAACACGCCCTGGCTGCTCGGCACGCTCTACGATCTTGAGGCGCAGGCCGGTGACTGGGCCGCCGCCGAGGGCACGCTGCAGCAGGCGATCCAGGCCGGTGCCATCCCGACCGAGGAGGGCCGCCGCCACCGCGCCGTCCTGCTGCTGGAGCGCAGCTTCGAGGCGGAGCGCCGCGGCCGCGCCGACTCCGCGCTGTCGCACGCCCAGGCCGCGCACGACATGATGCCGGGCTTCGTCCCCGCCGCGGTGCGTCTGGCCCGCCTGCAGATCGCCGCCGACCGTCCGAAGCCGGCCGCCAAGGTGGTGGAGCGGGCGTGGCGCCTGTCGCCGCATCCGGAACTGGCCGAGATCTACCGCGGCCTGGTTTCCAGCTACGACCCGCTGGCCCGCGTCCGCCTGTTCCAGAAGCTGGTGCGCCAGGCCCCGGATTCGGCCGAATCGCATCTCGCCGTCGCCCAGGCCGCCATCGAGGCCCAGCTGTGGGGCGAGGCGCGCCAGCATCTGAACCGCGCCATGGAGATCGGCCCGACCCGCCGCGCCTACCGCCTGATGGCCGAGCTGGACCGCAGCGAACGCCATGACGAGGACGCTGCGAAGGACTGGCTGGCCAAGGCCGCCAACGCCCCGGAAGACCCGGTGTGGACCTGCAACTCCTGCGGAGCGGTCAGCCACAACTGGGGCGGGCTGTGCGGCCATTGCGGCGCCTTCGACAGCCTGACCTGGAAGGCCCCGACGGTCGCCGTCCCGGTGATGGAGCCAACCGACATTCCCCCGGCGCTGGCCCGTCCGGCCACTGCGTAGGGGATAGATAGTCTCCGGAGTTCAAAAAGAAGCGCCCTTCCCCACCGGGAAGGGCGCTTTCTTCGTTTCGGGCTCTCCCCTACCGCATCCCCTCCGGCCCGACGCGGTCGAGCGGCAGTTCCTTCTTCGCCAGCAACCGGTCCAGCAGGCGCCCACCGGCCGGTGGGGCGGCTGCCCTGGCCGTGCTGGCCGCCTCGGCGACCGGTACCGACGCTTCCAGCTGCGTGTTCTCGACCTTGTATTCGCCGCCGGTCAGGCTGACGACGACCTGCTCCTTCGGCGACGGGGCGGCCACCACGTTGCCGTTGGCGACGTTGCCGTGCATCAGGCCGTTCCTGCCGGCACTGGGCACCCATTCCAGCCGCAGGAAGCGGTCCTTGGAATCGGTCATCAGGGTGATGTTGTCGGATACCCGGTTGTTGTCGCCGCCATGCAGGAAGACCGCGGCGGCGCCGGTGTTCTCCAGCAAATTGCCCTGCACCGTCACGCCGCTGGTCATATCGTCCAGATAGATGCCGAAGCCCTTGTAGCGGACGAGCCAGCGCCCCTGCGCATCGGTGGCGAGGCCGCCGGTGTCGCGGATGTCGTTGAAGCGGACGATGCTGCGGGTGTCGTTGCCGCTGCGGCCCAGCATCTCGATGGCGCCGGCGTCGGCGGTCTGGCGGGCGGTGTCGCGGATGCGGTTGAATTCGATGACGTTGTCGCTGTTCACCGTCTGCGGGTTCCAGTTCTTCACCGAAATGCCGTAGCGCGCCGCCCGCCGGATGTCGTTGTGGGCGATCAGCGTGTTGCGGATGCCCGCCGCCATCACGCCGCCGCCGAAGAACCGCACCTCGCCCACGTCGCTGATGCGGTTGGCGAGGACGCGGTTGTCGCTGCTGCCCGGCGCCAGGAAGATGCCGGAGCGGCCGAGATGCTCCATCCGGTTGCCCGACACCTCGCTGCGTGTGGCGCCGTCCAGCGTGACCGCTGTGCCGACCAGGGCGAAGCGGTTGCCGGCGATGCGCAGGCCGCTGCCGCCCTTCGCCAGAATGGCGCTGCCGTCCCACGGCACGTCGGTGAAGGTCAGCCCCTGCACCGTCACGTTGCGGGCGTTGTCCAGCCGGAGAAGATTGGCCGCCCTCGCCACCACCAATTCCGCCCGCCCGCTGTCCATTCCGGTCGGCGGCTTCACCAGCAACCGCTTCAGCCTGGCGTCCCAGGCGAACTCGCCCGGCCGGGTCAGGAAATCGGGATGGCCGAGCAGCCGCACGGTGGAGCCGTCGCGGTACGGATACTGACCGTCGGCGCCGAAGCTCAGCAGGCCGTTCGGATCGGCGGAGGCGACGCCCAGCAGATCGTCGGACAGCCGCTCGCGGTCCAGCGCCTGCGCCCGCACCCCCGGCCCGGCCCAGCCGGCCTTCAGC
>JBKHVJ010000026.1:0-26333 GCA_046570145.1 Alphaproteobacteria bacterium
TGCATCCGTTGCTGACCTGGCTGCTGGCCACCCATGTCTTCGACCTGCCGCCGGTGTGGGTCGCCCCGGCCGTGACCGCTGCGGCCCTGCCCATCGGCATCAACGCCTATGTCTTCGCCGAGCGCTACAACGCCGGGCGGGATGTGGTGTCGATGTCGCTGCTGATCTCCACCCTGCTGTCGCCGGTGTCGATCTCCATCGCGTTCATGGTGTCGGCCGCGGGCTGAAGCGCTCTGCGCCGGTGACGCATCTACTTGTCATATCTTTGAAATGACTGAGAACCGACTTGCGGGAGCCCGCCATATTCCAGGCGGGAAGGGGTGTCCGTCTGTGCGTCGCATGCGGCAGTATGACCGGAAATCCCGCCATTGAAGCGAGTGTAGAATCCTGTTAGCCTCTAATCGTATGAATTCTGAAGCAATCCGACCGCGTCATGGCTGTTGCTTGTTCTGGAAAAACACGGAATAAGAGAATTCGGCGCCGTGGCGACGGTGTCCGGCCGGGTTCGATCCTGATAAGAGAAACACGCTCTGTCTTTGCGCATATGATAGTATGCTTGAGACTGGAATGCGGGAATATGTCGAGAAATTGACGTGCGATTGTAAAAGCTCAAAGATACAGGCAAAAGAACATTTGTTAATCATTGGAAAAGATTTCCGGAATGAGATGGCGCGGTGGCGGTCGTGCCGGCGGGCCGGCCGCTCCGGATGCGGGCCCGGACAGGGATCTCGTTCCAACCACGTATCGCAGAGCGGTCCGGCGATGGCGGAACGCAAGGCGGCGCCTACGGTGCCGCCGGCGTCGCGCGATTGCCGCCCGTTCCTCCGCCCCAATGCCATGCCGGATGGTTCGCGCCACGGACCGGCGGCCGACGCAGGTGCCCCATGACTCTCCTCAACAACTTCCACATCCCCGTCAAGATGGCCATTCCGGCGACGACGGCGATCATCGGCATGCTGGTGATCGCGCTGCTCGGCTGGTCGGCGATCACCCAGCAGTCGACGCTGCTCGACACCCTGTTCAACCGCTCCTTCACGCGGGAGGCGGAGATCCAGGGACTGACCGACACATTGACGGTGGCCCACGCCGGCATGTACCGGACCGTGATCCTCAGCAGCGCGAACGCCTCGCCCAAGGCGGTGGAAGAGGAGATGAAGGCTCTCAACGCGCTGCTCGACAAGCTGAAGGGGCAATCGGGAGCATTGAAGGACGCCACCGCCGAAACCGACGAGGAAGCAAAGTATTTCGAGCGGTTCGGCAGCGACGCTGCGACCTATCTTGCAAAGGTGGGAAGCTTCCTCGACCTGCTGAAGATGGGCGTCGACCCGCTGGACTTCCTGCAGGAGGTGCAGTCGGCCTACAACCGCCTGCAGGCGACCAGCCGCGACTATCTGACCTACAAGCGCAAGGTCTCCACGGACGCCTATACCCAGGTCAACGCGTCGGTCGACAACACGACCCAGGCCTTCATGCTGGTGGCGGGGGGAGCGCTGTTGGTGACGGTGGGCGTGGCCCTGTTCATCGGCATGAACATCGCCCGGCCCATCGTGCGCCTGACCGACGTGATGGAGCGGCTGGCCCGCGGCAACCTGGAGGCCGACATTCCCGCCGCGGACCGCGGCGACGAGATCGGCCAGATGGCCCGTACCGTCCAAGTGTTCAAGGAGAACGCCGTCCGGGTGCAGGAACTGTCCCGCGAGCAGGAGGCGATGCGCATCCGCAACGACCAGGAACGGCGTCAGGCGATGTCGGCGCTCGCCAACGATCTGGAGGCGTCGGTCAAGGCGATGATGGGCGAGGTGGTGCGCTCCGCCACGTCGATGCGCAACGAAGCCAATTCGATGCTCGACAACGCCAAGCAGACCAGCCACCACAGCGACAGCGTCGCCCATTCCGTGCAGGAGGCGACCAGCGAGGTCGAGAGCGTGGCGGCCGGTGCCGAGCAGCTCCGTGCCTCCATCGACGAGATCACCCGCTCCATCAGCCAGTCGGCGCAGCTCGCCCGTGGCGCGGTGGAGGAGGCCGGCCGCACCGACAGCATCGTCCAGGGGCTTAGCGAGGCCAGCCGCAAGATCGAGGAGGTCGTCGGCCTGATCCAGTCGATCGCCGGCCAGACCAACCTGCTGGCGCTGAACGTGACCATCGAGGCTGCCCGCGCGGGCGAGGCCGGCAAGGGCTTTGCCGTCGTGGCGCAGGAGGTGAAGAGCCTCGCCAACCAGACCGCCAAGGCGACGGAGGAGATCGGCGCGGAAATCGCCGCGGTCCAGGCCGCCACCCATGCGGCGGTCGGCGCCATCCGCGCCATCGTCGGCACCATCCGTCAGGTCGACGAATCGCTTGGCACCGTCGCTGCCGCGGTCGAGGAGCAGGACGCCGCCACCCGCGACATCAGCGCGCGGTCGCAGCGCGCCGCCGTCGACACCATGGCGGTGATGCAGGAAATGCGTCTGGTCCAGCAGGCGGCCGAGACCACCGGCCATTCCGCCGGCTCGGTCCAGAATACCACGGAAGACCTGTCGCGCAGCTTCAACCGCCTGGACCACGAGATCGAGGCATTCATCGCCCGCATCACTGCGGCGTGACGGTCAAGCACCGGTGGCGTCAGCCCCCCACCCCCCCGCTCCCAGCGGGGGGGCGGCATCGTCAGCCGACGCCTTATCCCACCAGTACGCCCTTGCGCGCATCCGCCCACGCGCGCGCCGTCGTCGGGCGGCCGTCGGCGTCGATCAGGCCGCGGGTGAACAGTTCCTCGGCATGGCGGATGAAGAAGGCGGCGGTGCTCGGCCGCTCCCAATGCTCCATCCAGTTCTGTTCCAGGAAGGCCAGGATTCCCGGCTGGTTCAGTTCCACCTCCCACAGCACGCCGAGCAGCGAGGTCTGCTGCTCCTCATGCATGCAGTCCTCGAAGCACAGGCGCTTGTCGGCGCGGGCTTCCTTACGGGCGGTGGTCTCCGGACCCGGACCCAGGCCGTAATCGATCAGCGTCCGCCGCTCCGGCGTCGCGCAAAGCCAGTGCGCCACCTCATGGACGATCACCGTCGCCTCGACATCGGTGCGGATCACCTTGCCGTCCCACATGAAGGAGCGGCTGGGCGGCTCGTCCAGCGTGTCGATGCCGTGGGCATGGGCCAGCCGCACCGCCTCGGCCCGGTGGGCCGGCGTATCGACGCCGCCGCCGGGCTCGTCCTCCGGCCGCACGGGCCAGGTCGCGGCGATCCGGTGGAAGGCGGCCCGCGCTTGGGCATGGCCGTCCAGATGGGTGTCGAAGGCCGCGATGGCTTTCGGCATGTCGTCGATGGCGATGGGGGTCAGGATCATGGCGCCTATGTGCCCAAGGGGGCGTCCCGGCGCAAGTGGAATGTAATCTGGGAGAAGACCAGGGCTGCCCGGGAGAAGACCGACGCCGGCAAGACCCTGTCCGTATGGGGCCTGCCGACGCCATAACTGTCACGGTCGCGCTGAAGTTCACTGCCGTTTCTTACGCCGCCCGCATATCCGTCAGGAAGCGCGACACGAAGCCGCGCAGGTCGGTCGCTTCATGGTTCAGTCCGTCGGCGGCGGTCAGCACCTCGCGCGAGGCATCGCCGGTTGATGCCGCGGCCTCCGACACGCCGGAGATGTTGCCGGACACCTGCTGGGTGCCGCGTGCCGCCTGCTGGACGTTGCGGCTGATCTCCTTGGTCGCTGCACCCTGCTCCTCCACCGCGGCGGCGATGGTGGTGGAGATGTGGTTGATCTCGGCGATCACCCGGCCGATCTCGGCGATGGCACCGGCGGCCTGCCGGCTGATATCCTGGATGCCGGCGATCTGGCTGCCGATCTCCTCGGTCGCCTTGGCGGTCTGGCTGGCGAGGTTCTTGACCTCCGACGCCACCACGGCGAAGCCCTTGCCCGCCTCGCCGGCCCGTGCCGCCTCGATGGTGGCGTTCAGCGCAAGGAGATTGGTCTGGCTGGCGATGTCGGTGATCAACTGCACCACCTCGCCGATGCGTTGGGCGGCATCGACCAGTCCGCGGACGGTGCCGTCGGTCTTCTCGGCGGTCGCGACCGCCTGCCCGGCGATGCGGGTGCTCTCGGCCACCTGCCGGCCGATCTCGGCGATGGAGGCGGTCAGCTCTTCGGTTGCGGCGGCCACCGTCTCCACATTGCCGGTGGCCTCATGGGAGGCGCTGGCGACCGCGTCGGCCTGCCGGGTGGTCTGCTCGGCGGTGGCGGACATGGTCTGGGCGGTCGCCTGAAGCTGCGTCGCCGCCGCCGATACCCGGCCCAGCGCCGCCAGGACCAGACGGTCGAATTCCTGGGTCAGCCGGTCGATCCGCTCACCGCGGCTGCGGCGCGCCTCATGGTCGGCACGCTGGGATTCGGCCAAGCGGTCGCTCTCGATCAGGCTGTCCTTGAAGACCTGCAGGGCCCTGGCCATGCCGCCGATCTCGTCGGCGCGGTCCAGGCCGGGAATGTCGACGCTGCGGTCGCCGCCGGCCAGCCGGGTCATCCGGTCGGTGATCGCCACCACCGGGCGCGACAACCCGCGGCCGATCAGCAGCGCGGTCGCCAGCCCCAGGACCACCGCGACCAGAGAAGCGGCGATCATCACGGTGAGCGCCTTGGTGATGAAGGCGCCGGTGTCTTCCCCCAGCCTCTTCTGGTGGTCGACGCTGGCGACGGTCAACTGCTCCGCCTCGGCTGCGATGGAGTCGCCGACGGGGGTCAACACCTCGGTCACCTGCCGGTCGCGTTCGGTGGTCGCCTTGACCACGGCGTTGAAGCCGGTGATGTAGACGCGCAGCATCGCGGTGTAGGACATCGCCATCTTGCGGCGGTCCAGGTCGGTCAGCTTCGCCATCATCGCCCCGCCGCGGCTGGCGGCATCGGTGAATTGCGAACGGGTCTGGCTCGCCAGCGCCGGGGAGCCGTCGACGTTGTAGCGCGTGGCGGAGATGCGGGCCGCCAACATGTGGCGCAGAGCCATGCCTGCAAGATAGGCGGCGTCGGTGTCGCCGGCTGCGCTGGCGCTGTCCATGATGGTGTCCAGCGCGCCTTCCAATCGGGGGCCGATCTCGTCCAGTTCGGCGATGGCCTTGCTGCGCTGGGCCTGCAGTTCCATCGTCGCGGCGAAGGCTTCCTGATACTGGGCGATCTCCTGCGCCATGTGGTCGACGGTTTGCAGCAGGGTCGGGTCGGCGAACAGGGTGCGGGCCTTGTCGATGGTCTGCGCGGCCTCGGCGGCAAGGCGGCGGACGGTGGTGCCGACCTCCGGATCGCCGGTCAGCAGGAATCGGGTGGATTGCTGGCGCATCTCCAGCATCAGGGCCTGGATGCGCCCGGCCTCGTTGGTCTGCTGGCCGAGCCGCCGGTAGGTCTCCACCGCGCCGCCGGCATCGGACAGGGCCACCACGCCGATGCCGCCGATCAGCACCAGGAACACCAGGATGCCGGCGCTGGCCGCCGTGATCTTGGAACCCACGGAAAAGCGATTGAAAAGGCTCATGGTCGAGGCCTCCGTCGGCACAGGGTCGCTGCTCAGCGCTTGGTCAGGGCGACCGTAAAAGGTCAGCCCTCACGACCTGTTTCAGGAAGCATGCCACATGCCCCGGTATGGACCGGCCTTAGGGACCGGCGGCGGGAGAGGTTCCGGGTGACGCAGGGGAAAGCAATGGACGGCAGGCGTGGAATAAACGCGCGCCTTGGATGTTTGCCCGTTGCGTGGAGCCGCGGGCTGCCGTCCCGCGGGTGCATTCACGGGCGGAAAGGCCATTTTTTGTGCCGCGGCGGCCACAGGAGAGGCATTTTGAACATCCCCCGGTATCGTGGTATATGCCAAAGGGCGCAGCGGCCGTCCGGGGTCGTCGCCGATCCCTCATCCTCCCGGTCTCTGACGCTTTGACCCGACGGCTGGCCATGTCCATACCCGACGCGCCCATTTCCGCGGCCTCTTCGGATGCCCGCACCGCTTCCGCACGCCGTCCCGGCGATATCCAACCACCGGCCGCCCGGTCGATGGCCGACCGTCCCAGCACCGATAGGCTGTGCCGCCCGCGGCGCGGACGCCTGTCGGTCGTCATCCCCTTCTATAACGAAGGTCCCAACATCGACGCCCTGTTCGCCCGGCTCACCCCGGTGCTGGACGGGCTGGACATGGACTGGGAGGTGGTTTGCGTCAACGACGGCAGCCGCGACGACACCGTCGACCGCCTGCTGGACGTCCATGACCGCGACCCGCGGGTGAAGGTGGTCGACCTGTCGCGCAACTTCGGCAAGGAACTGGCGCTGTCCGCCGGGCTCAGCCACACCACGGGCGACGCCGTGGTGCCGATGGACGCCGACCTGCAGCATCCGCCGGAACTGTTGCCGGCCTTCATCGCCAAGTGGCGCGAGGGGTTCGACGTGGTCGTCGCCGTGCGGCACGCCCGCGTCGGGCAGAGCCTGAAGCACCGGCTGTTCGCAAAGCTGTTCTACTGGGTTTTCGACCACCTGTCGGAGATCAAGCTTCCGCGCGAGGTCGGCGATTTCCGCCTGATGGACCGCCGCGTGGTCGAGGTGATCAACCGGATGCCGGAGCGCACGCGCTTCATGAAGGGCATCTTCGCCTGGGTCGGCTTCCGTCAGGCCGCCATTCCCTACGAACAGGGGGAGCGCGCC
Source organism: Alphaproteobacteria bacterium (assembly GCA_046570145.1). Taxonomy (GTDB): domain Bacteria; phylum Pseudomonadota; class Alphaproteobacteria; order Azospirillales; family Azospirillaceae; genus Azospirillum. Next base: position 6,640 of record JBKHVJ010000026.1, read on the forward strand.
GGCGGCGATACCAAGTGGGGCTTCGTCAAGCTTCTGCGCCTGTCGTTCGATGGTCTGACCGCCTTCTCCACCTTCCCCTTGCGGGTGTGGAGCCTGGTGGGCATGGCCGTGTCGGGCGTGGCCTTCGTCTATATCCTGATCCGGCTGGTTCGCACGCTGTTCCACGGCGTTGACGTGCCCGGCTATGAATCGCTGCTGGTCGCTGTGCTGTTCCTGGGCGGCATCCAGCTGATCACGCTTGGCATCATCGGCGACTATCTGGGCCGCGTCTTTGCCGAGGTGAAGGGCAGGCCGCTGTTCATCGTGCGCTCCGCCCACGGTTTCGGCACGGCGGACGAGGAGCACGGGCACGAGTTCGTTCCGGTCGGCGATCCGGCCGGTCAGGGGCCGCAGCGATGAGCATCGAGACCCGCCTGCGCACCGGCGACGATGACGCCGGTGACGGGGCGTCCGCCGCCCGCCGCCGCCCGTCCGGAACCGCCGCGCCATCTTCCGCCACCGGCACGCCCGCCACTGCCTCCGGCTTTACGTTGCCGCACGGCGAGGCGGCGCTGTGGGACGGGTTGTCGCGCGCGCTGCTGCTGGGGCTGCTGATCCTCGCCGCCCTGACTTTCCTCAGCTACGGCATCAGCACGGACGAGGAGGTGCAGCACATCTACGGCAAGAAGCTGCTGTCCTACTACACCAGCGTCTTCCAGGACCGATCCGCCTTCCATTTCAAGGATCTGGCCTATTACGGCGGCCTGTTCGACCTCGTCACCGCCGTCATCGTGCCGTTTTCCCCCTTCGAGGAGTACGAGACGCGGCATCTGCTCTGCGCGCTGGTCGGCGTGCTGGGCATTGCCGGGACATGGCGCTACACCCGGCTGCTGGCCGGCCCGCGCGCCGGCTTCATTGCCGCGGCGCTGCTGTCGCTGAGCGGCGTCTATTACGGAGCCATGTTCAACAACACCAAGGACGTGCCGTTCGCGGCCGGCATGGTGTGGACGCTCTATTTCGCCACCCGCATCCTGAAGCAGCTGCCGCGGCCCAGCCGCAGCGCGGTGCTGAAGTTCGGGCTGGTGTTGGGCCTGACGCTGGCGATCCGCGTCGGCGGGGTGCTGGCCGGTTTCTATCTGGCGGTCGCCATGGCGCTGCATTTCACGCTGGTGACCCGGCAGGAGGGGCATCGCTGGGCGCTCGTCGATGCGCGCCGCGCCTTCCTGTCCTTGTGGCCGGCGATCCCCGTCGCCTATGCGATCATGGCCGTGTTCTGGCCGTGGGTGGTGCAGAGGCCATTGCGAAACCCCCTGGAGGCGCTCCGTGTCGTCTCCCACTTCCCCATCGACATCCAGACGCTGTTCATGGGCGAACTGGTCCATTCCAACGACCCGCCCGCCTTGTATCTGCCTGTCTATCTGGCGGTGAAGCTGCCGGAAGCGGTGGTGATCGGCGTCGCCGCGGCGGTGGTGCTGGCCGGGATCTGGCTGGCCCGCGGCGGCTGGCGGCGGACCGGCGCCTTCACTCTGGTGCGCTACACCCCGTTGGCGCTGGCGGGGTGCCTGCCTATCCTTCTGTTCATCCTGATCCGTCCGTCGGTTTACAATGGCATCCGCCATTTCCTGTTCCTGGTGCCGCCCTGCGTGGTGATGGCCGCCATCGCCGCCGACCGGCTGTGGACGCTGTGCCAGCGCGGCGGACGGGCTCTGGGGCAGGGTTTCGCCGCCGCGATGACCGTGGTCGCGGTGGTGTACGCGTGGCAATTGGGCGCCATGCATCCGAACCAGTACGTGTACTACAACCAGTTCGTCGGAGGCGTACGGGGCGCCGACGGCAAGTTCGAGCTGGATTACTGGGGCAATTCCCTGCACGAGGCGTTGCAGGAACTGATCGAGTATGTCGAGCGCGAGAATGACGGCCGCCCCCCGCCGCGGCAGTACACCCTGACCGTCTGCGGCAACACGCTGGCGGTCCGGTTCGAACTGCCGCCTTGGCTGCGTCTGGTCAACGGGATCGAGCCGGACTGGCGCAAGGCCGACTTCTTCCTGGCATTCACGCAAGTGAAGCGCTGTCCTTCGCTGCTGGACGGCCATCCGATCCTGGAGATTGCTGCCGACGACGTGCCGCTGTCCATCGTCAAGGACCGCCGTCCGCCCAAGGCCGACGTTCCGACCGAATAATTGGCTGAAGTGACCGGTTGAGCCAGCACGGGCGGCCGGGGAGTACCCCCGACCGCTCCGCCGCCGTCTTTAGCCGGATCGCCCTTCGCGGCCCTGTCCGCTCGCCGACCCTCCCCCCACTCTCCCAACCTGCGATTCTGAGGCCGGGCGGAGGCGGGGAATGCGGCGCAGGCTGCTTTTGGGCGTTTTATGTCTGCTGCTGTGGAGTGTGCCCCTCGGCCCGACCGGGGCCATCGGACTCGACCGATCCGGTGAGAGGTCCAGCGATCCGCTGGTCGAACTGGTGACCCGCACGGTGGAGGAGCGCCAGCCGCCGGCCGGGGCGGGCAGTCTGGTCGTCGGCGCGATCCGCGACGGCCGGACGCTGGTGGTCGGGCGCGGCGACGCCGGGCGTCCGGACGGCGGACGGGCGGACGGGCGGACGCTGTTCCAGATCGCCTCCCTCACCAAGCCCTTCACCGGCACCATCATGGCGGAACTTGTGCGGGAGGGCCGCCTGTCACCCGACGATCCGCTGGAGCGCCATCTGCGGCACGTCGGCCCGGTGCAGATCGCCCATCCGCCGGACCATGACGGCCTGCGCATCCGCCTGCGCGACCTCGCCACCCACACCGCCGGCCTGCCCAGCGTGCCGGAGACCCCACGCTTCTCCTGGAACCGGCTGGAGGATCCGCGCAATCCCTACAAGCCGCTGTCGCGCGCCGAACTGGGGCTGTGGCTGGCGGGCTATCGCCTGCCGGTACCGCCGGGCGTGCGTTTCAGCTATTCCAATGCCGGGATGGCGGTGCTGGGGGAGGCACTGTCCGCCGCAGCCGGCCAATCCTACGAAGCCCTGCTGAAGCGGGTGGTGACAGACCGCTTCAGGCTGCGCGACACCACCCTGCAGCCGACGGCGGAGCAGCGGGCGCGCAAGGCGGCCGGCCATGCCCGCGGCCGGATCGTGCCGGATTGGGAAGCTCCGGCGATGCTGCCGGCCTTCGGCCTCTATTCCACCGCCGACGACATGCTGCGCTGGCTGTCCGCCAATCTGGGCGACTGTCCCGGCCACTCCGCCGGACCGGACGGGCAGGGCTGTGCGTCCGCGGTGGCGTCGACCCTGGCGCTGGCGCAGACGGTGCAGGTCGATGGCCGGACTCTGGCCGATCCGGGAAGCCTGGGGGCAGGGGCGATGGCGCTCGGCTGGTTCGTCGCATGGGCGGGGGATGGAACGCCGATCCATTGGCATTCCGGCTCAACCGGCGGGTTCAACTCCTACATCGCCTTTTCGAGGGCGCATCGCTGGGGTGTGGTGGCGCTGACCAACAGCGATCCCGAACAGGTCACCGCCGATCGGGTCGTGATCGAGCTCGTCCGCCACCTGGAGGCTCGGCCGGAGGTGGCAAGCCTGCCTTGAACCGGGATTGCCCTGAGCGGCCTCGCCCCGGCGGTGCGCGGCTTCAATGCAGGCGGCGCGGTGCCCTGGCGGGGACCTCAACGTCGGCGCGGGCCTGGGCGATGGGACCGGCCTGATGGTGGGCAAGGCGCCAACTGCCGTTTTCCCGCGCGAACAGGTTGGTGGCGGCCAGAACGGCACCGCCCAGCGTCTCCTCGCAAACCACCAGGGCGGTGTCCCCATGCAGGGTGACGCGCTCGTTCCGCGCCTCGACGCTGACGCCGCTGGGAGCGCGCAGAACGTCGCGCCAGCTGGTCAGCACGGCGTCGCGGCCGAACAGGGCGGTCCAGCCGGGATGGATGCAGGACACGGGCAGCGTCTCCGCCCACAGCGCTTCCATCGCGGCGGCGTCGCGGTTGGTGAACGCGCGGTAGAAGGCCTGGTTCAAGGCCAGCAGCGTGTCGCGGTCGGTCATGGCTTCTGTCCGGGCGATGGTTCCGGGAACGGGTGAGGCACGGCTGTCCGGCCGGCGTCCGTCCGCTTGTAATGAAGCCATCCGGCATGGGCAAGCGCCGGTCCGGTCGGTTCCGGGCCGGCGCTGTGACAAGTTGGCTGCGAAAAAAGGAGCTTCAGGCCTTGAGATCGACGCCCTGCGGCTTCGCGGCCGTGCCAGAGCCCGCAGCCGCCTCCTTCACCGCCGCGCCGTCCTTGCCGCCGGACAGCCCGTCCACCGGGGCGGACAGATCGAGCGTCAGGTGGGTGACGCCGTTCTTCGAGGTGGTCGGCTTCAGCACCGCCAGCCCCTTCATCCCGTCGCCGCCGGCCTTGGAGGCCATGTCGTTCAGCTTGCCGAGGATGTCCTTGATCTCGTCGTCGCTGAAGCCTTCGGAGCGGACGATCATGCCGGTGGATTTGCCGGTGGCCGTGGTGGTCATCCCGGTGGCGCTCAGCGCCATGTCGCCGCCCTTGCCCAGCGAGGCCTGGAGCCGCTGGTCGTCGCGACGGAAGTCCAGCGTCGATTTGGCGAAGGAGATGCGGACGCTGCGGTCGCCGTCCTGGATCTCCAGCTCGATCCCGTGGGACTCGATCGACCACTGCGATTGGGTGGCCTGCATGTCCACCGACATCTGGCTGAAGTCCATGCCGTCCAGCTTGGATTTCAGCTTGTCGCCGAAGCCGCTGACCGCGTCGTCGATGCGGTTCTGCGGAACGCCCAGCATGCTCAGCGTGTCGCCGAGCCCCTGCTTCAGCGCGTCGATGCCCTTGCCGAACATGCCGGCCAGATCCTTGCCGTGGTCCAGCGCCGATTGCATCAGCGACTGCGCCTGCTTGGCGCGGTCAACGCTGTTGTTGCCGGCCGCCAGGGCGCCACCCCCGCCGGCCGCCTGGGCGCCGCCCTTGCCGGTCATGCTGTCCAGCAGCGACTCCATCGACTGGCTGATGGTGTAGGCCGGCGACTGGCTCTTCTTTTCCGCCTTTTCGGCATCGACCGATTTCGCGTCCGATTTGGCCAGCGCGTCCTTCGCCGTGCCGACCGTCTTTGACGAGCCGTTCTGCACAGCCGTGGACAGCACCGACGGTTTGCCGTTCGGGCCGCTGAGCTCCGCGTAATACATGGATGCCCCCGCATCGCGTAGTTTGTGTGCAAGCGGAAGCATGGCGCCGGCAACCTTTACCATTTATTAATTTCAGACATTTCCCCAAAAGATCGCGATAACTTCCTTACCTTACTAAGCATCAAAGACTTTGTTGTTTCTGCATCTAAGCTTTGCGCTATTTGTTCGGCCACTTGTTCCGTCTGCGTGACGACCTGCGACGAGGGGCGGCTTTCGTCCGGCCAGAGGCGCTGCTACCCTGATGGCAAAAGGACCCGCAAGAAGGGAACCCGCCATCATGACCGACCGACTTTCCATCGCGCTCGCCCAGTCCGATCCGGCCGCCGGCAGCCTCGCCGACAACGCCGACCTGATCCGCGCCGCCCGGGCGGAGGCCGCGGCCCGCGGCGCCGACCTCGTCGTTTGCCCGGCCGGCGCACTGTCCGGCTGTCCTCTGCTGGATCTGATCGCTCAGCCCGCCTTCCTCGACGCCGTGGAGGCGACGGCCCGGACGCTGGCGGCGGATACCGCCGATGGAGGACCGGCCTTGCTGATCGGTGCCCCCTGGCGTGACGGCGCCAAGCGGCACAACGCGGCCCTGCTGTTGGACGCGGGCAAGATCGCAGCGGTTCGTTTCCAGGCCGAAATGGGGCGCGGCGAGATCGGCGCGCCGGAGGATAATCGTTTCGATACCGGTCCGATGCCTGGTCCGGTGAACGTCCGTGGCGTGCGCGTCGGACTGCTGGTCGGCGGCGATCTGGCGAGCGCCGACGTGACGGAAACGCTGGCCGAGAGCGGCGCCGAATTGCTGGTCGCGCTGCTGGCCAGCCCCTTCGCTCCTGGCCGTGCCGACGAGCGGGTGCAGGCCGCCGTCGCGCGGGTGGTGGAGTGCGGCCTGCCCCTGGTCGCGGTGAATGCGGTCGGCGGAGAGGACGAGCGGGTGTTCGACGGCGGCAGCTTCGCACTCGCGTCCGGCGGCCGGCTGGTCGCCCAGGCCCCGCTGTTCGCCGAGCATTTGCTACTCTCCCGTTGGGAACGTGGCGACGACGATTCCTGGGACAGTTCCGAAGCCGAAATGATTGAGCCGGTCGAGGGGGCGGAGGCGCTCTACAGCGCGTTGGTGCTGGGTCTGCGCGACGCGGTTGCGAAAGGCGGCGCGCCGGGCGTGGTGGTCGGCCTGACCGGCGGGCTCGACTCGGCGCTGACCGCGGCCATCGCCGTCGATGCGCTTGGGCCGGCGCGGGTGCTGGCGGTCCGCGCCCCGCTTCCGGGCAGCGAGGTCGATGCGCTGGCGGACAGCCTGGACGATGCGGCCGAGATCGTGGAGTTACTGGGGTGCCGCCTGGACAATGTCGCGCTGGCCCCGGTGCTGAAGGCGGCCGACTCGCTGCTGGCCCCCGCCTTTGCCGGACGGGAGTCGGCCGGGGCGGCGGACCGGCTGCATGCCCGCCTGCGCGCCGCGACCCTGGCGGCATTGGCGGAGCGGATGGGGGCGCTGCTTCTGTCGACCGCCGACCGCACCGACCGGCTGCTCGGCCTCGTGCCCGAGGAGTCGGGCTGCGGTTATGCCGTGTTGGCCGACCTGCCGAAAACCGCGGTGCTGGAACTGGCGCGCTGGCGCAACGCCAACCAGCCGGCGGGATCGCGAGGGCCGGCCGGGCGGGTGGTCCCGGAACGGGTGCTGGCGCGCCGGCTGAAGGCCGCGACGCCGCCCGGACTGCCGCCGGTGGAGGCGCTGGACGATCTGCTGGCCGGCCTGCTCGACGACGGCCTCTCGCCGACCGATCTCGAACGGCGCGGACATGCGGCCGAGACGGTGGACTCGGTCTGGCGGATGGTGGTTCAGGCTGAAGCGGACCGTCGCCGGGCGCCGCCGGGTCCGAGGGTGTCGCGCCAAGCCGTCGCGCGGCTGCGGCGCCTTCCATCCGGTGGCGGCGCGATCGATCTGGCTTGAGTGGATTGGGGCGCGAAGGGGGAGCGGATCGTCCCCCCTCATCCTTTCCCCTGCGAAGGGCTGGGCGTCAGCCGCGGGTCAGCTTGATGATCGTGGCGATCATTCCAAAGCTCCACAGCACGGCCGGCAGCACGATCCAGGTCGGATGGAAGATGATCGCCAGTGGCATGATGAAAATCAACAGCATGGCCGGGAAGACGAGATAGGGAGAGTTGCCCCAGTTGGTCAGCAACCCGGCCGGGTTCTCGTCTTCACCGAAGTAAGCATCGGCGGTAACCGCTTGGTCCGTCATCTCTAACACCCAAAGTTTTTGTGGTTATTCCCCGTCCCGCACTGCAGCAGGACATGGGTTCATACGCCACGATGCTTTGGATGGCCAGAGCTCAGCCTTGGCCTTTGCTTTCGACTTTGGTCGAAGGCTACGCAGCCTCGGTGAGGGCCAACTGCGGACGGCGGAGGCTGGACTGGATGGTGAAGGGCGCGCGGACCCCGCCATTGAACAGCTCGGCGCATTCCAGGGCCTTCAGCACACGCTCCTCCGGCGGCTGGCCGGCGGTGGAGGCGAGCGAGCCCAGCGCATAGTCGGAGCCGCAGCCGATGGCGTGATAGCCGCGCACCGCCTCGCCGACCTGATAGTCGGACTGCACGGTGAACAGCCGGCCTTCCAGCCCGACCATGAAAGTGCCGCCGGTCTCGACATCGTTGGAACGGTGGGCGTATCCGCCATCCTTCAGGCAGTTGCGGACGGCATCGACGAAGTCCACCACCATGTAACGGAAAAGGTCGGTGTCGCCGTCGCGCGACGGAACCTCCAGCCGGTAATGCAGCAACTGGCCCATGCGGAAGGAACTGGTGAAACCGATCAGGCAATCGCCGTTGCGGAACACCTTGGTGTCGGCACGCACCGTGATGTCCAGGCCGTTCACCCCGGCGCTGTCGCCGCCCATCCACACCCGGTCACCGTCCACCAATCCCACAATGCAGGTCATCGCCAACCCTCGCCTCTTCGGAACGAAACTGAGGTCAAGGGTGTGGGAAGGCGGTTAATGAATTGTTGCGACGCTGTGTGACATTGGTTGTGACAAAGGAGGCATCTCTACCCCCTTCGTCAATGTGTTGTCTTGCTCAGTTCGCCAGATCGACCAGAGCCTTGACCGTATTCTCTGCACCCTCGGCGATCTGGACCAGACTGGCATCCAGCATGTAGCAGGGCGAGGTGACGATCTTCAGCCCCGGATCGACCACGATCTCGCCATGGGTGGTGGTGCGGTGGATGGCGCCCATCGTCACCAGCGCGGCAGCGGTGCCGGGGTCGTTGCCGATGGTCAGTTCCACCCCCTGCTGGCCCAGGATCTTGGCGAGGATGGCCGGCGCGATGCACAGCGCGCCGATCGGCTTGCCGGCCGCGCGCATGGCGGCGACGGCGGCGACCACCTGCGGGTTGACCGAGCAGTCCGCCCCCTTGAAGGCGAAGTCGCTGAGGTTCTTGGCGGCGCCGAAACCGCCGGGGAAGATCAGCGCATCGACGTCGCCGGCCGAGAACTCGCTGAGCGGGGTGATCTTGCCGCGGGCGATGCGGGCCGATTCTACCAGCACGTTGCGGCTTTCACCCGTCTCCTGACCGGTCAGGTGGTTGACGACATGGGCCTGCGGGATGTCGGGGGCATAGCACAGGGCGACCGCCCCCACCTTGGCGATGGCCAGCAGGGTGCAGACCGCCTCGTGGATTTCCGCGCCGTCATACACGCCGCAACCCGACAGCACGACGCCGATGCGCAAGCTCTTGTCCGCCATAGGATGTCTCCGAGGTTGGATTTGCCGCCAAGCTAACGCAGGCGGACGGCCGCGCCTACCACGCCAACGGCCGCACCGTCCCACCTGTTGCGCCGATGCATCGGTTCCGGACCGCTTTCGGAAGGCGCGCCCGCCGTGCTAGGACTGCCCGCCTGTCCCGTCTGCAGATCGAGTCCAGCCATGTCCACCGCCGTCCGTTTCGCTCCCAGCCCGACCGGCCGCATCCATGTCGGCAATGTGCGCCTCGCGCTCGTCAACTGGCTGTTTGCGCGCAAGACCGGCGGCAGCTTCATGTTCCGGCTGGACGACACCGACGAGGAGCGCTCCACCCAGGATTTCGCCGACGGAATCGCCGCCGACCTGACCTGGCTCGGTCTCACCTGGGATCGTTTCGCCCGCGAAAGCGACCGCTATCCGCGCTATGACGAGGCGGCTGCCGCGCTGAAGGCCGCCGGACGGCTCTATCCTTGCTACGAGACGCCGGAAGAGTTGAACCTCAAGCGCGCCAGTCTGGTGTCGCAGGGCCGCCCGCCGATCTACGACCGCGCCGCCCTGCGCCTGACCGACGAGGACCGCGCCCGGCTGGAAGGGGAGGGGCGCAAAGCCCATTGGCGCTTCAAGCTGAACCCGACTCCGGTGGAGTGGACCGACCTCGTCCGCGGGCCGGTGCGGTTCGAAGGCACGGCGCTGAGCGATCCGGTGCTGATCCGCGAGGATGGCCGGCCGCTCTACACCCTGACCAGCGTGGTGGACGACGCCGACTTCGCCATCACCCACATTATCCGCGGCGAGGACCATGTCGCCAACACCGCGGTGCAGATTCAAATCTTTGAGGCGCTGGGTGCCGCGGTGCCGGCCTTCGCCCATCTTCCGCTGCTGACGGATGCCGGCGGGCAGGGGCTGTCGAAGCGGCTGGGCAGCCTGTCGGTCGGCAGCCTGCGCGACGAGGACGGTATCGAGCCGATGGCGGTCAACAGCCTGCTTGCGAAGCTCGGCACCTCCGACCCGATCGAGGCGCGGCTGACGCTGGTCGAACTGGTGGCGGAGTTCGATCTCTCGAAGATCGCCCGCGGCACGCCGAAGTTCGATCCGGAGGAGTTGGGCCGGCTGAACGCCCGCATCCTGCACCTGACTTCCTTCGAGGCGGTGGCCGCCCGGCTGGAGGCATTGGGCCTGACCGGCGTCGATTCCGCCTTCTGGGACGCGGTGCGGCCCAATCTGGCGCGGCTGAGCGATGCGCGGGACTGGTGGGCGGTGACCCATGCGCCAGTGACGCCGCTGGTCGAGGATGCCGGCTTCCTGGCCCAGGCGGCGGCGCTGCTGCCGGACGAGCCGTGGGACCTCGGCACCTGGGGCGCCTGGACCAATGCGGTGAAGGGGGCGACGGGGCGCAAGGGCAAGGAGTTGTTCCTTCCTCTGCGCCGGGCGCTGACCGGGCGCGACCATGGACCGGAATTGAAGAACCTGCTACCCCTGATCGGACGGGCGCGCAGCCTCCGGCGACTGGCCGGCGAAACCGCCTGACACCTCTCGTTTCCCTGACATCTCTCTTTTTCGGGAGTTCGGACCGTGCCGTTGGACCTCTACAACACGCTGACCCGCCGTAAGGAGCGCTTCGAACCGCTTCGCCCGGACCATGTCGGCATGTATGTCTGTGGTCCGACCGTCTATGACACCGCCCATATCGGCAACGCCCGGCCGGTGGTGGTGTTCGACCTGCTGTTCCGGCTGCTGTCGCGGCTCTATCCGGCGGTGACCTATGTCCGCAACATCACGGACGTGGACGACAAGATCATCGACCGCGCCCGCGACAGCGGGGAGCCGATCGATGCGCTGACCGCGCGCACCACCGACCTGTTCCATGCCGACATGGACGCGCTGAACGCGCTGCGACCGACCATCGAGCCGCGGGCGACCCAGCATATCGGCCAGATGATCGCGCTGATCGCCACGCTGATCGAGCGCGGCAACGCCTATGCGGCGGAAGGGCATGTGCTGTTCTCGGTGCCGTCGATGCCGAGCTACGGTCAGCTGTCCCGCCGCTCGCTGGAGGACATGATCGCCGGCGCTCGGGTGGAGGTGGCGCCCTACAAGCGCGATGCCTCCGACTTCGTGCTGTGGAAGCCCAGCACGCCCGACCAGCCCGGCTGGGAAAGCCCCTGGGGCCGCGGCCGTCCGGGCTGGCACATCGAATGCTCCGCCATGGCGAAGGAGCATCTGGGCGCCACCTTCGACATCCATGGCGGCGGTCTGGACCTGATCTTCCCGCACCATGAGAACGAGATCGCGCAGAGCTGCTGCGCCAACGGCACCGACCGGCTGGCCCGCACCTGGGTCCACAACGGCTTCGTGACGGTCGAAGGCGAGAAGATGTCGAAGTCCCTCGGCAACTTCTTCACCGTCCACGACCTGCTGGACGAGTTCCCCGGCGAGGCGATCCGCCTGACCCTGCTGAGCGCCCATTACCGCCAGCCGCTGGACTTCACCCGCGAAGGCATCCGGCAGGCCAAGGGTGCGCTCGACCGCTGGTATCAGGCCCTGCGCGGCGAGCCGGTCCCGGCAGCGGGCGAGTTGCCCTTCGACGTGCTGGCGGCGCTGGAGGACGATCTGAACAGCCCGCTCGCCATTGCCCATCTGCACGAATTGGCGACCGCGGTGAACAAGGCGAAGAGCGATGCCGAGAAGGCCGCCGCCAAGGGTGCGCTGCTGGCGGCCGGCCGGCAGCTCGGCCTGCTGCAGCAGGATCCGGAGGCGTGGTTCCGCTGGGCGCCGACCGGCGGGGCCGAAGGGCTGAGCGACGCCGATGTCGAGCAACTGATCGCCGACCGCAAGGCCGCCCGCGCGGCGAAGAACTTCGGCGAGGCGGACCGCATCCGCAAGGAGCTGGCCGACAAGGGCATCGTTCTTGAGGACGGTCCGCAGGGCACGACCTGGAAGCGGGGGTAGTTCGCTGATTCTCCCTCTCCCGTCCCTCGCCCGGGGCGGGGGAGGGCACCCTACAGATTGTCCCTCCGCTCACAACAAACCTTCGCTGACTCCGCGGATTATCGCGCCTCCCGATCCGGCTAATCTCTTCTTCAGACGAAACGCGGTCCCAACCGACCGCCTGACAGAGGAGACCCTGACCATGATCGACACTCGCACCGCTCCCTACGCCGCCTTCCTGCTGCGCGTCGGCCTCGGCCTGCTGTTCCTGGCCCATGGCCTGGTGCTGAAGGTGATGACCTTCACCATCCCCGGCACCGTCGGCTATTTCGAGAGCATCGGTTATCCCGGGGTTTTCGCCTATCTCGTGATCCTGGGCGAGATCGGCGGCGGGCTTCTGCTGATCGCCGGCGTCTATACCCGCTGGATCGCGCTGGCCCTGCTGCCGATCATGATCGGTGCCACGCTGCAGCATGTCGGCAATGGCTGGGTGTTCAGCGCGCAGGGCGGCGGCTGGGAGTTTCCGGCCTTCTGGACGGTCCTGCTGGTCGTGCAGTCGCTTCTGGGTGACGGCGCCTTCGCGGTGAAGGTCCCGGCTCTGGGCACTCCCGCGGCCGGCCGGCGCGAACTGGCCTGATCCGGCAACACGATCGACATCCGATGACGGGCGGAACGGGGGAGGGGGCACAGTGCCGCCTCCCCCTTTTCCCGTTAAAGCCCTGCCAATGCCCGGCGGATCGCCTCGCGGAAGGCATCCAGCGACGCGATGTCCAGCAGGAACAGCGCATGTCCACGCGCATCGCCCGCCGCCAGCGCCATGTCGATGCGCACGAACAGCACGGGGTCGGTGGCGGAGCCGATGACCTCCGCCGGAGCGCCGGCGCCATAGCCCGGAACCGCACCCGCCAATTCGCCGCCGATCAGGTTCGACAGGCTGGCGAGGCAGCCGTTCAGGATGATGTTGCCGATCTCGGTCAGCGCGTCCTGCTCCATCTCACCCGGCGCCTCGGCGGCAGGATCGACGGGGACCAGCCGGCCGACGAGGGCCAGCGTGCCGCGTTCGGGGAAGATCAGCATCGCTTCACCGGTGAAAGGACCGGTGAAGGCACCGCGGACCGCGCAGACCGGCTGGTCGCCCTCCAGGTCGCCGCCGACTTCGCGGGTGATGCTGGCGCGGGTCGACACGGCGAAGGACGGCACCGACAGAAGCACTTCCTCCCCCAGCATGGAGCTGAGGGCGGCGGCCGGTTCGCCCATGCCGATGTTGAACAGCTCGGCGATGGCGTCGGCCTCGTCGGCGTCCAGGCGAAGGGGATCCCCGGATGCGGGCTCTGCCATCGGCGTCACTGCCCGGCCGCGGCGAGGAAGTCGCGGATCTTGTCCGAGGTGATCGGCTTGGCGATGAAACGGACGCCCAGCGCCTCGGCCTTGCGCCGCAGGGCGTCCTGGACGTTGGCGGTCAAAAGGCCGATGGTAAGACCGGCAAAACGCTCCTTCAGCCGCTCGGCGAGCACCAGACCGTCCATGCCCGGCATGTTGTAGTCGACGATGGCGGCGGCCGGCGGCACCTCCCCGACGATCTCCAGAGCCTCTTCGCCGCTCGCAGCCGTGACGATGGTCCAGTCGGGCCGCAGCGAAGCGATGACGCTGGAGACCATGTTACGCGCCAGTCGGCTGTCGTCGACGACGAGGATGCTGGTCATGCCGATGATTCCGTCCTAAAGATTCCGTTCAGACCTCGCTGGTTTCTTACCGCAAACCGGTCCGCCTCACAACAGACGCCTCGCAGAGGGGCTGAGTTCTTCAACCTTTACAGAATTCCGATATATCAATGTTCGCCCGCGGCAACGCATATCCAGAGCCGGTTCGTCCCATGAAATTCACCCGGGTCTCCGCCCCAATCCGTGCCGTCCTCGATACCAACATCCTGGTGGCCTATGCATTGCTGGGCGACGCCGCGATCCGGCGCCAGGACGCGATCCGCCGCTGTGTGGAGCGGGTGCGTGAGGATGGCGGGCTGACCGGCAGCCGCGAAACGCTGGCGGAACTGGAGGAGGTGCTGATGCGACCCACATTCGACCGTTACCGCTCCGCGTCCGATCGCCGCGCCTTCTTCGACCGGATCAGGGAGGAAACCGTTCTGGTGACGCCGGCGGCGGTCGGCCGCCTGTGCCGTGACCCGGAGGACGACATGTTCCTGGCGGCGGCCGTCGGCGGCTCCGTGCCTTGGCTGGTGACCGTCGACCGTCAGCTCCTGTCGGTGCGCCGGGCCGGAGAAACGATAGTGCTGCGGCCCGAACGGTTCCTGAATGCCCTGGACGTGGTGAGCTGATCGGTCACTCCACAGAATCCACTCGACAAACCGGATGCTCTTCCTAGAATGAAAAGAGAACACATCGCAAACCGCGAGTGAACGGGAATGGCTGCGGCGACGGTGACGCCGTGCCGATGGTGGAGTGCAGGGGGCATCTGCAGCGATGAGCGTCCAACGGCTTCTGTTCGACGACCTGCCGGAGACGGAACCGGCGCGCAAGCCGCGCCGCAGCCGGACGGCCGGCGCCGCGGCAACCATGGCCGCCCAGGTGGCGGTCGACATGGTGCGGGAGGCCGCCCCTCTGCCCAGGGCCGCGGCCCTCGCCGCCGGCGTTGCGACACTGCCGCTCGCCCCGCCCGCCCCGCCGCCTCCGCCCCCTGCGTTCAACCCGGCCGCGCTGTCCAACGCGGAGTTGCGGGCGCTGGCACAGGCGTTGCCCGACCAACGGCTGGCTCATCTGCTGATCGAGGCCGCGCGGGAACTGAAGCGCCGCGCCGCGCCCGACCGCAGCGATCCGGACGGCGATGACGGCGATATGCCGCAGGAGCCGAATCCGGCCCTGCTGCGGGCCGCGAGGCAGGCTGTGGGGGAGCTGTCGGGGGACGACTTCTGAACGGCTGGACGTTCTTGGGGCTACTCCTTAGTCAAGAAAGTTTCCGAGACAAACCGCGCGCCTTTATGTCATGATCCCTCCCAGCCCGCGTTTTATCTGCCGCATCGCACAATATAGCGGCTGCTAAACGCCTTTGGGCCCGCCGAACCCACAAGCGACGTCTCCCGGAGGGGGCTTTGGACTGGATCACTTGGTTGCAGGAATGGGGGAACGCCTTTTACCCGCTGGCCTTTATCTGGGCCTTTTTTGAAGGTGAAACATTTGTAATCTTCGGCGGGATGGGTGCAAAGCTCGGCATCATCAATCTGTACTGGTTGGTCGGCACCGTCTGGATCGGCAGCTTCATGGGCGATCAGGTCTGGTTCTGGCTGGGCCGCCGCTGGGGCAACAGGGCGCTCGCGCGTTTCCCCTCGGCCGAGGTCCATGCCAGCCGTGTGTTGCGCTGGCTCGAGAAATACGGCGTCGCCTTCATCCTGGTCTTCCGCTTCCTCTATGGCGTGCGCAACATCGCGTCGGTCGCCATCGGCACCTCGCGCATGCCGTGGTCGCGTTTCCTGTTCTGGAACTTCATCGCCGCCGGCATCTGGGCCTGGAGCTTTGCCGGCGCCGGCTATCTGTTCGGCGAAGCGGCTGCCGCCATCGGCGAGGACGGCCCGAAGATCCTGGTGCTGTCCGCTCTGGCCATCGGCGGCCTGTGGCTTACCATCAAGAGCATCCTCTGGGTCCGCCGCCGTGCGCTGGCTGCCACCAATCCGGCGGAGTGAGGCACCCTTCGACCGGAAAGGACGGCGGGAAGGTCCAGTCAAAGTTCAGTTCGTGTGAGACACAAAAAAGGGCTGCTTCATCGAAGCAGCCCTTTTTCGTTTCTACAGCCCGGCCTTACAGCTCGGCCGCCATGTAGGTCGGCAGCCAGCTTTCGTTGGCGTCGCGCAGGCGCTTCAGCGACACGATGTCGCCGCCGCGGCCCGACAGCGCCGTGCCGCGGGTCTCGCCCAGCACGGTGACCGGCACGCCGGCCGCCTTCGCCTTCTCCTGCACCGCCGCGGCGACGTCCGGGCGGACGGCCAGGACGTAGCGGCCCTGGTCCTCGCCGAACAGGACGCGCGGGGACGCGCCGTCGAAGGCGGTCAGATAGGCGCCGACGCCGCCGGCCAGCGCCATCTCGGCGATGGTGACGACCAGGCCGCCGTCGGCCACATCGTGGCTCGACACCACCAGACCCTCGCGGATCAGGCCGCGGACGAAGTCGCCGTTGCGGCGCTCCACCGCCAGATCGACCGGCGGCGGCGCGCCCTCTTCACGGCCGAGGATCTCGCGCAGGAAGATCGACTGGCCGAGATGGCCTTTCGTCTCGCCGACGCTGAGGATGACGTCACCTTCGCTCTTGAAGGCGATGCCGACGGCGATCATGGCGTCCGGCATGATGCCGACGCCGCCGATGGCCGGAGTCGGCAGGATGGCTTCGCCGTTCGTCTCGTTGTAGAGCGAGACGTTGCCCGACACGACCGGGAAGTCCAGCGCCTTGCACGCCTCGCCGATGCCCTGAACGGCGCCGACGAACTGGCCCATGATCCGCGGCTTCTCGGGGTTGCCGAAGTTCATGTTGTCGGTGATGGCGAGCGGCAGGGCGCCCACCGCCGACAGGTTGCGCCACGCCTCGGCCACCGCCTGCTTGCCGCCCTCGACCGGATCGGCCAGGCAGTAGCGCGGGGTGCAGTCGGTGGTGATGGCGACCGCCTTGGTCTGGCCTGGCACGCGGACGACCGCGGCGTCGGCCTGGCCCGACATGAAGCGGGTGTCGCCGCCGACGAGGCTGTCATACTGCTCCCAAATCCAGCGCTTGGAAGCGAGATCCGGGCAGCCGAACAGCTTGGTCAGCGTCTCGCCGAGGTCGGCGGAATAGCCGGCCAGCACGCCGTCGTCGACATCCGAAGCCTTCGGCGTCAGCTCCCACGGGCGATTGTACTCCGGGGCGGCATTGGACACCGGGGCGATCGGCATGTCGCACCAGGTCTCGCCATACATCTTGATGACGAGGTTGCCGGTGTCGGTCAGGTGGCCGATGACGGCGAAGTCCAGTTCCCACTTGTCGAAGATGGCCTTCGCCACCTCCTCGCGGCCGGGCTTCAGGATGATCAGCATGCGCTCCTGGCTTTCGGAGAGCATGATCTCATAGGGCGTCATCGCCTGTTCGCGCATCGGCAGGGTGTCGAGCGTCAGCTCGATGCCCAGCCCGCCCTTGCCGGCCATCTCGACCGAGGAGGAGGTCAGGCCGGCGGCACCCATGTCCTGGATGGCGACGATGGCGTCCGTCTCCATCAACTCTAGGCAGGCTTCGATCAGCAGCTTCTCGGTGAAGGGGTCGCCGACCTGCACGGTCGGACGTTTCTCCTCCGAATCCTCGGTGAACTCGGCCGAGGCCATGGTGGCGCCGTGGATGCCGTCGCGGCCGGTCTTGGATCCCACGTAGACGACCGGGTTGCCGATACCGGCGGCGGCCGAATAGAAGATCTTGTCGGTCTTGGCGACACCCACGGTCATGGCGTTGACCAGGATGTTGCCGTTGTAGGCCGGGTGGAAGTTGGTCTCGCCGCCCACGGTCGGCACGCCGACGCAGTTGCCGTAGCCGCCGATGCCGGCGACCACGCCCGACACCAGATGGCGGGTCTTGGGATGGTCGGGCGAACCGAAGCGCAGCGCGTTCATGTTGGCGATGGGACGCGCGCCCATGGTGAACACGTCGCGCAGGATGCCGCCGACGCCCGTCGCCGCGCCCTGGTAGGGCTCGATGTAGGACGGGTGGTTGTGGCTCTCCATCTTGAAGATGACGGCGTCGCCGTCACCGATGTCGACCACGCCGGCATTCTCGCCGGGGCCGCAGATCACCTGCGGGCCGGTGGTCGGCAGCGTCTTCAGCCAGACCTTGGAGGACTTGTAGGAGCAGTGCTCCGACCACATGACCGAGATGATGCCCAGCTCGGTGAAGGTCGGGGTGCGGCCCAGGATGTCCAGGGCGTTCCGGTATTCCTCGGCGGACAGGCCGAACTCCTTGGCGAGCTCGACGGTGACCGGACGCTCCTGCGCCTTGGTAGCTTCAGCGCTCACGACAGGGCCTCCACCAGACCTTCGAACATGGGCTTGCCGTCGGTGTTGCCATGCAGGGCTTCCACCGCGTCCTCGGGGTGCGGCATCAGGCCCAGCACGGTGCGCTTGGCGTTGAAGATGCCGGCGATGTCTGACACCGAGCCGTTCGGGTTGCCGCGCGGATCGCTGCGCGCCTCGTCGCCGACATAGCGGAAGGCGACCTGGCCTTCTCCGTCCAGCCGCTTCACCGTCTCAGCGTCGGTCCAGTAGTTGCCGTCGCCGTGGGCGACCGGGAACCGGACGATCTGGCCCTTCGCGTATTTCTTCGTGAATGGGCTGTCGGTGTTCTCCACCCGCAGATGCTGGACGCGGCAGACGAACTTCAGGGCACCGTTGCGCATCAGCGCGCCGGGCAGCAGCCCGGCCTCGGTGATGATCTGGAAGCCGTTGCAGACGCCGAGGACGCGCACGCCCTGATCGGCCCGCGCCTTCACCTCGCGCATGATCGGCGAATGCGCCGCCATGGCGCCGGAGCGCAGGTAATCGCCATAGGAGAAGCCGCCGGGCACGACGATCAGGTCGACCTTGGGCAGTTCGGTGTCGCGGTGCCAGACCAGATGCGGCTTGGTCCCGCTGACGGCCTCCAGCGCGGCGACGGCGTCGCGTTCGCGGTTGGAGCCGGGGAAAACGACGATGGCGGCCTTCATGGGGCGGTCAAAATCCGGCGTCGTGAGGGGGAGGAGTTCGCGCCGGACACTAAAGCCGCCGCCCCGGCAAAGCAAGAGTCGGCCAAGGGGCGGCGGAGTTGTGTGCGGCGCATTACATACCCGGCGCATCCTCTTCCGGGTAGGCGGTGATGTGGTGCAACGACAGGTCGGCGCCTTTGTACTCCTGTTCGGGGTCCAGGCGGATGCCGACGGTGACACGCAGCAGGCCGTAGACCGCCAGACCGGCGGCGAATCCGAAGCCGGCGCCGCCCAGCGTCCCGACGATCTGGCTGAGGATCGACACCCCGCCCAGGCCGCCCAGCGCCTCCTGTCCGAAGACGCCGGCCAGCAGGCCGCCGGTCAGGCCGCACAGCCCGTGCAGCGGCCAGACACCCAGAACATCGTCGATCTTCCAGTCGATCTGGCACTTGTTGAAGGCCCAGACGAACAGCAGGCCGGCGACGCCGCCGGTGATCAATGCCCCCAGCGGGTGCATCACGTCGGAGCCGGCGCAGACAGCCACCAGACCGGCCAGCGCGCCGTTGTGGACGAAGCCGGGGTCGGTGCGGCTGATGACCAGCGAGGTGACGATGCCGCCGACCATCGCCATCAGCGAATTCAGCGCCACCAGACCGGTCACCCCGTCCAGCACCTGCGCGCTCATCACGTTGAAGCCGAACCAGCCAACGCACAGCACCCAGGCTCCCAGCGCCAGGAACGGGATGTTCGATGGCGGGATGGCGACCAGCGAGCCGTTGGCACGATAGCGGCCGCGGCGATTGCCGAGGTTCAGCACCGCGCCCAGCGCCACCCAGCCGCCGAAGGCATGGACCACCACCGATCCGGCGAAGTCGTGGAAGGGTTGCCCGAAGGTCGCCGCCATCCAGCTCTGCAGGCCGAAGCGGGTTCCCCACACCGTGCCTTCCATCAGCGGATAGAACAGCGCGATCAGCGCCATCGTGGCGCCGGCCTGCGGCCAGAAGCGGGCACGCTCGGCGATGCCGCCCGACACGATGGCGGGAATCGCAGCCGCGAAGGTAAGCAGGAAGAAGAACTTGACCAGGTCATAGCCGTTTTTCTCGGCGAGCTGGCCGGCGCCAGCCATGAAATCGACCCCGTAGGCGATGCCGTAGCCGATGAAAAAATAGGCAATGGTCGATACGCTGAAATCGGTGAG
>JBKHVJ010000027.1:0-5152 GCA_046570145.1 Alphaproteobacteria bacterium
TGCTGTTCCGGGTGATGGCTGATGCAATGTGGGCCCTGTGGTTGCCGATCCTGCTGTTCGTCGTGGCCGGCGTGCTGGCGACGATCGGGCAGATCGGCTTCAATGTCTCCTGGCAGCTGATCGAACCGAAATTCTCCAAGCTGAATCCGCTGCCCGGCCTGATGAACCTGTTCAAGGCCAACCAGGGGGTGGAACTGCTGAAGAGCATCGCCAAGCTGGCGGTGGTCGGCGGCGTCACCTACATGGCGCTGAAGCCGATGTTTGTGGCTGTCGAAACCTATATCGGCATCGACATGATCGCGATGCTGCTGCAGGTCGACAGCCTCGCGCACCGCCTGCTTATCTGGGTTCTCGTGGTTCTGACCTTCATCGCCGCCGGCGACTTCCTGTGGCAGAAGACCCAGTTCGACAAGAAGATGAAGATGACGAAGCAGGAGGTGAAGGACGAACACAAGCAGCAGGAAGGCGACCCGGTGGTCAAGGGCCGCATTCGCCAGCTCCGCTTCGAGCGCGCGCGCAAGCGCATGATGGCCGCGGTGCCCAATGCCGACGTGGTGGTCACCAACCCGACCCACTTCGCGGTGGCGCTGAAATACGATCCCAGCCAGATGGGCGCACCGCTGGTGCTGGCGAAGGGTGTGGATCAGGTCGCCTTCAAGATTCGCGAGATCGCCGAATCGAACAATGTCCCGGTCATAGAAAATCCGCCACTCGCCCGTGCGCTCTATGCCGCATGCGATATCGACGAGGAAGTTCCATCCGAGCACTATCGGGCGGTCGCCGAAGTCATTACCTATGTCTTCAAGCTGAAAGGGCGGTCGCTGCGCAACTGATGCGCGCCTGGAACGGTTGACGGCACCGGGTGGGACGACTGACCTTCGTACGCTGTGACATTGGGGGCTTGGGGTTCTGGTGCCTGGAGATTTGGTGGACGATTCGACTTCCCTTTCCGACACGGCACGCAATGCAGCCGACCGCGCGGCACCGTCCGGCGGGGCCCTGATGCTGCTCCAGTACTGTCTGGCGCCGGCCGGGCTGCTGGTTTTGGCCGCCGGCCTGCTGCTGGACCGGGAAGAGATCGGCTGGACCGGAGCGGTGCTGGCGGCGGCGGGCGTCGCCCTGCTGATCGGCCGCAGCATCGCCGTCGTCCGGCGGTCGGCGCGCATCGGCGCGCTGTTGGGCGGGGCGCTGGAAGGCATGCCGGCGGGCCAACTGGTCTGCGACGGTGCCGACGATGTGGTCTTCGTCAATGCCGCTTTCCGCGAGCTTGCCGGCTGGCGCCGTGGCGAACGGCCGCTGGATGCGCTGGCACGCCAGTTCTCCGACGATCCCGACAGCGCGCGCGAGTTCCGCCGCCTGCGCGAACGGGTGCGGGCGGGAGCCGCGGCATCCGCCGAACTGGCGATCCCGGCACTGGACAATCACCCGCCGGAATGGCGCAAGGTGCAGGGCCAGCCGGTGCCCGGCTTTCCCGGCTCCGTCCATTGGCGGATCGAGGACATCACCGCGCGGCGTGAACTGGAGCATGTGATGCTGCGCGAGCAGGCCAAGCTCGCCGATTTCATGGAACATGCGCCGGTCGGCTTCTTCTCCGTCGATCAGAATGGCCAGTTCCTGTTCGTCAACGCCACATTGGCGCAATGGCTGGAGGCTCACCCCGGAGACCTGACCGATGGGGAGGCACGCCTTCACGGCATCCTGGCCGCGCCGCCGCAGTCCGCGGCACCCTATGACCTGTTCGACCATGGCGGCGGCGAGCAGCGCGGCGAACTGACCATGGTGGGGCTGCGCGGACGCCGGTTCCAGGTGGCTGTGGCGCAGAGCGTGGTGCATGGCGACGATGGGACGATCCATACCCGGTCGGTGGTGCGCGACCTGTCGCCCGAACGGGAATGGCAGGAGGCTCTGCGCCAATCCGAACAGCGATTCCAGCGATTCTTCGAGGATGCGCCGATCGGCATCGCGCTGGTCGATGAGACCGGGCAATTGACGGAATGCAACGAAGCATTCCTGGCGCTGATCGGCAGCGAGGCCGGCAGCGTCATCAATCGCCCCATGGCCGACCTGATCGTCCCGGCGGAGCGCGAGGCGGTGACCGCCCGGTTGAAGTCGGTCCAGGGCGGCGCAGACCCGGCCCATCCGCTGGAGGTCCGTCTGTCCGGCGGGCGCGAACTGACCGCGCAGCTCTATGCCCGGCGCCTGGCCAACCCGGTGCGCACGGACGGGCGCGGCGAGGCCGAGAAGAATGCGATAGGCGTCGGCCTGATCCTGCACTTCATCGACATGACCGAGCGTAAGAGCCTGGAGGCCCAGTTCGCCCAATCGCAGAAGATGCAGGCGGTCGGCCAGCTCGCCGGCGGCGTCGCCCACGACTTCAACAACCTGCTGACGGCGATGATCGGTTTCTGCGACCTGCTGCTGCTGCGGCACAAGCCGGGTGACCAGTCCTTCAGCGACATCATGCAGATCAAGCAGAACGCCAACCGTGCCGCCAACCTCGTGCGGCAGCTGCTTGCCTTCTCGCGCCAGCAGACCCTGCAGCCGCGCGTCATCAACGTCACCGATGTGCTGGCGGAGCTGGCGAACCTGCTGCGCCGGCTGATCGGCGAGAACATCGAGCTGAAGATGATCCATGGTCGCGACCTGGGGCTGGTCAAGGTCGACCAGAACCAGCTGGAGCAGGTCATCATCAACCTGGTGGTCAATGCCCGCGACGCGATGGCCGGTGGCGGCAAGCTGACCATCAACACCACCAACTACGTCGTCACCCAGCCCGAACGGCGGGAACATGAGATGGTGCCGCCCGGCAGCTACGTCTCCATCGACGTGATCGACACCGGCTGCGGCATCGCGCGGGAGAATCTGCAGCGCATCTTCGAGCCGTTCTACACGACCAAGGAGGTCGGGTCGGGCACCGGGCTCGGCCTGTCGACCGTCTACGGCATCGTGCGGCAGACCGGCGGTTTCGTGCTGGTCGATTCTGCGGTGGGGGAGGGGACGACCTTCACCATCCTGCTGCCGCACCACCAGGGCGACCTGCGTCCGGTCGATACCGCCGAGCCGCGGGAGCGGCGCGGCAGCGACCTGACCGGCACCGGCACCATCCTTCTGGTGGAGGATGAGGACGCGGTGCGCGTCTTCTCCGCCCGAGCTCTGCGGAACAAGGGCTATCAGGTGCTGGAGGCCAAGAATGGCGAGGCGGCGCTGCAGCAGATCGAAACCAATGGCGCGTCCATCGACCTGCTGATCACCGACGTGGTGATGCCGCAGATGGACGGCCCGACCCTGGCCCGCCATGTCCGCAAGCTGCGCCCGGAGATGCGGGTGATCTTCATCTCCGGCTATGCCGAAGACCGTCTGGGCGAAATCGACGGCGTCGAGGTGGCCCATTTCCTGCCCAAGCCCTTCTCGCTGAAGCAGTTGGCCTCCAAGGTGAAGGAGGTCATCCGCGACCCGCGGTGAGGGGGAAGAGCACCATTCCGTACACCCCGTAAGATAGGAACACACCGGCAACATCAGCCCTTGCAAATGAGAACGAAGAGAGTACATTCAGCTTCGTTGCAAGAGCGCCGACCGTGTGTTCTAAGAGAGGGGTACCGGGCATGTCGTCCGCACAGCTTCGTTTGGTCGAGAAGGATTCCATGGACAAGCAGAAGGCGCTCGATGCCGCCCTGAGCCAGATCGAACGCGCGTTCGGCAAGGGCTCGATCATGAAGCTCGGCGCCCGTGAGAACTCGGTCGAGACGGAGGTCATTTCCACCGGCTCCCTGGGTCTCGATATCGCGCTGGGCATCGGCGGCCTGCCGAAGGGCCGCATCATCGAAATCTACGGGCCGGAAAGCTCGGGCAAGACCACGCTGGCGCTGCACGCCATCGCCCAGGCCCAGAAGGCCGGCGGCACCTGCGCCTTCGTCGACGCCGAACATGCGCTCGACCCGTCCTATGCCCGCAAGCTGGGCGTCAACATCGACGAGCTGCTGATCTCCCAGCCGGATGCCGGCGAGCAGGCGCTGGAGATCGCCGACACGCTGGTGCGCTCCGGCGCCATCGACGTGCTGGTGGTCGACTCCGTCGCCGCCCTGGTGCCGCGCGCCGAGCTGGAGGGCGAGATGGGCGACAGCCATGTCGGCCTGCACGCCCGCCTGATGAGCCAGGCGCTGCGCAAGCTGACCGGCTCGATCTCCAAGTCGAACTGCCTGGTGATCTTCATCAACCAGATCCGCCTGAAGATCGGCGTGATGTTCGGCAACCCGGAGACGACGACCGGCGGCAACGCGCTGAAGTTCTACGCCTCCGTGCGTCTCGACAGCCGCCGCATCGGCTCGATCAAGGACCGCGACACCGTCGTCGGCAACCAGACCCGCGTCAAGGTGGTGAAGAACAAGATGGCCCCGCCGTTCCGGCAGGTCGAGTTCGACATCATGTATGGCGAGGGTGTGTCGAAGGTCGGCGAACTGCTCGACCTCGGCATCCAGGCCGGTGTGGTCGACAAATCGGGTGCGTGGTTCAGCTATGACGGCACCCGCATCGGTCAAGGCCGCGAGAATGCCAAGACCTATCTGCGCAACAACCCCGAGATGGCCGATGCGATCGAGGCCAAGATCCGTGGCAACGCCGGTTTGGTCGCCGATGCCATGATGGGCACTCCGGAAGCCGAAGGCGAAGCCTCCACTCCCGAGTGATACCGGCTCACGCCTGAACTGACTCTCGGACCGCATGGGATTCCCAAATTATAGCGAGCATGATTCACTGAAGCTCCACCGGGAGTGGGAGTGACCATGTCGGCAAGCCTGAAGATCGCGGACGGGATGACGGCGGCGGACCTGCGGCTCTGGGCACGGCGGTGCGGCAACGGTCGGGCGGCAGCGCGGGCGTATGCCATCGCCAACGCCTTGGATGGTCTGGACCGGGCGGAGGCCGCACGCTTGGCTGGGATGGAGCGGCAGGCGCTGCGGGACGCGGTGCAGCGCTACAACGTGGAAGGGGTCGCGGGCCTGTTCGACCGGCCCAAGGGGCACCGGGCGGAGTGGCTGAGCGACGCGGAGCAGGCGGCCCTGGCGGCCGCGGTCTTCAAAGGACCGGACCCCGCCGTGGACGGGGTCTGCACCTGGACCTGCGAGGCCCTGGCGGTGTGGATCGCCGCCAAGTTCGG
>JBKHVJ010000028.1:0-5541 GCA_046570145.1 Alphaproteobacteria bacterium
ACCGACATCGCCGCGCGCACCAAGCTGTACGAACAGTCGCAGGTCATCTTCAAGGAAGAGGCCCCCTGGTACACCATCGCCCACTCGGTGGTTTACATGGGCCTCGCCAAGAACGTCGTCGGCTACAAGATGGATCCGTTCGGCATCCATCGTTTCGAGGGCGTCGACCTGAAGTGATGCGGACCGCAAGTCCCGAAAGCCGGGCTTGCGGAAAAGAGTGAGGGGGGCGTGCCTGCCGCGCCTCCCGCCTTGTTGAATTGAGTTGCATTCCCGCCTCCGCGCAAGCGGGGACGGGCCAGGGTGGGGCAAATGCCCCTGACGGAACGGGGCGTTGTCAAAGCAGCGCTCCGTTCCAGTTTTCACCATAGTTTTAAAAAACGAGTACCCGTCGATGCTTCGCTTCATCCTGACGCGGGTGAGCTTGGTGATTCCGACCTTTCTCGGCATCACCTTTCTGACCTTCATCCTGATCCGGCTGGTTCCCGGCGACCCCATCGAGGTGCGCGTCGGCGAACGGGGCATCGCGCCCGAACGGCTGGCCGCCCTTCGCCATGAACTGGGTCTGGACCGGCCGCTCTGGCAGCAGTTCCTCGATTACGTCGGCAACGTGCTGTCCGGCGATTTCGGCCTGTCGCTGGTCACTCACAATTCGGTGCTGAGCGAGTTCATCGCCCTGTTCCCGGCCACCCTGGAACTGGCGCTGTGCGCCATGCTGTTCGCGACGCTGGTCGGGCTGCCCGCCGGGATCCTGGCGGCGGTGAAACGCGGCTCGCTGTTCGACCATGGCGTGATGGGCATCAGCCTGACCGGCTATTCGATGCCGATCTTCTGGTGGGGGCTGCTGCTGATCCTGTTCTTCTCGGTCGGACTGGGCTGGACCCCGGTGTCGGGACGACTGGACCTGATTCATTACGTCGAGCCCGTGACCGGCTTCATGCTGATCGACACGCTGATGGCCGGTGAATACGAGGCGTTCCGCTCCGCCCTCGGCCATCTGGTGCTGCCGACCATCGTGCTGGGCACCGTGCCGCTGGCCGTGGTGGCGCGCATGACGCGCTCGGCGATGCTGGAGGTGCTGGGCGAGGACTACATCCGCACCGCCCGCGCCAAGGGGCTGGCCGACGGCCGGGTCATCGGCATGCATGCGCTGCGCAACGCGCTGATCCCGGTGGTGACCGTCATCGGCCTGCAGGTCGGCACGCTGCTGGGCGGCGCCATCCTGACAGAGACCATCTTCTCCTGGCCGGGCGTCGGCAAGTGGCTGATCGAATCGATCAACCGCCGCGACTATCCGGCCCTGCAGGGCGGCGTCCTGCTGATCGCCACCTCGGTGATCCTGGTCAACCTGCTGGTGGACGTGCTCTACGGCGT
This sequence comes from Alphaproteobacteria bacterium, assembly GCA_046570145.1. Taxonomy (GTDB): domain Bacteria; phylum Pseudomonadota; class Alphaproteobacteria; order Azospirillales; family Azospirillaceae; genus Azospirillum. The sequence continues at coordinate 1,372 of JBKHVJ010000028.1, forward strand.
CCTCAACCCCCGCATCCGTCACGCGCGGTGAGGCCAATCCATGTCCGCTGAATTCTCGACCAACGCAGAACCCGCCACCCCGGAAACGGTCGCGGTCTCGCGCCCGCCGCACCCGCTGACCGAGTTCTGGTATCACTTCAGGCAGAACAAGGGCGCGCTGGCCGGTCTGGTGGTGATCCTGCTGATCGCGCTGATCGCCATCTCCGCCGGCGTGATCGCCCCGCACGACCCCGACATCCAGTACCGCGACGCCATCCTGACGCCGCCGGTCTGGCAGGAGGGCGGAAGCTGGACCTACATCCTGGGCACCGACGACATCGGCCGCGACATGATGTCGCGCCTGATGTTCGGGGCTCGGCTGTCGATGATGATCGGCCTGATCGTCGTCACCCTGTCGCTGGCCGTCGGGCTGGGGCTGGGCCTGATCGCCGGCTTCTTCGGCGGGATCGCCGACGTGCTGATCATGCGCGCCATGGACATCCTGCTGGCGCTGCCCTCGCTGCTGCTGGCGGTGGTGGTGGCCGCCATCCTCGGGCCGGGGCTGGTGAACGCCATGCTGGCGGTCTCGGTGGTGGTGATCCCGCACTATGCCCGCCTGACCCGCGCCGCCGTGCTGGCGGAGGTGAACAAGGACTATGTCGTCGCCTCGCGCGTTGCCGGGGCCGGGCCGTTGCGCCTGATGCTGATCGTGGTGCTGCCGAACTGCCTGGCGCCGCTGATCGTGCAGGCGACGCTGGGCTTCTCCACCGCCATCCTGGACGCCGCGGCGCTGGGCTTCCTCGGCCTCGGCGCACAGCCGCCGACGCCGGAATGGGGCACCATGCTGGCCTCCTCGCTGCAGTTCCTCCAGCGCGCCCCCTGGGTCGTGACCTGGCCCGGCATCGCCATCCTGGTGACCGTGCTGGCCTTCAATCTGTTGGGCGACGGTCTTCGCGACGCGCTCGACCCCAAGCTGAAGCGTTGACCCCATGCCTCTTCTCGACATCAAGAACCTGTCGGTCGAGTTCACCACCCGCGCCGGCACTTTCCGCGCTGTGGACGGAATCGACCTGACCGTGGACGAGGGCGAGGTCGTCGGCATCGTCGGCGAATCCGGCTCCGGCAAGTCCGTGACCTCGCTGGCCGTGATGGGGCTCCTCGGCTCCAACGGCCGCGTCGTCGCCGACCGGATGATGTTCGCCGGCAGGGACCTGCTGACCATGCCCGCCGCCCAGCGCCGGAAGATCACCGGCAAGGACGTGGCCATGGTCTTCCAGGAGCCGATGACCAGCCTCAACCCCTGCTTCACCGTCGGCTTCCAGATCATGGAGACGCTGCGGGTGCATGAAGGGCTGTCCGGCAAGGCGCTGCGCAACCGCGCCATCGCGCTCCTGGAGCAGGTCGGCATCCCGGCGCCGGAAACCCGCCTGTCCGCCTTCCCGCACCAGCTGTCGGGCGGCATGAACCAGCGCGTGATGATCGCCATCGCCATCGCCTGCAACCCGCGCCTGCTGGTGGCGGACGAGCCGACGACGGCGCTGGACGTCACCATCCAGAAGCAGATCCTCGACCTGCTGGTCCAGTTGCAGCGCGAGCGCGGCATGGCGCTGATCCTGATCACCCACGACATGGGCGTGGTGGCGGAGACGGCCCAGCGCGTCGTCGTGATGTATGCCGGGCAGGTGGCGGAGACGCGGCCGGTCCATTCGCTGTTCGAGCGGCCGCGCCACCCCTACACCGGCGCCCTGCTCGACGCCCTGCCGGAACGGGCGCTGGGCAAGCGCCGGCTGCCGACCATCCCCGGCATGGTGCCGGGCATCGGCGACCGGCCGGCCGGCTGCCTGTTCAGCCCGCGCTGCCGCTTCGCCGACGCCCGCTGCCGTGCCGAGCGCCCGGCCCTGTTCGACGTGGACGACGGGCGCGCGCGCTGTTTCTACCCGCTGCCGGACGGCCATTCCGCCGCCGGGGAGGCGCTGTGATGAGCACCGAGACCGAGTCCCTTATCGTCGAGGCCGCGGCCGACCGTTCGGTCGTGCTGGAGGCCCGCGACCTGCGCAAGCATTACGCCGTCAAGCGCGGCGCCTTCAAGCCGATGGCGACGGTGAAGGCGCTGGACGGCGTGTCCTTCCGCCTGCAGGCCGGCAAGACGCTGGCCGTGGTCGGCGAATCGGGCTGCGGCAAGTCGACCCTCGCCCGCTCCGTCACCATGATCGAGCCGCCGACCTCGGGCGAGCTGCATTATGACGGCCGCGACGTGGTCGGGCGCAGCGCGGCGGAGATGAAGGAGCTGCGCCGCACGGTGCAGATGGTCTTCCAGAATCCCTACGGCTCGCTGAACCCGCGCAAGACGGTGGGATCCATCCTGACCGAGCCGCTGGTCATCAACACCGCCATGGACAAGCACGAGCGGCGCGACCGCGCGGTGGCCATGATGGGGAAGGTCGGCCTGCGGCCCGATCAGGTCGACCGCTATCCGCACATGTTCTCCGGCGGCCAGCGCCAGCGCATCGCCATCGCCCGCGCGCTGATGCTGAACCCGCGCGTCGTCGTGGCGGACGAACCGGTGTCGGCGCTCGACGTGTCGATCCAGGCGCAGGTGCTGAACCTGATGATGGATCTGCAGGAAGAGCTGAACCTCGCCTACCTGTTCATCTCCCACGATCTCAGCGTCGTCCGGCACATCGCCGATTCGCTGATGGTGATGTATCTGGGCAAGCCGGTGGAGCATGGCGCCAAGGACGTGGTGTTCACCCGGCCGCGCCATCCCTACACCCGCATCCTGCTGGCGGCGACGCCGCGGGTGAACGCGGATCTGCGGGGCGACCGGGTGGTGCCGAAGGGCGAACTGCCGTCGCCGCTGAACCCGCCGCCGGGCTGCGCGTTCCACAAGCGCTGCCCCTTCGCCACCGACCGCTGCGCCGCGGAGGTTCCGCCGCTGCGCACCGTGGACGAGCGGCTGGTCGCCTGCCATTACGCCGAACAGATGAACTGAGCGGCGTGATGCCGATGACCCCGGCCGCTGTTGCGGCGGCCGGGCTATCTTTGGTCCACTGTTGCGGCCTCCCTCCGATGGAGCCCGCAACATGGCCCTCCGCCACGCCGCCGCCCTTTGCCTGCCGTTTCTGCTTGGGTTTGCCGCACCAGCCGCGGCGGCCAGTTTCGATTGCGCCCGAGCCCGCAGCGCGGAAGAGATGCTGATCTGCTCGACGCCGTCGCTCGATGCCGCCGATTCGGCGATGGGTGCCGGTTACAAGGCTCTGCTCGACAGGCTGGCGACCGACGAGGCGGGGCGCGGCTTCGCCCGCGCCGAACAGCGGGCCTGGAGCCAGCGGAGGAACCGGGTTTGCGGCTTCGGACGTCCTGCGGGAGCCGAGGCCGCCAGCGGTTTCGACGATCCGGCGGTCTGCCTGCAGGCCGAAACGGAGCGGCGAACGAAGCAACTGGCCGCCCTGCGGGCCGATCCGGCGCTCGGCGCCCGGCTGCGCACGGTTTCGCTGACCGAAGGGAAGCCCCGAGCCCGCCTTTACATCCGTGCCGAGCGGCCGGAGATCGCCGACCCGGCCACTCCCGGCGCGGTGTTCTTCAATGAGACTCTCAGCCGCTTCGTCGAGGGCGAACTTGCCTCGTTCCGGAAAGAGGCGACCGATCTGCCCGAGGGGATGGAGGCCGAGCTGATCCTGACGGCCGATGTCCATGCCGTTTCACCCGGTGTGCTGTCGGTCCAGTTTCTCGGCGAAGGGGTGCAAGGCAACGGCTTCCGCTATGCTGCGGGGCTGACGGTGGATCTCGGGCGGCACCGCCTGCCGACCCTGGTGCAGATGTTCGGCGACCGGTCCTGGCCGAAGGCCGCCACCGCCGCCTGCCGGACGGCGCTGGGTCCCGATCTGTCGGCGGAGTGCGACGGTCCCGACCTGCGGGATGCGCGCAGCTGGCGGTTCGAGCCGGACCGGGCGGTGGCGACCCTGCTGCTGCCGGGCAAGGAACTGCGGGAGATCGCCCTGCCGTTCCGCCCTCCCTCGCGATGACGTGTGCCGGTCGTCAGGCGGCTGTTGAGTGTGGCGCCGCACTTCTTTACGGTGCGCCCAAATCGTTTACCGGAAGTCCTTATCCAGGAGAGAGCCGCCATGCCGTCCTTCGACATCGTGTCCGAGACGGACGTCCACGAGATCGACAACGCCCTCGCCGGCGTCC
>JBKHVJ010000029.1:0-8526 GCA_046570145.1 Alphaproteobacteria bacterium
TGGTGGAGCATGACGAAGCGGCCGCCGGCGCCCTGGCGGTGGTGGTCAGCGACCTTGGCCACACCGTCTGCGGCGTTGCCCGGACCGAGGCCGAAGCAGCGGATCTCGCTTTGCGCGAACGGCCGGATCTGGCGCTGCTGGATGTCCGGCTTGGCGGCGGTGACGGAATCGCGGCGGCCCGGCGGCTGAACCTGGACCACGGCCTGCGCTGCATCTTCCTGTCCGGCAACAGCGACCACGGCACCATGGCCCGCATCACCGAGACCTATCCGCTCGGTGTCGTCCACAGGCCTTTCTCCCATGCCCAGTTGAAAGTGGCCTTGGATCTGGCGGCGCGGCGTCTGCGCTGACCGGAAGCCGGCGCCACGTCAAAGGAAACGGTTTTCCGGGACGCGTCGTTCTGCTATATTTGTTCATGGAGTGTTCCGGTCCGGGACGGCAGGGCGAGTGCGCCGGTCCGGGGATCGCCGGGGCATTTCCGACGGCGGTTGACCGGCCTCGGTCCCCCGTGCTTCGTTGCGCGGGACCGGGGGGATGGTCGCCATTGTGAACAGCCGGCCCTGCGAATGGGAACCCTCGGCATCTGGGTGCCTCCGCCGGGCATCCTGACGGGTCGGCATGGATGCTGGGACACTCGCGCTTAGGAGCAACGAGCGATGAATGTTTGGACGTTTACGGGACGCCTGGGCGCGGACGGCGAATTGCGCACGACCCAGAGCGGCGAGAAGGTGTTGGGCTTCCGCGTCGCCAATGACGTCGGCTTCGGCGATCGCAAGACGACCCAATGGGTCGATTGCTCCATCTGGGGCCGTCGCGCCGAGTCGCTTGCTCCGCACCTGACCAAGGGCAAGAGCGTCGTCGTGTCGGGCGAAGTGACCCTGCGCGAATACGAGAAGCGCGACGGTACCCGCGGTGCCGGCCTGTCGGTCCGCGTCGCTGAAATCGACTTCACCGGCGGCGCCCGTGAAGAGGGCGGCGGCGGCAGCTTTGGCGGCGGCGGTGGCGGCTACGAATCGCGTGGCGGTGGAAGCGGCGGCGGCTATGGTGGCGGCAGCGGCGGCGGCAACTACGGCGGCGGTTCGTCGGGCAGCCGCAGCAGCGGCGGCGCTCCGCCCCGTCACGAGGACCTCGACGACGAAATCCCGTTCTGAGGCTGAACGCCCGAACGGTACGCCCCATCGGCCGGATGCCCGTCATCCGGCCGATGTCGTTTTCGCGATGTCGTTTTGGGAAACGGAAACCGTCCCGCGGTCACGCCGCCAGCATGGATCGCAGGCGCGGTGTCATGTGATCCAGGAAGGCACGGACACGGCGCGGAGCGCGGTCGCGGCCGGTGTACACGGCGTGGAGTTCCTCCATATCCACCAGTACATCCTCCAGCACCGCGACCAGACGCCCGTCGCGCAGATCGTCGCGCACGTGATACTCGGCCAGCCGCGCCAGCCCCAGACCCAGCAGCGCCATGTGCCGCACCGTCTCGCCATTGTTCGCCAGGATGCGTGTGGGCACCTCCCGGTCGACCAGCCGTCCCCCGGATTTCAGCGGCCAGACCGCGGCGGCACGGCGGAAGTTGAAGCCCAGGCAGTCGTGCGCCTCCAGGTCGGCCGCAGTCTGCGGCACGCCCCGGCGCTCCAGATAGGCGGGGGAGGCGACGATCCGTCGGCGCACCACGCCGATCCGCTGGGCCAGCAGCGCCGAATCGCTCAAGGGGCCGGCGCGGAAGGCGACATCGACGCGGGCGGCATAGAGGTCCACCACCTCGTCCGTCATCGTCACGTCCATCGTGATGCCGGGATGATCGCGCAGAAAGTCCGGCAGCAACGGCAGCAGGCAGTGCTGACCGAAGGGGACGGAGGCGTTGACCCGGATCAGTCCGGTCGGCGCGCGGGCTCCGCCGGCGATCTCGGCGTCCAGCGCGTCCATCTCCCCCAGCAGCGCCTCGGCCCGCTCGCGGTACAATTCGCCTTCCGCGGTCAGGCGCAGCTTCCGGGTCGACCGCTCTACCAGCCGCACGCCCAGCCGTTCCTCCAGCCGCGTCATCAACTTGGCGGTGGAGGAGGGCGTCATGCCGACATCGCGGCCGGCGGCGCTGAAGCTGCCATGGGCGGCCACCCGCAGAAACACCCGCATTTCCCAGGCACGAGGATCGCTCACAGGGCCACCCTTTCATCAACCTTGTCACTGGATGACAAAATCATGGGAATGCGGCGGGCATTCCCGTTCCAGACCTTATGACGCACATGGTCTCCCCAGAACAGTCCTTCAGGAAACGGAGACTTTTGAAATGCCTCTCGCACTACTGGCGCTGGCGATCAGCGCCTATGCGATCGGAACGACCGAGTTCGTCGTCGTCGGCCTTCTGCCCACGGTGGCAAGCGATCTTGACGTCAGCCTGCCGCTGGCGGGGATGGTGGTCAGCGTCTATGCCCTGGGCGTCACCTTCGGGGCGCCGGTTCTGACCGCCCTGACCGGCAGAATCCAGCGCAAGCCTCTGCTGCTCGGGCTGATGGGCGTTTTCGTCGTCGGCAATCTGCTGGCCGGCGTCAGCCCGGACTATGAGACCCTGCTGGTGGCGCGCGTACTGAGCGCCTTCGCCCACGGCGTCTTCTTCTCCGTCGGGTCGACCATCGCGGCAGATCTGGTGCCGGAGGACAAGCGCGCCTCGGCCATCGCCATGATGTTCTCCGGCCTGACCATCGCCATCGTCACCGGCGTGCCTCTCGGCACCTGGATCGGGCAGACCTTCGGCTGGCGCGCCACCTTCCTGGCGGTCTCGGCCCTGGGTATCATCGGCGGCCTGGGAGTCGCGGCGCTGGTACCGGCCCGTCTCAGCCAGCCGCCGGCCGCCGGGCTGGGAACGCAACTGGGCGTGCTGGCGAAGCCGCGGCTTCTGCTGGCCTTCGCCATCACCGCGCTGGGCTATGGCGGCACCTTCGTCGCCTTCACCTTCCTGGCGCCGATCCTGGAGACGATCACCGGATTCTCCAGCGCCACCGTCAGCCTCGTGCTGGTTCTGTATGGTGCGGCCATCGCCGTCGGAAACATCGTCGGCGGCAGGCTCGCCAACCGCCGCCCGGTGCGGGCGCTGGCCTGGCTGTTCGCCCTGCAGGCGCTGGTGCTGATCGTCTTCACTTTCACCGCCGATTCCAAGATCCCGGCGCTGGTCACGCTGGCCGGCATGGGTGCGCTGGCCTTCGCCAACGTGCCTGGGCTTCAGCTCTATGTCGTGCAATTGGCACAACGCCATGCACCGGGCGCGGTGGACGTGGCATCGGCCATGAACATCGCCGCATTCAACCTGGGTATCGCCGCAGGTGCCTTCTTCGGCGGGCAGGTGGTTTCGTCGCCGCTCGGCCTTGGTGCCACGCCCTGGGTCGGCGGCCTGTTCGTGCTGGGCGGACTGGTCCTGACGCTGGCGAGCGGTGCGCTCGACCGGAGGGAACAGGCCGTTCCTGCTTAACCACCCTTCCCATTTGGCACTGGATGTCCGCAGTTTTGCCCGGATCGTCCCATTTGGAACGGGAAGGTGGCCTGTGCCGCTTCGACCATCCGCTGGATGGCGTGGTGAGTTTGGAGCAGTTGATCCTGCGTCCGGCAGGACGAACCGGCCATACGCTGGTCATGCTGCTGGAGCAGCGCGACCTCGACCTCGGATCGGCGACAACCGGCTGCCGGCCCGCCTGATCGGACGCGCTCCGCCGCGACCGCGTTCGAACAGTGCAATGATCTCGCCCAAGGGGATGGGAACGGGCTTGGTTCATCCGCCTTCCGCCGGTGATGATCCGGAGCGGGGTCCGGCCCTCACCGAAGAAAGGTCAATCCGTCGAGCTGCCGCCCGTCGCGATTGTGCTTGCCTTTGCCCTTGTAAGCGCATCCCGATAGCGACGCAGGCGGCCATAGGTCGGCCAAGCGCGAGCCACAAACGGATCGGCCCAAATCACCGCCACCATGGCGCCCAAGCCGGCGAAGCTGCCGATGAAAGCGCCGTAAATTCCACCCGACAGCGCGCCAAGCACCCAAGGTTGCGCATAGCGCGCTCCTTCGATCCCCTGCATGACGATGGTTCCGCTCGCAACGAGCAAGGCCAAAGCAATGCCGACTCTCCCAGGGGCGTACCAGATGCGGAGATCCTCCGCCGTCAGGCCATAATCCTCCGGTATGGGGCGGGCCGCCTCCTGTCGTACATTATCGACGGCAAGCTTCAGATGCGGCTGGTTCATGTAGGCTCTCCCGGTCGACATCGCAGGATACCCATTCCCGAAGAATGGCGCCATCGACGCGGCTCCTCCGACCGAAAACGCGAAACCCCGCCAAGGGGGCGGGGTGAACTGTCGGTTTCGATCTCAGGGAAAGTTGGCTGGGGCGCCAGGATTCGAACCTGGGAATGGCGGTACCAAAAACCGCTGCCTTACCGCTTGGCGACGCCCCAACCGGCGCGGCGATCAACTCGTATCGCCGGAAGGAGCGGCACCATAATCGGAAGCCCGGCCGAACGCAACAGGCTGTTTTCGGAAAATTTCCGCTGCGGAATCAGGCCCGCAATGGCTCAGCGTCCCTCCCGGCGCCACGCCATCAACAGGCCGCCCAGCACCAGGGCCAGAACCGCACCGACAGGCAGCAGCGGCACCTCCGTCACGCCGGTCACCGTATAGTCGCCGTTGGCGCGCAGGCCGATCCAGCCGGAACCGCTCTGGCTGCGGTCGGCCTGGGTGCGGCGCACATCGATACCGGGATTGGGACCATTGTCGGTGTCGGTGACCCAGTGGATGCCGCCGCCGGTCGCCTCGGCCACCGGCTGCATGCGGTCGCCGGTGGACCGCACGTCGGCCAGCTCCGGCGTATTTACCGCGCCGACCACGGCCAGCGTCGTCCGCTCGCCATCTGATATACGGTAGATGCCGGGGGCGCTGGCCGTCACCGTGGCGATGGCGCGGCCGGTCTTGTCGTCGGCCAGCTGCAGCGTGCTGGTCCGGTCGGACGGGTCGGTGAGCGTGACCGAGCGCGGATCCGGGGTGAGGGAGCGGCGTTCCACCGTGATGCGGTTGCCGTCCACACGGGCGCGCAGGTCGTTCTCCTCCAGCTCCGGTTCCTTCATCAGCCAATGGGCGAGCCGGCGCAGAAGCTCCGCCTGCGGGCCGCCGCCTTCGAAACCGCGGCTCCACAGCCAGATCTGGTCGGAGGCGAGCTGCGCCACCCGGCCCTTGCCGACCCGGTCCAGCAGCAGAAGCGGGCGGTTGTCGGCGCCCTGCATCACCACGGTACCGCCATTGGGGGCGACGTCGACCTGATGGAACCAGCGGCCCCAGGTCGGCGGCGCATCGATGCGGTCGCCGGGCAGCCCGGCGGTCACCGGATGGCGGCGGCCGACATCGGTGACGGTCGGCAGGAACGGCCTGTCCACCGTCTGCCCGCTGGGGGCGGCGGGAAGAATTGCGCCCAACGGCGTGCGGTAGAGCGACAGAGGCGAGGCATAGCCCTGGCCCGATGCCTCCAGCAGGGCGCCGCCCTTGCGGACATAGTCGGCGATATTCTCAAGATACATCTGCGGCAGCACGCCACGGCGGCGGTAGCGGTCGAAGATGATCAGATCGAACTCGTCGAGCTTCACCTCGAACAGCTCGCGGATCGGGAAGGCGATCAGCGACAGCTCGCGGATCGGCGTGCCGTCCTGCTTCTCTGGCGGGCGCAGGATGGTGAAATGGACCAGATCGACCGCCGGATCGGCCTTGAGCAGGTTCCGCCAGGTGCGCTCGCCGGCATGGGGCTCGCCGGAGACCAGCAGGACGCGCAGCCGGTCGCGCACGCCGTTCACCACCACCGCAGCGCGGTTGTTGGCGAGCGTCAGCTCCTGCTTGGCCGCCTCCACCTCCAGCTCCAGGACATTCTGCCCGCCATGGGTGACCGGCAGATCGACCCGCACGTCCCGGCCCACCGGAACGCGGATGGTGCCGGGCGCGCCGCCGTCCTGACGCAGGGTCACCGCGGCATCGGGAGACTGGCGTCCCGGCATGTCATCCACCCGGATGGTCAATTCCACCGACTTGCCGACAAGGCCGTAGTTGGGCGCCTGCACGATGGCGATGCGGCGGTCGCCCTCGTTGCGGTCGCCGGTCAGCAGGGTGTGGATGGGGCCGACGTCGGCCAGCTTGCCCGGCACCTGCGGCACGTCATGCACCTGACCGTCGGTGATGAAGACGGCGCCGGCCATGCGGCGGCGCGGAACGTCGGCCATCGCACGGTTCAGCGCGTCGAACAGATGCGTCTCGTTGATCGTGCCGCCGGTCTCGGCCCCTTCGCCGGTGCGCGCCACGCGAACCTCCAGGTCGTCGAAGCGCTTCAGCCGTTCGGTCAGCTGTTCCACCGCCCGGTCGGTGCGGGCGCGGCGGTCGCCGATGGCCTGGCTCGGCGAGTCATCGACCACGACCACCGCGACATCCTTGATCGGGTCGCGCTTCTCCTGCACCAGCGACGGGTTGATCAGAGCCAGCGCCAATACGATCACGGCCAGCAGGCGAAGCAGCGTGCCGCGTGCCCGGCGCAGGGCGGCGACCAGCACCACCAACAGGGCGAAGCCGATCAGGCCGCCCAACACCGGCCAGGGCAGCAGCGGCGCCAGCGCCACCGAAAGTCCGGAGAGCAGATCGACGGGCATTACTGGCCGAACCTTTCCAGGATGGCGGGCACATGGACCTGATCGGCCTTGTAGTTGCCGGTCAGGGCGTACATCACGACATTCACGCCGAAGCGATAGGCCATCTCGCGCTGGTGCTCGCCGCCGGGAATGACCGCGAACATCGGCTGGCCGTTGCGGCTCACCGCCCAGGCCGAGGCCCAGTCGTTGCCGCCGATCACGACGGAGGACACGCCGTCATTCGCCGGCCCCTCCCGCGCTTCGATCCACAGTTGGCCGCCGGCTTGCCGTCCGGGAAAGTCGGTCAGCAGGTAGAAGGACTTGCGCAGCACATGGTCCTGCGGCACCGGGGCCAGCGGCGGAATGTCCAGCCCATCCACCAGCCGCTGCAGAATGCCGGAACCGCCGCCCGGCGCCTGATCGCGGGTGTCGAACAGGATGGTGCCGCCACTGCGCATGTACTCGTTGACCCGCTGGCGCGCCTGATCCGACAGCGGCCTCTGCCGGTCGGAAACGGGCCAGTAGAGCAGGGGGTAGAAAGCCAGTTCGTCCCGTTCCGGATCGACGCCGACCGCTCCCGCCGCCTCCACCGCCGTGCGCAGGCCGAGAACGCTGACCAGCCCCTCCAGCCCAGCACGCGAGGTGTCGTCGACACCGCTGTCGCCGGTCCGGACATAGGCGAGGTAGGTCTCCGCCGTCACCTTCACCGCATTGTCCTCGTCCTGCGCCAGCACCGGCTGCGGTGCGCCGGCGAACGCCATGGCCAGCAGCAGGCCAGCAGCCGCACTGCCGGCCCCGCGGCGCAGGCGGGGTGCCCGCAGCAGGCCGCGCAGCGCCAGCGCGATCAGCAGGTCGATGGACAGCAGGGCGAGCGCAGCGGCCAGCAGCGACGGCTTCAGCGGAACCTCGCCCCGGCCGCCATAGCCGTCGCGCCCGACGCCGGCCGGCAGGGACGGCAGCGGATCGATGGTGGTGACGGCGGACGACAGGTTCAGGGCGCGGCGGGCATCGTCCGTTCCGTAGAAGCCCGGCGGATGGCGCGGCCCGATCACGTCGGCGCCGGCATTGCCCGGAATCGGGAAGGCGGTGGGCGGCGGCGGCACCAGTCGCCCGGTGCCATCCAGCACCTCGACCGGATCCAGCGAGGTGGTCGCCGCCGTGCCTGTCACGCCGCCGCTGAGCGCCACCAGACGGCGCAGCATGTCGACGTACAGGCCGGACAGGGGCAGATTCGACCAATCCGGGTTGGCCGTGGTGTGGACCAGCACGATCCAGCCGTCCCCGCGCTTCTGCGAGGTCACCAGCGGCGTGCCGTCGGCCAGACGCGCCCAGGTGCGGTCGGCCAGATCCAGCGCCGGTTCTGCCAGGACCTGCCGGTTGACCTGGACATCGGCGGGGATCGCCAGCCCTTCGAACGGCGACTTGACCGGGAATGGCTGCAGCCGCGCCGGCTCCGACCAGGACAGGGCACCGCCCAGCGCGCGGTCGCCGATGCGCAGACGGACCGGCACCAGCGTGTCGGCATGCTGGGCCAGACGCGGCCCGGCGAAGCGCAGCAGCACGCCGCCTTTCTTCACCCAATCCTCGATGTCCTGCACCTCGCTGCCGGTCAGGGCGCCGATGTCGGACAGGATCAGCACGGCAAGATCGCGCTTCAGCAGGTCCAGCGTGTCGCCGCGCCGCACCTCGTTGTAGGGCGACAGGGCGCGCTCGAGGTAATAGAGGTCCGACAGCAGCGGCTGGCTTTCACCCTCCGACCGGCCGGAGACCAGCCCGACCGGGCGGCGGCGCCAGCGCTCGTCCAGCAGAACGGTGGCGCCGGCGGTGGTGTCGCCCTCCACCCGCAGTGCGGCGGCGTCGTTGCGCAGTTCGGTGGGCACGTCCAGCCGCACCTC
>JBKHVJ010000030.1:0-15795 GCA_046570145.1 Alphaproteobacteria bacterium
CTCGGCGCGGCAGGCCCTCGACGGCTGCGGGGCGGCGGCGCGGGTGCTTTCGGGACCTGAACTTCAGGACTGGCGGATGTGCGGAATGGGCGCTGTGTCTTGGGGCCGCGAGGTCAGCGGCAACACAGGCCCGGGCGCATCATGCAGACCGGGGAAAAGGTCCGACGCACGGATGGGGGGACGGGAACTCGCGAGGTCATTCCGGTCTCTCCTTCTTGAAGAGGTCCACGACCGGCATCGTGGCGCTTTAGCGTTTGGTGACGCGGCGCAAGCTGCAGAAGTCAAATTGCCGCGGGATGCCCCGGTGGGGTGTCCATGGGTTTTTATCTACCCTCTCTATGGAGTTTGGCCAAATCCATTTTTGTGTTTTGTGTGAAATTCTCGATTGAGCGTTTTTCCCAAGTGAAATTTCGCCGGCGCCACAGCGACAGGTGACGGGCGCGCGGAATGTGCTATCTATCGCGTCGATGGTTCATCCGGGGACTGCACACCGCCCCGGCGAGCGATGCGAGGAGAGTGTTTTGTCCGCCGATCCCAGCGCCCAAGGGGTGTCCGCCGCAGCGATGCCGACGGCACCGGTCCCGACACCGGTCGATGACCAGCTGGTGCTGGCCCTGCCCAAGGGCCGCATCCTGAAGGAGCTGCGCCCGCTGCTGTCCCATGCCGGCATCCATCCGGAGCCGGCCTTCGACGACGACAAGAGCCGGCTCCTGCGCTTCGCCACCAATGTGCCGAATCTCAGCATCATCCGTGTCCGCTCCTTTGACGTGGCGACCTTCGTCGCCTTCGGCGCCGCCCATCTGGGGGTGGCCGGCAACGACGTGCTGATGGAATTCGACTATCCGGAGATCTACGCGCCGCTCGACCTCGGCATCGGCGCCTGCCGCCTGTCGGTCGCCGAGCCGGTGGAGATGATGGAGAGCGACGATCCGTCGCGCTGGAGCCATGTGCGCGTCGCCACCAAATACCCGGAGGTGACGAAGCGCCACTTCGCCGCCCGCGGCGTCCAGGCCGAATGCGTCAAGCTGAACGGCGCGATGGAACTGGCGCCGACGCTGGGCCTGTGCCGCCGCATCGTCGATCTGGTCTCCACCGGATCGACGCTGAAGGCCAACGGGCTGGTGGAGGTGGAGCATATCGCCGACGTCACCTCGCGCCTGATCGTCAACCGCGCCGCCTTCAAGACGCGGACGGCCGAGATTTCTCAGTGGATCGACAAGTTCCGGGAGGCGGTGAATGCCCGTCAGGCTTGATATTCGCGACGCGGACTTCGCCGCCGGCTTCGAGGCGCTGCTGCATGCCAAGCGCGAGGCCAGCGAGGATGTCCAGACGCTGGTCGCCGGGGTGATCGAGCAGGTGCGCACGCGCGGCGACGATGCCCTGATCGACTACACCGCCCGCTGGGACCGCCTGACCCTGACGGCCGACACCCTGCGCATCGGCCGCGACGAGATCGACGCAGCCACGGCCAAATGCTCGGCCGAGACGCTGGAGGCGCTGGACCTCGCCGCCGCGCGGATCGAGGAGTTCCACCGCCGCCAGATCCCGGAGGTCACCGACTACCGCGACGCCGCCGGCGTGCGGCTGGGTGCGCGCTGGACGCCGGTCGGCGCCGTCGGCCTCTATGTGCCGGGCGGCACCGCCTCCTACCCGTCGTCGGTGCTGATGAACGCCCTGCCCGCCAAGGTGGCCGGCGTGGAGCGCGTGGTGATGGTGGTGCCGACGCCGGACGGGGCGATCAACCCGCTGGTGCTGGCCGCCGCCAAGCGCTGCGGCATCGACGAGATCTACCGCATCGGCGGCGCCCAGGCGGTCGCGGCGCTGGCCCACGGCACGGCGACGATCCGGCCGGTCGACAAGATCGTCGGCCCCGGCAACGCCTTCGTCGCCGCCGCCAAGCGGCAGGTCTACGGCCTCGTCGGCATCGACAGCATCGCCGGCCCGTCGGAAATCCTGGTGGTGGCCGACGGCAGGAACGATCCGGCCTGGATCGCCATGGACCTGCTGTCGCAGGCCGAACACGACACCTCGGCCCAGTCGATCCTGATCACCGACGACGACGCCTTCGCCGACGCGGTGGCGGCGGCGGTCGACAAGCATCTGGAGACGCTGCCGCGCACGGCAATCGCCGGTGAGAGCTGGCGGGAGCATGGCGCCGTCGTCCTGGTCGGCGACCTGACGGCCGACGCCCCAGCCCTGGTCGACCGGCTGGCGCCGGAGCATCTGGAGCTGGCGGTGGAGGATCCGGACGCGCTGGCGGCCCGCATCCGCAATGCCGGGGCCATCTTCCTCGGCCGCTACACGCCGGAGGCCATCGGCGACTATGTGGCCGGACCGAACCATGTGCTGCCGACGGCGCGCAGCGCCCGCTTCTCCTCCGGCCTCAACGTGCTGGACTTCATGAAGCGGACGACCTTCGTCGCCTGCGACCCCGACAGCCTCAGGGCCATCGGGCCGGCGGCGGTGACGTTGGCGATGGCCGAGGGGCTGGAGGCGCATGCGCGCTCCGTTGCCCAGCGGCTGCCGGGTTACAAAGACTAAGAAACGGCCAGCAGGAAGCGGCCATCGGCGAACGGGGAGGCGGAGCGTGACGACGAAAAGCAAGCGGCGCATCACCCATGTGACGCTCGACGAGCGGAGTGTCGTCCGCCACAAGCCCGAGGTGGAGCATGAGCGCGCCGTCGCCATCTTCGACCTGCTCGAAGACAACGAGTTCTGCCCTTGCGAGTTCGTGGAGGACGGGCCGTACCACCTGCATCTGTCGATCGAGGACAACCGCCTGGTCTTCGACATCCGGCGCGAGGACAACAGCGAACTCGACCGGCTGATGCTGCCGATCACCGGCTTCCGGTCGATCGTCCGCGACTATTTCCTGATCTGCGAGAGCTATTACGCCGCCATCAAGCGGTCGACGCCCTCGCAGATCGAAGCCATCGACATGGGCCGCCGCGGCCTGCACAACGAGGGGTCCGAGATGTTGCGCGAACGGCTGGCCGGCAAGGTGGAGATGGACCTGCAGACCGCGCGCCGGCTGTTCACGCTGATCTGCGTCCTGCACATTCGCGGCTGACGGCACGGGCGGCACATGGCCATGGCGGCGACTCCGGTCCTCACCCCCCTGCCGGTGACGAGCGTCCTGTTCGCCTGCACCTACAACATGATCCGTTCGCCGATGGCGGCGGCGATGATGCGCCATTACCACGGCACGCGTGTCTATGTGGATTCGGTCGGCGTCCGCGAGGGCGACGAGGTCGATCCTTTCGCCGTCGCGGTGATGGAGGAGATCGGCATCGACCTGTCCAAGCACCGCTGCCGCACCTTCGAGGATCTGGAGGACACCAATTTCGACCTGATCGTCTCGCTGTCGCCCGAAGCGCAGCACCGGGCCATCGAGATGACGCGCACCATGGCCTGCGACGTGGAGTTCTGGAACACCTTCGACCCCACCCTGGTCGACGGCACCCGCGACGCCATGTTGGAAGCCTACCGCGCCGTCCGCGACGGCCTGCTGGCCAAGGTCAAGCAGCGTTTCCCGCTGACGCGCGGACCGACGGTGTAACGGCGGTCAGCCAGCTCGCACCGGCCGGCACGATCCGGTATGCCGCCGTCCGGACACACGGCATGGTCGGTAACAATTTTGGCATTCTGCAACTTTCCACGCTTCGGCCTGTTCCCATTGCGTCCCGCGCAATGCTATTGAGCTGTGTCATCGCAACGCACTGCGTGCCGGCCTAGGCTCGGGTGTGTCGACACCCGTTCCTGCGGAGAGCCCCTGATCCATGCCCGCCGGTCTGCTGCCCCGCCTTCTCCGCGCCTTCAGTCCGCGCAGCCTGCGCGCACGCCTAATGGGCGTCGTGCTGGCGTCGCTGGCGTTGCCGCTGGCGGGAGCGCTTTATCTGGCGGACCAGCAGCTCGACGACCGCATCGATGCGGCGCGCGAACTGGCTCTGCACCTCGCCGACGACGGGGTGGAGCGCCAGCGCGACCTGATCGGGGAGGCGCGCAATCTGCTGGGCGTTCTGTCGCTGGTTCCGGCTATCCGTGATGCGACGCCGACCGACACCGATTCCTGCGTCGCCACCCTGTCGCCGATGCCGCGCCAGCACCGCTGGACCACCGGCGTCTGGCTGACCGACGCGGACGGCAACATCATCTGCGACACCACCGGCCCCGGCGCCGGCATCTCGCTCAGGGAACGCGAGTATTTCCAGCGGGTCCTCGACACGAAAAACTGGGTGGTCAGCGACTTCATCATCGGCAAGCGCTCGCTGAAGCCGCTGATCATCGTCGCCAGCCCGATCATGGAGCATGGACGGATCGTCCGCGTGATCGGCGTGGCGGTCGACCTCACCTGGCTGACCGATCTGGTGAAGGTGCTGAAGCAGCCGGACGCCCGCGTCATGGTCCTGGACCGTCACGGCGTGATCGTGGCCCGCCAGCCGGACCCCGAAGGCTGGCTGAACCGCAATGTCTTCCACATGCCGCATGTCCAGCGCATGCTGCGCGAACGCAACGGCACCTTCGACTCCGAAAGCGCCGACGGCCGCGGCCGGCTGTGGGCCTTCCGCCATTCCGGCGAGACCGACACGGTCTTCGCCGTCGGCATGCCGAGCGCCCCGATCATCGCGGAGGCCCG
Source organism: Alphaproteobacteria bacterium (assembly GCA_046570145.1). GTDB lineage: Bacteria > Pseudomonadota > Alphaproteobacteria > Azospirillales > Azospirillaceae > Azospirillum. The sequence continues at coordinate 4,637 of JBKHVJ010000030.1, forward strand.
GCGCGACCTGTGGCAGAGCCTGGGCCTGCTCGCCATCGCCGGGCTGGTCAGCGTCATCGCGCTGTGGGTGCTGCTGCGCGCCTCCGTCCTGCGCTGGGTGTGGGAACTGGGAAGCGCGGCCACCCGCATCGGCGACGGCGGCGGCGGCACCATGATCGAGGCCGACCGCGCCCCGCACGAATTCCGCGTCGTCTCCCACGCCTTCAACAACATGTCGCGCCGCCTGAAGCAGCGCGAACAGGAGCTGCGCTCCGCCATGGAGGAGGCGCGGGCCGGCAGCCGCGCCAAGGAGGAATTCCTCGCCACCATGAGCCACGAGATCCGCACGCCGATGAACGGCGTGATCGGGTTCGCGGAAATGCTGCTGGAAACGCCGCTGACGACCGAACAGCGCCGCTATGCCTCGCAGGTGCGCGATGCCGGCCGGTCGCTGCTGACCGTCATCAACGACGTGCTCGACCTGTCGAAGCTGGAGGCCGGGCGGCTCGATCTGGTCAGCGTGCCGTTCCGGCTGGACGATCTGGCCGACCGCTGCGTCGCCATCGTCCGGCTTGCCGCCGAACAGAAGGGGCTGGAGATTCAGACCACGATCTCCGCCACCGCCCGCGGCTTCGTCATGGGCGATCCCGACCGGCTGCGCCAGATCCTGCTGAACCTGCTGGGCAACGCGGTGAAATTCACCGACCGCGGGTCCGTCCGGCTGACGGTGAAGGCAGTGGAGGACGACGGCAGCAGATCCGGGGGCAGACCGGGCGGGAACCGCATCTGCACCTTCACCGTCACGGATACCGGGATCGGCATCGCCGCCGACCGGCAGCGCGACCTGTTCCAGCGCTTCACCCAGCTGGAGCGCGGGCGCGGGGGCACCGGGCTGGGCCTTGCCATCTGCCGCCGGCTGGTGGAACTGATGGGCGGCGAGATCGGCATGGACAGCAAGGTGGGCACAGGCAGCACCTTCTGGTTCTCGCTGCCGCTGCTGTCCGCCGGCAGCGCCGCGGTCCAGCCCGACAGCACCGCCGTCTCCAGCATCGAACCGGGCAGCCCCGGCGTGCGCATCCTGCTGGCCGAGGATCTGGCGATGAACCGCGATCTGGCGATGACGATGCTGACCAAGGCGGGACATCATGTCGACGCCGTGGTGGACGGCGCCGCCGCCGTCGCCGCCGTGCAGGAACAGGCCTACGACATCGTGCTGATGGACGTGCAGATGCCGGTGATGGACGGGTTGGAGGCCACCCGCCGCATCCGCGCCCTGCCCGCTCCGGTCGGCTACATTCCGATCCTGGCTCTGACCGCCGGCGTGATGCAGGTGGAGGTCGAGCGCTGCCTGCAGGCGGGCATGAACGCGCATCTGGCCAAGCCGCTGGAGAAGTCGAAGCTTCTGGCCGCCATCGGCCGCTGGGCCCGCACCGTTGACGGCCACAACGACAGTTTCAACGACCGGTCCGGCGGCAGCGGGTTCGGCCATGGATGGGATGGGGACGGTCCCGATGCCCAGCGCCCGCAGTTGATCACACACAGCTGACGAGTCGGTGTTATAGTGCCTGCACCGTCCCGGCCGCGCTCACGCTCCCGATGCGCGGCCCGGCGGGCCTCGACCCCGGCAGGCTCTGCCGGCCTGCAGCGAAGTGTGTGCCATGAAGGTTGCGCATCCCCCTCCCGCCCCCATTCCGGAGCGCAAGCCCGAAGCCCTTCCGCCGTCGGCCGATGGTGCCGGCGCCGAGTCGTCCTTCCGCGACACGCTGGTCCAGACCTCGCAAGGCCGTTCGGGGAGCATTCCGGTCGGCCGGCTCGCCAACGGCCAGAAGGCGCCGCCCCTGCCCTTGGGCAAGCCTGCGGCCCCGGTCCTGCTGGCGGACGGTACCCAGGTTCCCCTTCCTGCGGCGAAGCCGGTGACACCCATCCGCCTAGCCGACGGCACGACCGTACCGGTGCCCGCCGCCAAGCCCGCGGAACCCGTCCTGCTGGCCGACACCGCCCCGGTGACCGGGGCGGCCGCGCCGCGCGCGCCATTGCCCGGACTGAAACCGGCGGTTCCGGCCCCGGTGCCAAGCTCCGCCAGGGTCGCGGACGCCGTGGAGGCGGTGACCTCCGACAATCCGACCGCCGTGCGGGTGCTGGTCGCCTCGCAGCAGGTCGCCGGCCTGTCCGGCCACAGCTTCACCGCCATCCTGGCCCAGGCGACGCAGGAAAGCGGGCTGGACAGCGCGGCGAAGAACAGCCGCAGTTCCGCCGCCGGGCCGTTCCAGTTCCTGGAATCCACCTGGCTCGACCTGTTCCGCCGCCATGGCGCCGCCTATGGGCAGGGCGACCTCGCCTCGCACATCCAGGTCCGCAACGGCGTGTCCAGCGTCAAGGACCCGGCGATCCGCCGCCAGATCCTGGAGCTGCGCCACGACGTCGACCTGTCGGCCGGCATGGCCGCCCGTTATCTGGCCGAGGGGCGCGATGCGCTGGAGAAGCGGCTGGGCCGCCGGGCCAGCGAATCGGAGAGCCGCATGGCCTATGTCCTGGGCTCCGGCGGGGCGGCGAAGCTGATCCGCGCCGCCGAATCGACGCCCGGCGCCGTCGCCGCCGACCTGCTGCCCAGCGCCGCGAAGTCGAATCACAACCTGTTCCACGACCGGACGAGCGGCCGCGCCCTGACCGCGGCGGAAACCGTGAGCCGCCTGACGCGGCGCATGGAGATCGACCAGCGCGAGATGTTCGCGGCCATAGGCCAGGCGGTGGAACGGCCGCGCCGCCTGGACGAGGGCAGCGCATCGCCGCTCAACCCCCATCAGTCGGTCTGACCGAAGGGCCACCGGAACCGGTGCCGGAGGGCCGTCCGGCCCGCAACGCGGGGCTGCCCCGCGCGGCGGGGCTGCGGCCGAACGCATCGGCGGTGGGAATCCCACTTGACCCGGCGGCTTTGGAAGGTCAGTTATTGCCGCGAAACTATTAGGACGGACATAAGGGCCTATGGCAAAGGAAGATCTGATCGAGTTTTCCGGGACCGTCGTCGAATTGCTTCCGAACGCGATGTTCCGGGTGAAGCTCGACAACGATCACGAGGTTCTCGCGCACACCTCGGGCAAGATGCGTAAGAACCGGATTCGCGTCCTGGCTGGCGACCGCGTCAATGTGGAAATGACGCCGTACGACCTGACCAAGGGCCGCATCACCTTCCGGTTCAAGTAGCATCCTTGCAGCATCGCGGTTCCCCGTGACGATCCCGTCCAAGGCGCCCCGGCTGGTCCTGGCTTCGGCCTCGCCCCGCCGGCTCGACCTGCTGCGCCAGATCGGCATCGTGCCCGACGCGGTCGACCCCGCCGATCTCGACGAAGCGCCGCTGCGCGACGAACTCCCGCCCCAGCACGCCTTGCGTCTGGCGGCGGAGAAGGCGTCGTGCGTCGCCGCGCGCCATCCCGATTCGTGGATTCTCGCCGCCGACACCGTGGTCGCCTGCGGCCGGCGCATCCTGCCCAAGGCCGAGCGGGAGGAGGAGGCGCGGCGCTGCCTGTCGCTTCTGTCCGGCCGGCGGCACCGGGTGCTGGGCGGCATCGTCCTGCTGGTCCCCGACACTGGCGGAGAGGGCCACCGCAGGATCGACCGGCTGGTCCGCACCGACGTCACCTTCAAGGTGCTCGACCGGACGGACACCGACGCCTACATCGCCTCCGGCGAATGGAAGGGCAAGGCCGGCGGCTATGCCATCCAGGGCCGGGCGGCGGCGCTGGTTCGCTGGATCGGCGGCTCCTACAGCAATGTCGTAGGGCTATCGCTCCACGAGGTCGCCGGCATGCTGCACGGCGTCGGCTTCCCTCTCCCCGCCCCGCCTGAACGATGAGCAGGCTTGAGCTGCTGGTCGACCGCGACGGTCCGCTGACGCGGGCGGCGGTGCTGACCGACGGCCGCCTGACCGACCTGCACATCGACCATGCCGACCGCCCGTCGCTGCTGGGCGCCGTCATCCTGGGCCGGGTGGAGCGTATCGCCACCGGCCTGAACGGCGCCTTCATCGACTTGGGAAGCGGCGTGTCCGGCCTGCTGCCGGCCGCCGACGTGCGCCGCCCCGTCCTCGACGACGACTCCCCCCAATCGCGCTCCAATTCCCGTCCGGGATCGAAGCCCGCCGCCATCGGCGCGCTGCTGCGCGCCGGCCAGACGGTGGTGGTTCAGGTGAAGGCCGACGCCGCGGGGGCCAAGGGGCCGTCGCTGACGATGGACATCACCCTGCCCGGCCGCTTCCTGGTGCATGCGCCGCTCGGCCGCGACATCGCGGTGTCGAAGCGCCTGGGCAGCGGCCCGGAGCGCGCGGCGCTCGCCCGCCGGATCGAGGGGTTGGTCACCGGTGCCGGCTGGATCGTCCGCGCCGGGGCCGCCCAGGTGTCCGACGACCTGTTGGCCGCCGAATCGGAGGCGCTGCACCTGCAATGGCGCGCCGTCCGCGACGATGCCCGCGCCGGCGGCGCCCCCCGCCTGCTACATCCCGGCCCCGACGCCCCCACCCGCGCCCTGATCGAGCAGGGAGCCGCGGCACCCGTCTCCATCATCGTCGACGACCCGGCCCCGGCCGGCGGCATCGCCGTCGGCGAGGGACCGCTGCTGTCGGGCCTGCGCGGCTGGTGCGACCGTCACGCCCCCGACCTGCTGCCCCGCCTGGCAGCCCATAAGGCCCCACAGCGCCTGTACGATCTGCGCGACCTCGACTCTGCGATTGCGGAGCTTCTGGACATCCGGGTGCCATTGCCGCTCGGCGGTTCGCTGGTGATCGAGCGGACGGAGGCGCTGACGGTGGTGGACGTCAATGCCGGGGAGCGCGGCAACCCGGTGGACGTCAACCTCGACGCCGCGGCGGAGATCGCCCGCCAGCTTCGCCTGCGCAATGTCGGCGGCATCGTGGTGGTGGATTTCGTCAACATGCGCGGCCGCGGCGATGCCGAGCGCGTGCTGGCCGCCTTGTCGCATGCGGTGGAAAGCGACCCGGTGCAGACCCAAGTTTATGGCATGTCGAAGCTGGGCCTGGTCGAACTGACCCGCGCCCGCCGCGGCACGCCGCTGGCAGCCCTGCTGCGGCCCTGAACGCTTACAGAAGACGCTTGCAGACGTCGGTTACGGAGACCCTCCCTTGTCCGATCCCCAACTCCCCGGCGCCGAGCAGCGCCTCCATTCCCATGCTCAGTCCCACGCCGGCGCGAAGCCGGGGCCCATCGGCGAGAAAGGCACCCAATGCCCGATCTGCGGCCGCCCGACCGAACCGGCCACCCGCCCCTTCTGTTCCAAGCGTTGTGCCGACATCGATCTGTCGCGCTGGCTGGGCGAGGGTTACCGGATTCCGGGCCCGGACGCCCCTGTTCCGAACCGGGATTCCGACCCTGACGACGGGCCGTAAGGGGGTCGAAAATTTTTGCGAATTTTTCTCTGGACAGCCCGTCCGAACCTCTCTAAAAAGCGCCCCACACGACGCGCCGCACCGACCGAAACGGTCACCCACCAAGCGGCGCCGGATGCCCAGGTAGCTCAGTTGGTAGAGCAGGGGACTGAAAATCCCCGTGTCGGCGGTTCGACTCCGTCCCTGGGCACCATTCTCTTCAAGCACTTAGAGAGTGGTGTCAGATCGGCCTACCAAAGCCGGTAAGCAGACGGTAAGCAGCAGACATCTTACCGATCCAAGGTTCGGGACCGATCCCAGCATCAGGCAAGATCAGCTTACCAAACCCGAAAGATGGTTTGACATGCCCCGAGCAACCGCCCGATCTGTCCCCATCAAATTCCTTAAATAAATTCCAAGCAACCCGGTGTTTCTCCAAAATAACTTGCAAATCGTATTCGCTTTTACAGCCCTTAAAACAGTTCCTTCACTGCTTCTGTAACGCTCGTTCTTCCAATAACCTGAGCAACAGAAACAGAAGTTTTACGAAGTCGAATGGCTGCGTCCAGCCCTTTGGGACCACGGACTTCAAAAACCGGCATCGATGACGACACTTCGAAGAGTTTCCCTTTGAACGAAACCCCTGAACTTTTGAGAGCAGCACCAAACTTGGACAAATGCACCCAGCCACCGCTGTCGGGGGTGCAGCGCCGAAACGCATCGACGAACCGGGCCTCCTTGGCCGCGGCTCCGTGCAGCGGCGCTGACGGAGCAGACGAATGAGAGGGAAGCGCGGCCAACGGATTTGAGGTGACCGCGACGACGGCCGGGGGAGCGGCCAGCAAACAGGTGTCCGCAAACTGTGCCAGCCGCCGCCCATACGATTCGCCGATGGCGGGGATGATGACGTGAACCGCGACACCGGAATCCCGCAGGGCTTTGACTGTGGCTGTGAAGCCGTCGTCGCCGGTCACCAGGACGAAGCCATCGACGGTGCCAGCCTCCCGAATGCGTCCGGCGTCGAAAGCCAGAAGAAAGTCCGCAGCGTTCTTCCCGCGCGCTTCGGTCCCGGCATCGACCAGTTGGACACCGTCAATGGCACCCCATCCCCGCGTGTCGCCGCAGGCATAGGCACGGGCGAACCATGAACAGCCAAGCCGGGGAAGCAGCCTCTGAATCACCGGCCAGATCGAGACCGGAACATTTTCAGCGTCGATCAACACGGCAAGGCGCGTGGGATCGCCACTCACCGAACTGGACTCGTCGGTGGGTGTGCGTCCAACGCAACACATCGTGAAATCCGAGCTGGCTGCAATGGACGCGGTCTCCTGTCCCTATCGGCGTCAAGAGGATGACGGCAAGGATAGCGGGGCTGATGATGGCCGCAAGCTTGCCGTGATCCTGCGGCCTCTCGCCCCATCCAGCAATCGGCGACACCCGTACAGGTTCGATGTCGAAAGGGAAATCTGGCCCCCGGAAGCGGGAGAGACGCAGCGCAAGAGTGAGAGGTTGGCTGGTTCGCCGTGACGGGAGAAGGGCTGCGGGAGAGGCTCGCGGCGGCCCGTCGCGGAGATCCGCGATGTCACACGCAACGACGCGCGCCCGGTCCAGCCAGGACCGGACCAGCCTGTATCAGGACATCACCACCAAGATCATCGCCGAACTGGAGGCCGGCTGCGTTCCCTGGGTTCAGCCCTGGGGCACCGCGACGATGAAGGCACCCCTTGCCCTGCCCGGCAACGCGATCACCGGTCGCCGTTATTCCGGGATCAATGTGCTGATCCTGTGGAGCGCGGTGGCGGAAAACGGCTTTTCCGGTCAAGGCTGGCTTACCTTTCGCCAAGCCCTCGGACTCGGCGGCCACGTCCGCAAGGGTGAGCGCGGCACCACCGTCGTCTACGCCAACCGCTTCGTGCCGGACGAGGAGCGCCGGCGGGCGGAGCGCGACGGAGACCAGGCCAATGGCATCCCATTTCTGAAACGCTTCACCGTTTTCAACACCGACCAGTGCGACGGGTTGCCGATGGATCTCGCCACGGCCCCGCCGCCACCGGCCGAAAGGCTGATTCTGCCGGAGGCCGAGGCGTTGATCACCGCATCGGGCGCCGATGTCCGCGTTGGCGGGGGGCGCGCCTTTTACAGCCCGACGCATGATTTCCTCCAGCTGCCGCCACCGGAGGCCTTTTGCGAGCCGATCAACTGGCACCGCACCGCATTCCACGAACTTGCCCATTGGACCGGGCACCCGTCCCGGCTCGGCCGCGACGTCTCAGGCTCCTTCGGTTCGTCCCGCTATGGGCGAGAAGAACTCGTGGCCGAGATGGCCGGTGCCTTCGTCTGCGCGGCGCTGGGCATCGTGCCGACCGTTCGCCACGCCGACTACATCGGCGCTTGGCTTGCGATCCTGCGCGAGGACGACCGCGCCATCGTCCGCGCCGCCAGCGCCGCCTCGAAAGCCGCCGATTTCCTGCTCGCCTTCCGGTCGGAGCCGCCCGGCTCCAGGGCTGTGCCGGCGACGATGGATGGTGAAGTGGCATGACGCCGGCCTCCGTTGCGGGAGCGTTCAGGCGCGGATGGGGCGTCGAGCGGGGAAAGAGGAAGAGGATGGCGGGAGGTGGGGTGAACGGGTGAGGAGATCGGGAGAGAGGCTCCCGGCCGCCCGTCGCGGAGATTACCGCCATGGCCACCGCCAAGATCGTCCTGAACGCCTCGCGCGACATCCCCTTCAACAAGCTGGTGCTGTCCCAGGCCAACGTCCGCAAGGTCAAGGCCGGCGTCTCGATCGAGGAGCTTGCCGAGGACATCGCCCGGCGCACCCTGCTGCACAGCCTCGCCGTCCGCCCGGTGTTCGACGCCGAGGGTGCCGAGACCGGCGTCTACGAGGTGCCGGTCGGCGGCCGCCGATTCCGCGCGCTGGAACTGCTGGTCAAGCAGAAGCGCATGACCAAGACCCAGCCGGTGCCCTGCGTCGTGCGCACCGGCGGCTTTGCCGAGGAGGATTCGCTGGCCGAGAACCTGCAACGCGAACCGCTGCACCCGCTCGACCAGTTCCGCGCCTTCCAGACCCTGCGCGAGGCCGGGCTCGGCGAGGAGGAGATCGCCGCCCGCTTCTTCGTCGGCGCCGGCGTGGTCAAGCAGCGGCTGAAGCTGGCGACCGTCGCCGCCCCGCTGCTCGACGCCTACGCCGACGATAAGATGACGCTGGAGCAACTGATGGCCTTCGCCGTCACCGACGACCAGGCGCGGCAGGAGCAGGTGTGGGAGGCTTTGTCGAAAGCCTACAGCCGCGAGCCCTATCAGATCCGCCGGCTGCTGACCGAGGAGGCGGTGCGAGCTTCGGACAAGCGGGCGCTGTTCGTCGGGTTGGAGGCTTACGCGGCGGCGGGTGGGGCGGTGATGCGTGACCTGTTCCAGCACGACGATGGCGGCTGGCTGCAGGACCCGGCGCTGCTCGACCGGCTGGTGGCGGAGAGGCTGGAGGCCGAGGCGTCGACCGTCCGGGCCGAGGGCTGGAAGTGGGTCGAAGTGGCCCTGACCTTTCCCTACGGCCACAGCCGGGGGCTGCGTCGCCTGAGCGGCGAGCCGGTGCCGCTGAGCGAGGCGGAACAGGCGACCTACGATGCCCTGCACGCCGAGTATGAGCGGCTGGAGGGGAAAGACCCGGCTGATGCCGGGGAACTGGACGCGGTGGCGCATCGGCTCATCGAGATCGACGTCGCGTTGCGGGCGCTCGAGGATCGGCCGGCGGTCTACGAGACGGCGGAGGTGGCGCGGGCCGGGGTCTTCGTCAGCGTCGACGCCGAGGGGCAACTCCAAATCGACCGCGGCTATGTGCGGCCGGAGGACGAGGCGCCGGTCGAGCCGGTGGCCGTGCCCGGCAACGATGGGCGGGTGGCCGCCCCATCGCCGGCTGGTGCGGGCGGGGCGGTCGCCGCCCAGCCGGCGATCATCACCGGAAACGCCCAGGTTTCGGCACCGGCCCCCGTGTCGGTCGTGGGACCGGAGGTGCCGGACGACGACGAGGGGCTGCGACCGCTGCCCGACCGGCTGCTGACCGAGCTGAGCGTGCATCGCACCTTGGCCCTCCGCGACGCGGTGGCCGGCGATCCCGACATCGCCTTCCTGGCGGCGCTGCACGCGCTGTGCTTGCGGGCCTTTTACCAGCGCGGCGGCGGGTCCTGCCTGGACCTGGAGCTGAAGAGCGCCGGCTTCGGCGTGCAGCCGCCCGATCTGGCCGCCAGCGCCTCGGCCAAGGCAATCGATGCCCGGCAGCGCTCCTGGAGTGGACAGTTGCCGAACGACCCGGCCGAGCTGTGGCCCACGCTGATGACGTTCGACGGCGACAGCCGGGCGGCCTTGTTCGCCCACTGCGTTTCCTTCGGCGTCAACGCCGTCCATGAGCCGTGGAACCGCAACCCGCAGCGTTTCGCCCACGCCGATGCCCTGGCCCAGGCGGTCGGTCTCGACATGGCGGCGGCGGGCTGGGTGCCGACGGTCGATGCCTATCTCGGCCGGGTGCCCAAGGCGCGCATCCTCGAGGCGGTGCGCGAAGCCCGTGGTCCGGAGGCGGCGCAGCTGATCGACCATCTGCGGAAAATCGACATGGCCAAGGAGGCCGAGCGGCTGCTCGCCGGCAGCGGCTGGTTGCCGGAACCGCTGCGTCCGCCGACGGGCGCGTCGATGGAGGGGGATGCCGGTGCGGAAGGGGACGACACCGAGGTCCTGCCGGCTTTCCTGACCGGCGACGGTGAAGCTCCAGTCCCGACCGAGGCGGCTGCCGCGTGATCCCGCAGCCGTGGAGTGGCTTCGGCCGCTCCACGTTCGTCCTTGTCCTTTGAGGAGGCCGCCATGGTGAAGTTCCACGATCCCACCGTCGTTCAACAGCCGATTCCATTCGCCGTCCTGACGCCGTTGGAACATCTGGTCCTCACCCGCATCTTCGACATCGAGGAAACCGGGGGCGGGCTGTTGCTCCATGCCGCGCTCGGCCCGCGCGAGACCATTGCCGTTTCCATCGGGGAGGTGAGGACCGCCCTGGCGGCATCCGCCTCGGTCCCGGGCCGGTTGGTGCCCTTCCTGTCCCAGCGTTTGCCCGACGCCGGCGTCACCGATGGGGTGGTGGCGTTCGATCTCAGCGGCTTGTCCTGGACCTTCGTTCTACAAGACGTTGTGCACCGTTCGCCCTTCCTTCCGTATGTCACGGCGGTCACCGCGTTCACCTGCACCGCCATGCGGCCGGACGGCTTCGGCGGCATGGCGGTGCTGATCACCGCCGACGTCATCCGCAGCGTCTCCACCAACGACATCCTGGAAACGTGGCTGGCGGACGGTGCGGTGGGGCGGGAGGACAGACTGCCGCGTCTCGCGGAGGACGAGCTTCGCGTCGAAATCCGGGCCGCGATCGACGCCGACGAATCCCTGACCCGGCTGGCGCCGGAGATGGTGAGCGACGCCGACATCCACGCCGCCTGCCGGGCCGTGGCGGCGAACCGCGATCTCGGCCAGGAGCACGGCGCCGCGCGATTCCGGGCGGCACTGGCCGCCATCCGCGCGGCGGAACGCCGCCTCGTCGGCTCCTGATCCGTGTCCGCCATCCGGTTCCTTGTCGAGCCCGGCCGCCGCGCCGGGCTTCTTTCTTTTGGGAGAGCCCCCATGCCGATCCCCGACTTTATCAAGACGAATTTCGCGACGCTGCTGCGTGCCGCGACGGCCGGCGATCTGGCGCTGGTGGAGGGCAGCGACGCCCGCACCGGCGAGACCCGCTTTATTCTCTGTGCCGTCGCTCGACGAGGTGGCGAGGTCGTGC
>JBKHVJ010000031.1:0-12333 GCA_046570145.1 Alphaproteobacteria bacterium
GGCCTGTGCCCGGAAGGTGCGCAGGGTGCGGCGGGAGACCAGGTGGCGCTGGAGGTTGAAGGTGTTGTAGACGGCGGCATGCAGAGAGACGAAGCGCTGGGCGGAACCCGATGATTTGAACCGCTGCGTCTTGCGCTCTCGTCGCCGCACCGGCTGGTGTGAGGGTTCCATCAGCTCTCGCGCCAAGCCGGGCGAGTGGGCGCAGTGCGGCCGGTTTCCGGCGCGGTTGGTTAGGCGATGGCGAGCATGTCGCGCAAGGCGGCGACCCTTTCGGCGTGGATCGCCCGTCGCTGGGCGACCGGGACGTGCTGGTTGCGCCCGGTCGCCGGCCGCAGAAAGTTGCGCACTTCGTCATGGGCCCGGCAGAAACGGTGGGCGTTGTTAAGCTGCTGAAATCCGCGCATCGGCCGTGTACGCCCTTTCACCCCACGGTGATCTTGCTCCAAATGGTTGTTTTTGAATTTGGAGGTGCGGTGCTCGATGGCATTCCCGAACACCTCCGCGATGGCCGGCGGATAGCCAGCGTGCTTGTCCGTCGTGATCGTGTCGGGTGTGCGGCCGGTGACCTCGACGGCGGAGCGGAAGAAGCGCTCGGCGGCGACTTGGTCGCGATGTTCGCTGAGGTAGACGTCGACCAGGGCGCCATCGCTGTCGATCGCCCGGTACAAATAGCACCACCGCCCACCGACCTTCAGGTAGGTCTCGTCAACGTACCAACTGCGCCCCGCAGTACCACGCCGGCGGTGCCGCAAGGCATTGGTGAGCAGCGGGGCGAGCTTCGCCTCCCACTCCCGTACGGCCTCATGGGAGAAGACCAAGCCGCGCAACAGCAGGATTTCAGCAAGATCGCGCAAGCTGAGCTTGAGGCGCAGCCGCCAGAGCAAGATGAGGAAGGCCACGTCGGTGGGCACCTGCAGCCGGTTCAGCACCGAGCCTGTGCGCTCATTGAACTGGCGCCCGCACTCCCGGCAGCGGAACCGCCGATAGCCGTGCGCGGTCCGGTCCGGACGTTCGGCGGTTGCGGTCGACGAGCAGTGCGGGCAGTGCATCGGTCACCTCGTGCAGAGAGGTGACCCTCTACGTTCATCCCGCCGTTTCGATCAAGATGGCGCGAAAGCTGCCGGAACCCAGTCCGCGACCGGGCAAGCAACAGCGCGTCCGAGGACGCCGGCACGCCGAGTTCCGCCGCCAGATCCAGCCCACCGAACATCAGCGCAGCCAGGCGCGAAGACGCCGCCGCGATGGCCGACGCCTGCTCGACGCCTCGCAATGTATTGATCTGCGCCACCAGGCGGACCGGCACGCCGGCTTCCGCCAGCACCTGATCGATCCATTGCACCTCCTCGGCGGACTCCAGTTGCGGCACGGCCACCGTTCCACCCGCGGGACGGGCCTCGGCAATCGCCAGCAGGTCACGAAGCCCGGCAAGGCTGCGGACGCTGTTGATCCGCACCACCCGGTCAGGTCCCCCCCTGCCCTGCCCCATCCACCAGGAAGCGGATGGCCGCGGCGCGGGCCTCCTCCTTCTGGGCCGGCGCGACGGCATCCTCCAGATCGACGCAGACAGCGTCGGCGCCGCTGGCCAGCGCCTTGTCGAAGCGGTCCGGACGCGCGCCGGGGACGAACAACTGGCTGCGCCAGCCCATGGCCTCATTCATCTTGCATTTTCCTTCCATATCCGCCGTCAGGTGATCGTCAGCCCGCCATCGATCGCGAAGATCGCCCCAGTGGTCCAGGCGGCCTCCGACGAGGCGAGAAAGACGGCGATGCCGCCGAGATCGCTGGTCTGGCCGATCCGGCCCAAGGGGTAAAGCCGCTTGACCAACTCTTCCATGGCGCGCTGGGCGTCCTCCGGCATCGCGGCGACGGTGCGGCGGCGCAGATCCGTGTCCACCGTGCCCGGCGCGATGGCGTTGACGCGGATACCGCGCGGTGCGAGTTCGTAGGCCATGGCCTTGGTCAGGGAATTGAGCGCCCCTTTGGTCAGGGAATAAAGGCTGGACGGTCGCCCCGGCAACATCTTTCCGGCGAAGTAGGAGGAGATGTTGATGACCGAGCCCCCCGCGGCGGACATCAGCGGCACCAGAGCCTGCGTCAGGAAGAAGGGTGCCGTGACGTTCAGGGCGATGCTGTGGTCGTACTGGACCCGGTTCGCCTCCAGATAGGGGACGAAGGTCGCGGTGCCGGCGTTGTTGACCAGCACGTCGACGGCCCGGCCGAGACCGCCGATCTCCGCCGCGACCCGCTCAAGGCCGTCGGGACGCCCGAGATCCGCCGCGACCGTTGTGACCTGGGCTCCGTTCCGGGCCAGTCCTGCGGCGGCGTTCTCCAGCTTGGCGGCATTGCGCGCGACGAGACAGAGATCGGCCCCCTCGCGGGCGAAAGCCTCCGCGATCGCATAGCCGATGCCGTCCGACCCGCCCGTGACGACGGCGAATGTCCCTGAAAGTCTCATCCCTGCCCTTCCTTCGTTCCTGTCGGCCGGTGGATTGGAGTCAGTGGGACGCCACGCCGAGATAGCGCTGCTGCAGGACATCGTCCTCCCACAACTCCCGAGAGGAGATGACCAGAGCGATCTGGCCGCCGGACATGATCGCGACGCGCTCCGCCGCGCTGGTGCCGACGCGCAGGTTCTGCTCGACGATCAGCACGGACGTGCCGTCGCGGTGCAGGGAACCCAGCACCTCCAGCAGATGATCGACGATCTTCGGCGCCAAGCCCTCCGACGGTTCGTCGAGAATCAGAAGGCGCGGGTTGGTCAGCAGCGCCCGCCCGATGGCCAGCATCTGCTGCTCGCCGCCGGAGAGTTGGTTACCGAAGTTGCGGCGGCGTTCCGCCAGTCGTGGAAAGACCTCATAGACGCGCTCCGCCGTCCAGGGGCCGGGGCGCCGGCCCTGCATCAGGCGCAGATGCTCGTCCACGGTCAGCGACGGGAACACCCGCCGCCCCTGCGGGACGATGGACACGCCCTGGCCGGCGATGTCGTGCGGCTTGCGCCCGGCCAGCTCCACCCCATTGAAGCGGATCGATCCCCGTCCGGCGGGCAGCAGCCCGATCAGCGCGCTGCACAGCGTCGTCTTCCCCGCCCCGTTCCGGCCGAGGATCGCCAAGCTCGGCCCGTCGAGCCGCAGTTCCACTCCATGCAGCACGGGAAGCGCGCCGCGCCGCACCTCCAGCCCGCTGACCACCAGGGAATTAGTGCTTTCCACCAAGATAGAGCTCCCGAACCAAGGGGTTGGCGCGAATGTCCGAGGGCGTGCCCGCTGCCACCACCGCGCCGTCGCGCATCACGGTGATCCTGTCGGCCAGCGAGAGCGCCACGTCCATGTCGTGCTCGACGAACAGCATGGTGATGCTGCGCGGCAATCCGCGCAGGATCTCGACCAGACGGCCGCGGCCTTGCGGCGACATGCCGGCGGCGGGTTCGTCCATCAGCAGCAGTTCCGGCTCCCCGGCCAGCGCCATGGCGATTTCCAGTTCCCGCTGCTGGCCGTAGGACAGGGTGCCCACCGGCTGGGCCAGCACCTCGTCCAGCCCGAAGCGCGCGGCGCAGACCCGCGCCGCCTCCACCTGCGGCCGGTAGGACCCCCACGGGCGGAGGCCGAAGCGTGGCCCGCGGCTGCCCATCACCGCGACGCGGAGGTTGTCCTCCACCGAGCGGTCGGCGAAGGTCAGGCTCGTCTGGAAGGTGCGCCCGATGCCCAGCCTCGCCCGCTGGTGGGGGCGCAGCCGCGAGATGTCGCTCCCCTTGAAGGCGATGCCGCCGGTGGTCAGCGGCACCTCTCCGGAGATGGCGTTGAAGAGCGTCGTCTTCCCGGCCCCGTTGGTGCCGAGCAGGGCATGACGCTCTCCGGGCGCGAGCGCCAGGGACACCCCGTTCACCGCGCGCACGGCGCCGAAGCTGATGGATGCCTCTCGAACGGCCAGGATCGGCGGCGTGGGCATTGCGGGCCTCCGGCAGACGGACGGTCAGTTGCAGGACGGGTTGTCGCGGGAGGCCGGGCCGAGCGCCAGGAACTTGGCCCGGTCCATGCCCAGCGCCTGGTCGACGCCCTTCGCCACCGTCACCACCTTGCTGTAGAAGGCGCCGTCGGGCCGCTGGGCAACCTCGGTCACGAAGTTGTCGGCGACGGCCTGCCGGTTCTCGTCCAGGCGGATCAGGCCGGTCGGCGACCTGTCGGTCAGCTCGGTCTTCGCCAGGGCGGCCTGGAAGGCCTTCTGCCCGTCGTCCAGCCTGCCGCCGACCTGCTCCAGCGCCTGGAGCACCGCCAGCGTGCTGACGTAATAGCCGTGAGCGAACAGCGACGGCGATTCCAGCCCATCCGGATACTTCGCCTTGTAGGCCTTTACGAACGCGGTCCATTTCGGGTCGTCGTTGGAATCGGCGACCGGGCCGGCGGAGATCATGCCCAGCACCTTGTTCTTGAAGGCTCCCTTGGAGCTGAGCACGGTCTGGTCGACGGTGACGCTGCTGCCGACCAGCGGCGCCGTCCCGCCGGATTGATAATATTGCGTCAGGAAATTCACCGCATCCGCTCCGCCCAGCAGGACATACACGGCATCCACGTTGTCCGGCAGCTTGGCGATGACGGAGGTGAAATCCTTGGTGCCGACCGGCACCCAGTTCTTCTGGGAAATCTTGCCGCCGCGGCTGCAGAATTCGGCCTGGAAGCCCATCACCTGGGAATAGGGAAAGGAATAATCCTCCGACACGATGGCGATGTTCCGATAACCCTTGGTCTCGTAGGCGTAGCTGCCCAGCCCGGCCTGCCATTGCGCGCCGTCCAGCGTGAAGCGGTAGAAATTCGGCGCCGGATCGCGCAACGTCGTGTCCTGCGCGCCGGAGGTGCCGTTGACGAAGGTCTTGGACGGAACCGACTTGGCGTATTCCTTGACGGCGATCCCCTCGCCGCCGGACAGCGGGCCGACGACGATGTCCACTTTGTCCTGCTCGATCAGCTTGCGGGTCTTGGCGACCGCCACGTCCGGCTTGGCGTTGGAGGATTCCTTCACCAGCACGATCCGCTTCCCGGCCACCTTGCCCTCGAAGGCATCCACGGCCAGCTCGACGCCGCGCATCCCGTCCAGGCCCGATTGGGCGAAGGGGCCTTCCAGGGTGGCCAACGCGCCGAGGCGGATGTCCTGGGCAAAGGCGGGGGACAAGGCCGTGCCGGACAGCAGAGCCGTGGCGCCCAGAGCGGCGCCCAGAATCGTGTGCAAGGTCGTCTTCATACCGCTTTCCTCCCGTTTTTCGCGCACATGCCGGTCCAGGCCGGCTTGATCTGCGCGCGCAGTTGTTGGATCAGTCCGATCAGGCCTTCCTTCGCGAAGAGGACGATCACGATGAAGACGGCCCCAATCACCAGATTGAAGCGCTCGCGGTCGATGACCGACGCGGCGTA
The DNA here is from genome assembly GCA_046570145.1 of Alphaproteobacteria bacterium. Taxonomy (GTDB): domain Bacteria; phylum Pseudomonadota; class Alphaproteobacteria; order Azospirillales; family Azospirillaceae; genus Azospirillum. Next base: position 5,403 of record JBKHVJ010000031.1, read on the forward strand.
GTTCTCCAGAAGAACGAAGGCGGCGGCCCCGAGAAAGGCGCCCAGCGGGTGCCGGATGCCGCCCAGCACCGCGACGACCAGCAGGTTGACCGCCGCGTGCACGTCCACCGCACCCGGCGACATCTGGCCGCTGAACCACGTGTTCAGGACGCCGCCCACCGACGCGATCAGCCCGGCGATGCCGAAGGCGGCGATGCGCAGGAGCGTGGTGCTGAAGCCGAGCGCCGCGACCCGCCGCGGGGCATTGCGCAGGGCGTGCAGCTGCAGGCCGAAAGGCGTGCGGTCCAGATGCATGACCGCGGCGGCCGACAGGACGGCAGCGGCCAGAGCCATGCCGTAGAAGGGGATGGGCGCCCGCAGGTCCATGCCGAACAGTTCCGGCGGCTTCAGCCCGTTGATGCCGTCGAAACCGTTGAAGATCTCGGTGTTCTGCGAGACGAGGTAGAACAGGCTGACCGACATCGCCAGCGTGATCATCAGCAGGTAGATGCCGCTGGACCGCACCGACACCCAGCCGACCAACAGGCCCGCCAGCGTTCCCGTGACCAACGCCGCGCCAACCGCCAGGGGCCAGGGCACCACCACGCCCACGCCGGTGATGTTGGGCGACAAAAGCGCCAGCGTGTAGCCGGCCACGCCCGCCACCCCGGCCTGGGCAAAGGACACCAGCCCGGCGCTGGAGGTCAGGAAGGTCAGGCTCAGCGCCATGGTGCCGATGATCAGCACGCGGGCGGCGACGGTGCCGACCCAGAATTCGCCGGCGATCAGCGGGAAGGCCAGTCCGGCCAGGGCAAGCCACAGGACGGGATGGCGAAGGAATTGTTGAGGCATCGGCGTCATCCCCGTCCGAGAAGTCCCTGGGGCCGAACCGCCAGGACCGCGACCATCAGCAGGAAGGTCAGCAGGGTCGCGTAGTTCGGGATGAAGGCGAGGCCGAACTGTTCGGCGAAGCCGATCAGGAGCGCGCCCAGCGCCGCCCCGGCCAGACTGCCCATGCCGCCGATGATGACCACGACCAGCGAGGACAACAGGAACCGCGCATCTTCCCCTGGAGAGATGGAGAGGGCGCTGCCGCCGATCACTCCGGCCAGCCCTGCCAGACCGGCGCCGAGCGCGAAGACGAGCAGAAGCACCCGCTGCACGTTGAAGCCCATGGCCGAGAGAATTTCGCGGTCATCCACCCCGGCGCGGATCAGCATGCCCAGCCTGGTGCGGTGGATCAGCAGCCACAGGCCCAGCCCAACCAGAAGCGCGCTGGCGATGACCACGAGGCGGATCGTCGGATAGCCTCGGATCACCGGCATGGGCGTCGTGCCGTACAGGATTTCGGGCGGGGAGAACTGGTAGGTGATGCCGCCGTAACGGGCCAGCAGCAGGTCGCCGACCACGATGGCGAAGCCGATGGTAACCAGCGCCTGCCGCAGCTCGTCGCCACCCAGCGTGCGCAGCAGCGTCAGATGCATCGCCAGTCCGACGGCGGCCACGGCGACCGCCCCCCCCGCCAGCCCAAGCAGCCACGACCCCGTGTAGGACGCGATGTCGTACCCGACATAGGCGCCCAGAAGATAGAAGGCGCCATGTGCCATGTTGACGGTCCGCAGCAGCCCGAAGATCAGCGAGAAGCCGCTGGCCACCAGGAAGTACAGCGATGCCACGGTCAACGCGTTCAGCGACAGGAGAATATAAAATCTCATGCTTGGCGGCCCCGATGCTGGGGATGGAGGGCACAAAGCCCGCCCGTTCCCTCCCCCGCTCTCAGCGGACCTACGGTCCGCCTGTCGCGTCAGCACAAAGCGAAGCTTTGTGCGAGAGCTTCGCAGGGGAGGGGTCGCGGCTGCGGCGGGATGCGCCGCCCTCAGGCGGCGACGCTGACCTGCGCGCGGGCCGGCGGCGTCATCTCCTTGTGGAAGGAGCCGTCCTTCATGATCGCCAGAATGCGGCTCCGGTCCTGGAACAGCGTGATGTCCTGCAGCGGGTCGCCGTCCAGCAGGATCAGGTCGGCCAGATAGCCGTTGCGCACCAGCCCCAACTCGCCCGGCCGCCCCATGATCTCGCCGCCCAGCAGGGTGGCCGACTGGATCGCCTCCATCGGGGTGAAGCCCAGAAGCTCGACGAAATATTCCAGGTCCTTGGCGTAGGTGCCGTGCGGGGTCCAGGCGAAGCCGTAATCGCCGCCGGGCAGCACGCGGATCCCGCGCCTGCGCATCGCCTTCATGGTCTCGATCGCGGACTCGAGCTCACGGAAATAGCCCATGTTGCGGGCGACCTCCTCGGTGATGCCCCAGTCGGCCGCGGCGTGGCAGGTCTGGTAGACCCAGGCAAGGCCGGGGGCGACGAAGTGCTTGTCCTTGTTGGCCTCCAGCAGGTCCAGCGCCTCTTCGTCGGCGAAGCTGGCATGATAGATGATCTCGATGCCGTATTTGACGCAGAGCTTCACCGATTCCGCGCTGCGCGCGTGGGCGCAGATGCGCACCCCCTTCTTGCGATGGGCCTCGCGGACCGCCTCGGCGATCTCGTCCTCGGCCATCGGGGTGTCTTCCGCCTTGCACTTGGTGATCTCTTCGCCGGAGAGGTTCAGCTTGATGAGATCGACGCCCTCCTTCAGCAGGCGGCGGACGCAGGCGCGCATCTCGTAGGGGCCGTTGACGACCTCCACGAAGGTGTAGGCGCCGACATGGCTGGGGTTCAGGTCGCCCAGGCCCCCGATGGTGGCGATCTCCGGGCCGTTGGCGAGGTAGCGTGGACCGGCAATGCGGCCCTTGTTGATGTAGTCGCGGACCACGACGTCCAGGCGCGGCTTGGCCGCCGCCGCGCCGACGCACATCGTGTAGCCGCAGTCGAGGTAGGTGCGGGCATTGTCCGCCGCCTCCAGGATGTGCTCCTCGACCGGCATCAGGCCGATGGGGTCCAGGCCGGCCTGGTTGATCCAGCTGAAGTGGGTGTGCGCGTCGCACAGGCCGGACATCAGCGTGGCGCCGCCACCATCGACGACCCGGTGCGCCTCGTGGGAGATGGTGCCGGCCTGCCGGGCAACCTCGGCGATCCGGTTGCCCTGGACGAGCACTTCCCCGGCGTAGGGCTTCTCACCGGTGCTGTCGAGAATCTGGACATTGGTGAACAGGGTCGTTGGCATTGTTTCCTCCGGTTGCGGGGGCAGCTTCTTGGTCCTGGCGCCTCGCCGCGGGTGGGTGTGGGGTGAGTGATCGTTCGTGCGTGGTCGCCTCGGTTCCTCGTGGGTCTCAGTTCGTTGCAGCCGGGGGCGGGACGGCGGAGGCGATGCGGGTCTCCAGCCCGAGCGGTCCGGCATCCCCGCGCACCTCGCCGCGGGTGCTGTCCAGATAGCGGTGCGCCAGAAGGACCAGCGGTTCCGCCTGCTCCAGGCCGACGCCGTTGAAGCGCAGCCGGGTCTTGCCGAAGGCGGACAGCGACACGTTGCAGGGGTATCGGCAGCCGCTGAGGCATTCCACCCGCCGCAGGGTCAGCCGCTCAGCCAGCCCGGTTCCGGCGATCAACGTCTCCAGCCGGTCGGCGAGCCGCTCCCCCGGCGTCGGCTCGCCGGGGCGGGGCGGGGCGTAGCGGTGGCAGGTGCGGCACACCGCCAGGATGTGCCGCACGGCAACCGGCGGCGCGCCCATCAGTCCACCGAGAACAGGAAGTTCATCAGCGCCTCGTTCACTTCGGCGGGGCGTTCGAAGGTCGTCCAGTGGCCGCAGCGGTCAAGAAGGCGCAGGGACGATCCGGCGATCTTCCGGTGGAGCGCCCGCACGGCGGTCGGCGGGGCCGTGCCGTCCTCGTCGCCGGTGACCAGCAGCGTCGGGCAGGCGATCCGGGAGACGTCCGCCGGTTCCGCGGCAGCCAGCGCCTCGCAGGTGCGGGCGTAGCCTTCCGGGTCCTGGCGCATCAGGATCTCGCGGACGAGGGCCGCGACTTCCGGCCGGTTGGCCTTGGTGTCCGCCGAGGTGCCGGCCTGGACGATGGCGTCGGCGATGCCGACCATGCCTTCCGCCCGCGCCTTGGTCGCGCGGTCGCGGATGACCGGACGGGCGGCATCGGGTGGCGCGTGGAGCGGGCCGATCAGTGCAAGGCTGCGGACACGGTTCGGACACCGGACGGCGACATGCTGGCAGACGATGGTGCCGAGCGAGTGGCCGACCAGATGAACGCGGTCGAGGCCGCGCTCGTCCATCACGCCTTCGATCGCCTCGGCGAGACCGGCGATGGACAGCTGTCCGTCGGCCGGGCTGCGCCCGGACCCGGGAAGGTCGGGCCGGATGCACTGGAAGAAACGCGACAGAACGCCGACCTGCGGACCGAACACGTTCGAGGTTCCGCCAAGTCCGTGGACCAGGAGGACCGGATCGCCGTTGCCGTGCACCTCGACGGCCAATTGCGGTGCCATAAGCGCCTCTCTTCGGTTGATGATCGTCTTTCGCCCGTCAGGCCAGGGTGTTTGTCAGCGCGCCGATGCCGCTGACCTCGACCGTGACGCGGTCGCCGGGGAACAGGAATTTCGGCGGAGAGAAGCCGAGTCCGACGCCCGCCGGGGTGCCGGTGGCGATGATGTCGCCGGGGTACAGCGTGATCCCGGCGGACGCCGTCGCGACCAAGGTGGGAATGTCGAAGATCAGGTCGCGGGTGTTGGCGTTCTGTCTCAGCTCGCCGTTGACCCAGGTCTTCACCTCCAGGTTGGTCGGATCGAGCTCGTCCGCGGTGACCACCCACGGCCCCATCGGGCAGAAGGTGTCGAAGGACTTGCCCAGGAGCCACTGCTTGTGGCGCGCCTGGACATCGCGGGCGGTCACGTCGTTGATGACGGTGTAGCCCCAGACATGCCGATACGCATCCTCCGGCGCGATGTTCTTGCCGCCCTTGCCGATCACCAGCGCCAGTTCGACTTCGTAATCGATCTGCTCGCTGATGCCGCGCGGATAGAGGATGGCCTCGTCAGGCCCGATGACGCTTTCGGGGACTTTGGTGAAGAAGATCGGCAGGGCCGGCACGGCGTCGGCGGAACCGGTGGTGCTGCTGTCATAGCCGCTGCCGGCGAATTCGTGGGCATGGTCGTGGTAGTTCTTGCCGACGCAGAAAATGTTGCGCGCCGGGCGCGGAATGGGCGCCTCCAGCCGGACGCGGGAGAGGCTGATTCCGTCCCCTTCGATGGCGATCCGCCCCTTGACCTCGTCGTAGCGGCGGATGACGTCGAGAAGATCGTCCACCGCTTCGCCGAGGAGTGACTCCAACGGCCAAACCCGGTTCTTGTCCGGATCGATGACCGCGACGGCGCGGCGTCCATCAAGCTGGATGGTCGCAAACTTCATGGCGTTTCCTTCTTGCCCCATTGTTGAGCCATTTACCGGCCAAACCGGCACCGCAGAAAGGCTTGTGAGCCAATTAGGCCAGCGTGGTGATTGTTTGGTCAACTGAAAAACGGAAATATGACCTTTGGTCGTGAAGAACGTTGAAGGATTGTATTGCGCGGAGCGGAGGAGCTGGATAGAATTGGCTCACGTTTGGAGCAAATTCTCGGAGCGAGGAGGGGCATGGACTCGCTGAATCTCAGGGATCGGGCGGCCAACGGCGCAAACGCCGTCGTGCAGTTCATCGAGCGCAACATCGCCGATGGCAGTTGGGGCCCGGGCACCAAGCTGCCAACGGAGCGGGACTTGGAAAAGCGCTTCGGGGTTTCCCGCAACACCCTGCGCAAAAGCCTGCGCCAGTTGGAGGATCAGGGAAAGATCGTCCGCCATGTCGGCCGCGGCTCCTTCGTCTCGGGCTCGCCGGAACCGGCACTCGGCGCAGCCCTCCGCCTGATCGGATCGCAGGACGGCGAGACCCTCGTCCGGCGCATCCACGGCGCCAGCCCGACCGAGGTGATGGAGGTGCGGCTGATGGTCGAGCCGCTGGCGGCGGAGCTGGCCGCCAGCCGGGCGAACGCCGCGGATCTGCAGCGGCTTGAGGACTATCTGCTGCGCGCCGATCAGGCCCGCGACGTTGCCGACTTCGAGCATTGGGACGGAATGCTCCACGTCGCCATCATCGCCGCGACGAAGAACGGCCTGCTGATGGACATCTATGACGCCATCAACGACATCCGCAACCAGCCGGAGTGGGGCCGGCTGAAGGCGCGCAGCGTCACGCCCCAGCGCCGGGCGGTTTATCAGGAACAGCATCGCCGCATCGTCTCCGCCCTGCTCGACCGCGACGGGGCAAAAGCCCGTGCCGAATTGCTTCATCACCTGACGCTGGTTCGTGCCAACCTGTTGGCGGCTTCAAGCCACGGCACTGCAGCAGAGCCGGAGCCGAACATCGATCTTTAAATGGCTGACCGGAAAGGAATTGAGTGATTTCAGTGTCTTGTGATTCGTTCGTGGTTGCGAGCTACGAGGGTTTCCCAAGATGGTCTGGACTGAAATCACCCGGTTGGAGTATCGGCGGGACGAGCTCCGGTATTCAAGCGATATGACGGATGCGGAGTGGGGTGTCATCGAACCACTTCTGCCGCGCCCCCGGCGGCTCGGTCGGCCGTGGACGACGGATCTGCGTGCGGTTCTGAACGGCATCCTGTACATCGCGATGACTGGGTGCCAATGGCGAATGCTGCCCAAGGATTTCCCCGGGCATTGTCACGGGAACGATGGTGGCCTGTCGGTCGTGACGGTAACCTCGCGGGATGACGCCGCTCTCGTATGCCCGCCACCACTTCCCGCCCGCGATCATTCAGCATGCGATCTGGCTGTATCTGCGGTTCACGTTGAGCTACCGGGGCTTTGTCACGGCAACTGAGTCGACAAGTAGAACTTGCGCACTTCGCACCTGGTTCATGCCGCGGCGGTGGCGGCCTGCCAGTCGGCCACGGCCTGTGCCCGGAAGGTGCGCAGGGTGCGGCGGGAGACCAGGTGGCGCTGGAGGTTGAAGGTGTTGTAGACGGCGG
>JBKHVJ010000032.1:0-14789 GCA_046570145.1 Alphaproteobacteria bacterium
GTGCTCTTCCGATCTCTCTACCGCACCTACTACGCCGACGTGGTGAAGGCGGAGAAGACCGGAGAGCGCACGGTCAAATTCTCGTTCCGGGATGGCAACAATCCCGAGCTGCCAGTCATCATGGGCCAGTTGCCGGTTCTGCCCAAGCACGCCTTCGCCAACCGCGATTTCGCCACCACGACGCTGGAGCCGCTGATCGGCAGCGGTCCCTACAAGGTGGTCGACGTGCAGGCCGGCCGCGCCATCACCTATGAGCGGGTGCAGGACTGGTGGGCCAAGGACCTGCCGATCAACCGCGGCCGCTACAATTTCGACCGCATCCGCTACGACTATTACCGCGATCTCGACGTGGCGTTCGAGGCATTCAAGGCCGGCGCCTATGATTTCCGGCTGGAGAATTCGTCGAAGAACTGGACCACCGGCTACAATGTCCCGGCAGTGCAGAACGGCCAGATCATCAAGGAGGAGCTGAAGCACGAAGACCCGCAGGGCATGCAGGCCTTCGCCTTCAACATCCGCCGCCCGATCTTCGAGGACCGCCGCGTGCGCGAGGCGCTGAATTACCTGTTCGATTATGAATGGACGCGCGCCAACCTGTCCTACGGCCTCTACCAGCGCACCAAGAGCTATTTCTCCAACACCGAACTGGCGGCCACCGGCCTGCCCTCCCCCGCCGAGCTGAAGCTGCTGGAGCCCTTCCGCGGCCAGATCCCGGACGAGGTGTTCACCGAGCCCTTCGAGCCGCCGAAGACCGACGCCAGCGGCAACATCCGCGGCAACCTGCGCACCGCGCTGGGTCTGCTGAAGGAGGCCGGGTGGGAACTGAAGAACGGCAAGCTGACCAATGCGCAGGGCCAGCCCTTCCGCTTCGAAATCCTGCTGGTCCAGGCCGACATGGAGCGCATCGTCCAGCCCTTCGTCCGCAATATGGAACGCGCCGGCATCGAGGCGCAGATCCGCGTGGTCGACAGCGCGCAGTACCAGAACCGCACCGATAATTTCGATTACGATATGATCATCGAGCGGTTCGCACAGTCGTTGTCACCCGGCAACGAGCAGCGCGATTACTGGGAATCCTCGCGCGCCGACCAGCCGGGAAGCCGCAACGCCATCGGCATCAGGAACCCGGCCATCGACAAGCTGGTGGAAACGCTGATCGCCGCCCCGGACCGCGAGGCGCTGATCACCGCCACCCGCGCGCTGGACCGCGTGCTGCTGTGGAACTGGTACGTCATCCCGCATTGGCACGACACCGTCTACCGCGTCGCCTATTGGAACCGTTTCTCCCATCCCGCGGTTGCCCCGAAATACGGTCTGGGCTTCACGGACAGTTGGTGGATCGATGCGGAAAAGAACGCCAAGCTGGCCAACAGCGCGCGCCGCACGGCTCCCTGAACTGTCTGACCTGCGCAACGGTCTGGTTTAAGCTGTCTTATCCTTGAGGATTGGGGAGGGTCGGGACACCCGCGATGCTGGCCTACATCATCCGCCGCCTGTTGCTGATCATCCCGACCCTGTTCGGGATCATGGTGATCAATTTCCTGATCGTTCAGATCGCCCCCGGCGGCCCGATCGAGCAGATGATCGCCCGCGTCCAGGGCACCGCGGTGGAGGCGACGTCGCGCATCGGCGGCACCGCCGGCGGCGACGCCAACACCGCCCAGCGCCAGAACCAGACCGCTGGCGACAGCGGCGGCAAGTATCGTGGCGCCCAAGGACTGGACCCCGCCTTCATCAAGCAGCTGGAGAAGGAATTCGGCTTCGACAAGCCGATCCACGAACGTTTCATCCACATGATGTCGAACTACATCGTGTTCGATTTCGGAACCAGCTACTTCCGGGACCGTCGCGTGGTCGATCTGGTTCTGGAAAAGATGCCGGTGTCGATATCGCTCGGCATCTGGACGACGCTGATCGTCTATCTGGTCTCCATCCCGCTGGGCATCGCCAAGGCGGTGCGCGACGGCCAGCCCTTCGACGTCTGGACCTCCGGCGTGGTCATCGTCGGCTACGCGATCCCCAGCTTCCTGTTCGCGGTGCTGCTGATCGTGGTGTTCGCCGGCGGGCGCTATCTCGACTGGTTCCCCCTGCGCGGGCTGGTGTCCGACAATTGGGGCGACCTGCCCTGGTACAAGCAGATCATCGACTATTTCTGGCACATGGCGCTGCCGGTGATCTCCATGGTGATCGGCGGCTTCGCCGGCCTGACCATGCTGACCAAGAACTCCTTCATGGAGGAGATCGGCAAGCAGTACGTCACCACCGCACGGGCCAAGGGCCTGACGGAAAACCGGGTGCTGTACGGCCATGTCTTCCGCAACGCCATGCTGATCGTCATTGCCGGCTTCCCCGGCGCCTTCATCGGCATCCTGTTCACCGGCGCGATGCTGATCGAGGTGATCTTCTCGCTCGACGGGCTGGGGCTGCTGGGCTTCGAAGCGGCGATCAACCGCGACTATCCCGTGATGTTCGGCACGCTGTACTTCTTCACGCTGCTGGGGCTGATCATGAATCTGGTCGGCGACATCACCTATGTGATGGTCGATCCCCGCATCGACTTCGAATCGCGGAGGGTGTGATGACTCCGCTGACCCGGCGCCGGCTGGCCAATTTCAAGGCGAACCGCCGCGGTTTCTGGTCCTTCTGGATCTTCCTGGTGCTGTTCGTCCTCTCGCTGGGGGCGGAGTTCATCGCCAATGACAAGCCGTTGCTGGTCGAATACGAGAACCAGTATTACTGGCCGGTCTTCCAGACCTACCCCGAGACCACCTTCGGCGGCGAGTTCGAGACGGAGACCGATTACCGCGACCCCTACGTCCGCGACCTGATCCAGGCCAAGGGCTGGATGGTCTGGCCGCCGATTCCCTACAGCTACCGCACCATCAACTACAACCTGCCGGTCCCCGCCCCGGCCCCGCCGTCCGCCGACAACTGGCTGGGCACCGACGACCAGGGGCGCGACGTGGTGGCGCGGCTGATCTACGGCTTCCGCATCTCGGTGCTGTTCGGTCTGGTGCTGACCGCCTTCTCCTCCGTCGTCGGCGTGGCGGCGGGTGCGGTCCAGGGCTATTTCGGCGGCCTGACCGACCTGCTGTTCCAGCGCTTCATCGAAATCTGGCAAGGGCTTCCCACCCTGTTCCTGCTGATCATCCTGGCCAGCGTGGTGACGCCGACCTTCTGGTGGCTGCTGGGCCTGCTGCTGCTGTTCTCCTGGACTGCCCTTGTCCATGTGGTGCGGGCGGAGTTCCTGCGGGCGCGCAACCTCGATTACGTGCGCGCCGCCAAGGCGCTGGGCGCCGGCGACGTCACCATCATGGTGCGCCATGTGCTGCCCAACGCCATGGTGGCGACGCTGACCTTCATGCCCTTCATCCTCAACGGCTCGATCACCACGCTGACGGCGCTGGACTTCCTCGGCTTCGGCCTGCCGCCCGGCTCGCCGTCGCTGGGCGAGCTGCTGGCCCAGGGCAAGGCCAACCTGCAGGCGCCCTGGCTGGGCCTGACCGCCTTCTTCGTTCTGGCGATCATGCTGAGCCTGCTGATCTTCATCGGCGAGGCGGTACGCGACGCCTTCGACCCGCGCAAGACCATCGCCCAGATGTCCACCGCGCTGCCGGGAGACGCCGCCGCGACGACGGCTGCGCGCAAGGAGGCGGCGGAGTGACGATGACGACCCTCAAGAGCCCGACATGACCATCATGCCCCCCAATCCCGACCTTCTGTCCGTGCGGGGCCTGCGCGTCGATTTCCGGTCGGGCGCCGGCGCGACCCAGGCCGTCAAGGGCGTGTCCTTCGACATACAGAAGGGCGAGACGCTGGCGCTCGTCGGCGAATCGGGCTCCGGCAAGTCGGTGACGGCGCTGTCGATCCTGCAGCTGCTGCCCTACCCGATGGCGCACCACCCCGCCGGCTCGATCCGCTTCCGCGACACCGAGCTGCTGGGCGCCGAGGAGAAGACCCTGCGGCAGGTGCGCGGCAACCGCATCGCCATGATCTTCCAGGAGCCGATGACCTCGCTGAACCCGCTGCACAGCATCGAGCGGCAGATCAACGAGACCCTGTTCCTGCACAAGCGCCTGTCGACCGGCGCGGCCCGCGCCCGCACGCTGGAGCTGCTGCGCCTCGTCGGCCTGCCCGATCCGGAAAAGCGGCTGACCGCCTACCCGCACGAATTGTCGGGCGGCCAGCGCCAGCGCGTGATGATCGCCATGGCGCTGGCCAACGAACCCGACCTGCTGATCGCCGACGAGCCGACGACGGCGCTCGACGTCACCATCCAGGCGCAGATCCTGGCGCTGCTGAAGGATTTGCAAAGCCGGTTCGGCATGGCGCTGCTGCTGATCACCCACGATCTCGGCGTGGTGCGCAAGATGGCGGACCGCGTCTGCGTGATGAACCAGGGCGAGATCGTCGAGCAGGCCAAGGTCGACGACCTGTTCATCCGCCCGCGCCATCCCTACACCCAGAAACTGCTGTCGGCCGAGCCGCGCGGCAACCCGCTGTCGCCGCCGGAGGATGCGGCGGAGGTGATGGCCGCCGACAAGCTGAAGGTGCATTTCCCGATCAAGAAGGGGCTGCTGCGCCGCACCGTCGGCCATGTGAAGGCGGTGGATGGCGTCGACGTGGCGGTCCGCCGCGGCCACACCGTCGGCGTCGTCGGCGAATCGGGGTCGGGCAAGACGACGCTGGGGCTGGCCCTGCTGCGGCTGCACGCCAGCGAGGGCGCCATCCGCTTCGACGGCACCGACATCCAGGGCTGGCAGCCGAAGCGCCTGCGGGGACTGAGGCGGGAGATGCAGATCGTCTTCCAGGACCCCTATGGCAGCCTGTCGCCCCGCCTGTCGGTCGGCCAGATCATCGGCGAGGGGCTGGGCATCCACGGCATCGGCGATGCCAAGGAACGCGAGGCGATGGTCGCCCGCGCGCTGGAGGAGGTCGGGCTGCCGCCCGAGGCGCGCAACCGCTACCCGCACGAGTTCTCCGGCGGCCAGCGCCAGCGCATCGCCATCGCCCGCGCCCTGGTGCTGAAGCCGAAATTCGTCGTGCTGGACGAGCCGACCTCGGCGCTCGACATGTCGGTGCAGGCGCAGATCGTCGACCTGCTGCGCGACATCCAGGCCCGCCACAACCTGGCCTACCTGTTCATCAGCCACGATCTGCGGGTGGTGCGGGCGCTGTCCAGCCACGTCATGGTGATGAAGGACGGCAAGGTGGTCGAACAGGGTCCGACCCAGCGCATCTTCGAGGAGCCGCGCGAGGACTACACCCGCGCCCTGCTCGCCGCCGCGCTGAACCTGGAGGCGGTGGAGTCGCCGGCGGTGCGGACGTGAAGTATTGGCGTGAGGCGTCGGCGTGAGGCGGAGACTTTATCCCGAACCGCTCCGCGGGTAGGGTAGCCCTCCCCTCGCACAGACCGACGCCGACGCCATGACCGACACCGCCCCGCAAGACGCCGCCCGCCTCGCGACCCAACTCGCGGGGGCCGTCCGGTCGGGGGACCGGCGGGCGCTGGCCCGTGCGATCACGCTGATCGAATCGACGCGCGCCGACCATCGCGCCACCGCCGACGCGCTGCTGGCGGCGCTGCTGCCCCACACCGGCAACTCGGTGCGACTCGGAATCTCCGGTGTGCCGGGGGTGGGAAAATCGACCTTCATCGAAGCGTTCGGGCTGCATGTCATCGGGCTGGGGCACAAGGTCGCGGTGCTGGCGGTCGATCCGTCGTCGCAGCGCACCGGCGGCTCCATCCTGGGCGACAAGACCCGCATGGTCGACCTGTCGCGCGAGCCCGACGCCTTCATTCGTCCCTCCCCGGCGGGTGCGACGCTGGGCGGGGTGGCGCGCCGCACGCGCGAGGCGATGCTGATCTGCGAAGCCGCCGGCTTCGACGTCATCGTGGTGGAGACGGTCGGCGTCGGCCAGTCGGAGACCGCGGTGGCCGACATGGTGGACCTGTTCATGCTGCTGCTGCTGCCGGCCGGCGGCGACGAGTTGCAGGGCATCAAGAAGGGCATCGTCGAACTGGCCGACCTCGTCGTCGTCAACAAGGCCGACGGCGACCTCGCCGCCACCGCCCGCCATACCGTCGCCGACTATCGCCACGCGCTGGCCCTGCTGCGCCATGGCGACTGGCGGGTGCCGGTGCTCAGCTGCTCCGCCGTGCAGAAGGTGGGGATCGACACGGTGTGGGACACCATCGGCGAGCACAAGGCCCTGACCGAAGCCAACGGCGCCCGCGCCACCCGCCGGGCGGAGCAGGCCCGCGCCTGGCTGTGGAGCGAGATCCGCGAGACGCTGATCGACCGCTTCCGCGCCCATCCGGCCGTGCGGGCCGATCTGGCGCGACTCGAAGCGGAGGTGACCGCCGGCACGACCATCCCCGCAGCGGCGGCCCACACTCTCCTGGGGCGCTTCCTCGACCAAACAGGCGGCGCATAACCCGTTCAGCTTATGTTGCACCGCAACAAATTCGTTGCGCCGCACCAACCGTAGGGCTATTCTGCATCGGGCGGGAAAGGGGCGGCGTGCGCCGATTCGACCTTGTCGATCAGTGTCTGTCGCTTGGGCCGGGGTGCCCGCGGTCTCCTGGGGTTACGCCGGAGCGGCCTTTCCGTTTCCGCCAATGTGCCTTTTCCACGGGAGACAACGCCATGACCGCTCAGCCGACCCCCGCCGCCGTCCTGACCCTTCTCAAGACCAACGCCCAGACCACAGCCGCCAAATCCGCGCGCGTCGCCACCCTGGTCCAGGACGGCTATCGCCGCTGGTTCGACGGCATGACCGCCTCGGTCAATGACGCCAGCCGTCTGGCCGCCGGGCTGGGCAAGGCCCGGACCCCCGCCGATCTGGCCGCGCTGCAGCGTGACTGGATGTCCACCACCCAGGCCCGCGTGACCGAGGGCGTTCAGGGCTTCCTGGACGTCTCCACCAAGATCGCCGCCGAGATCACCACCCTTCCGGTGCCCGCCGCCGATGCTGCTCCCGCCGCCGCCCCGGCCCCGAAGGCCGAGGCGCCGCAGCCGGCTCCGGTGACGGTTGCCGCCCCGGTGGTCGAGATGCCGAAAGTCGAAGCCCCCAAGGTGGAAGCCCCGGCTCCGGTGATTGAAGCCCCGCAGGCCGCTCCGGAGCCCGCCCCGGTGAAGGCCGCGGAGACCGCTCCGGTCGCCGCCACCGCCGCCGCCAAGCCGGTCGAGGTTTCCGTCGAGACGCTGGTCGACACGGTAAAGGCCGAGAAGGCCGCTCCGGCCGCCGCCATTGCCGCCGAGGCGAAGGCCGCGGCCAAGCCGGCGCCGCGCCGCGCCGCCAAGCCGGCGTCGAAGACCTCCACCGCCGTGAACTGACACCCGTCAGGACAAGGCATTTAGAGAAAGACCGGGCGCGGCGCGTCTCTTCGCCAGATCGAAGAGGCCGCCGCGCTTCGACTCTCCACAGTCCCGCGACGACTCAGGTTTTGATGGGTTCATCGCGGATCCCGGCTTGACGACGGCGCTTTTGTTCGACTATATAGCGGCCTCCTTCGGGCGGCAGGCCGTCCGTTACCGGGTTTCATTTGCTAAAGTAAAGGATCAGTCCGATGGCACGTCGGTGCTCCGTGACCGGCAAGGGCACGCAGTTTGGCAACAACGTCAGCCACGCCAACAACAAGAATCGTCGCCGCTTCCAGCCGAACCTCCAGGAAACGTCGCTGCTCAGCGACAGCCTGGGGCAGCTGGTGCGTCTGCGCCTCTCGGTGAACGCGATCCGCTCGATCGAGCACAAGGGCGGCCTCGACGCCTTCCTGCTCGACGCGAAGGACGCCGTGCTGAGCCTGGATGCCCGTCGCATCAAGCGCCGGATTTCCAAGGCCCAGGAGAAGCAGCAGGCCGCGGCCTGATCGCTTCCCGGCATCTGGGGCGCGTTTGGTGTGCTGAGGCGGGGCGCTTGCCGCTCCGCTAGCGAGATTTAGGACGCGTACAGGACGATTCCGACTCCCGGTAAGAGAGCGGCGCGCGACATCCGAAAGGGTGCCGCGCGTTTCGTCGTTTCTGGGGGCCTGCAACTAGCGAAGTCAGACCCCCACCCAACCTCCCCCGCCCAGCTCTCGCACAAAGATACGCTTTGTGCTGACGCGACAGGCGGACCTTTGGTCCGCCGAGAGCGGGAAAGGGTCAGGGTGGGGGTCGCATCCTCACTCCCCCAACACCTCCTCCGGGTCCTCCGCATCCACCACCCGCCGGGCGATCTCATAGCCGAAGCCGGCACGCCCCAGCGCCGCCATGTCCTTCTCGCGGTGCGCCTCGCGCTGCTCCGGCCGCCGATAGGGCCCCAGCCGTCGCCGCTTCGCCAGCGCCAGCGCCGCCGTCAGGTCCAGATCCGGCCCGACATCCTCGCGCAGGCTGTCCAGCGCCTTGTCCGCCTCGTCGCGGCCGATTCCCTTGCCGGCCAGCTTCTGCGCGATCAACCGGGTAGAGGCGCCGCGGCGGTGCAGGCTTTCGGTCCGCATGCGGGCATAGGTCTCGTCGTTCAGCAGGCCGCTGCGGACATAGCGGGCGAGCAGTTCGTCGACCCAGCGGGCGCCCTCCTCGCGGTCCGTGCCGTGGGCCTTGGCCGACAGGTCGACCTTGCGCATCAGCACCCGGCGCAGGTTGGCGGTCGAGCTGGCGAAGCGTTCCAGATAATGCAGCGCCGCGTTCTCCAGATACTGGGGCGTGACGCGCCTGGGCGGCTTGCGGGCCGGCGAAGATGGGCGCTTGTCGTCGGTGTTCATGGCAGTCCCTTCGGCGGCGGCGGTTGCCGGACGGGTGGGCCGCAAGTAAAGTCCGTGACTTTCTTGGCAGTCCGTGACCTTCCCGGCGCCCTTTCCTGGCGAAACAGCTCCGGTTCCTCCGGCCATGGCCGCCGGCACCGGGTCCCAAAAGGCAGATCGTGACGCGATGACCCTTCCCCTTCCTCCCATGCCGCGCAACGTCGGTTCCGTCAATTGGATCGGCCTGTGGACGCTCTACGCACGCGAGGTACGGCGCTTCGTCAAGGTGCACCAGCAGACCGTCTGGGCCCCGGTGGTGACGACCCTGCTCTTTTATGCGGTGTTCGCCCTGTCGCTCGGTTCGGCCGTGCGGATGGTCGGAGAGACGCCCTATCTGCAATTCCTGGCCCCCGGCCTGATCATGATGGCGATGGTGCAGAACGCCTTCGCCAACACCTCCTCCTCCATCGTGATCGCCAAGGTCCAGGGCAACATCGTCGACATCCTGATGCCGCCGCTGTCGCCGATGGAGCTGGTCAGCGGCTTCGTGCTGGGCGGCGTCACCCGCGGCATCGTGGTCGGTCTGGTGACCGGCCTCGCCATTTGGGCGGTGATCCCGATGCACATGCCGCATCCGGGCTTCGTGCTGTTCCACGCGGTGATGGCGTCGATGCTGCTGTCGCTGCTGGGGCTGGTCGGCGGCGTCTGGTCGGAGAAGTTCGACAACATCGCGGCGGTGACCAACTTCGTCGTGACGCCGCTGTCCTTCCTGTCCGGTACCTTCTATTCGGTCGATACCCTGCCGCCGGTCTTCTGGTGGATCGCCCATTTCGACCCGTTCTTCTACATGATCGACGGTTTCCGCTACGGCTTCATCGGCACGTCGGACGGGTCGCGCTGGCTGGGCGTGATCGTGATGCTGGGGGTGAATGCCGGTCTATGGTGGCTGGCCTGGCGCATGTTCAAGACGGGCTACAAGCTGAAGGCGTGAAACACCGGAAAGTCTTGCGTCTTTTCCGCCCTATCCGTTGACAGAACCGATCGATCTTCGGATATTTGCCGTTCCCGGCGGCCAGCCTTGGCCGCCGGATTTTCCTTTTTGGGAGACCAAAGCCGTGATCCCCGTCGTTATGCCCACATACGCCCGCGCCGACATCGTGTTCGAGCGTGGTCAAGGTCCGTATCTCTACGCGACCGACGGGCGACGATTCCTCGATTTCGCCGCCGGCGTCGCGGTGAACGCCCTGGGGCACGCGCATCCCTATCTGGTGGAAAAGCTGACCGAGCAGGCCAACAAGCTGTGGCACACCTCCAACCTGTTCCGGGTCGCCGGGCAGGAGAGCCTCGGCAAGCGCCTGACCGAGGTCACCTTCGCCGACACCGTGTTCTTCACGAACTCGGGTGCGGAGGCGTGGGAATGCGGCGCCAAGGCCGTCCGCAAGTATCACTATGACTCCGGCAACCCGCAGAAGAACCGCATCATCACCTTCGAGCAGGCCTTCCACGGCCGCACGCTGGGCGCCATCTCGGCCGCCAAGCAGGAGAAGCTGGTGCACGGATTCGACCCGCTGCTGGACGGCTTCGACCAGGTGCCGTTCGGCGATCTCGACGCCGTGCGCGCCGCGATCACGCCTGCCACCGGCGGCATCTGCGTCGAGCCGATCCAGGGCGAGGGCGGCATCCGCGCCGGATCGGTGGAGTTCCTGCGCGGCTTGCGCGCGCTGTGCGACGAGCACGGCCTTCTGCTGTTCCTGGACGAGATCCAGTGCGGCATGGGCCGCACCGGCAAGCTCTTCGCCCATGAATGGGCCGGCATCACGCCGGACGTCATGTGCGTCGCCAAGGGGATCGGTGGCGGCTTCCCGCTCGGCGCCTGCCTTGCCACCGAACGTGCGGCATCGGGCATGACCGCCGGCACCCACGGCTCGACCTATGGCGGCAATCCGCTGGCGACCGCCGTGGGCAACGCCGTGCTGGACGTCGTTCTGGCGCCGGGCTTCCTGGACGAGGTCCAGAAGACCTCGGCCATCCTGCGCGGCAGCCTGGAGGAACTGATCGCCAAGCATCCGGCGATGTTCCTGGAGTTGCGCGGCCAGGGCCTGATGCTGGGCCTGAAGCTGGGCCAGCCGGTGGGCGAGGTGGTGGCGAAGCTGCGCGCCAACGGCCTGCTGTCGGTTCCGGCCGGCGACAATGTGGTGCGGCTGCTGCCGCCCCTGAACATCGGCGAAGCCGAAGTGAATGAAGCCGTCGGGATTCTCGACCGGACGGCGCAGGAGTGCGTGGGATGAGCGGCGACAACAACACGGCCAACGACGGCGTTCGGCATTTCCTCGACATCGACCGGCTGGACGGCGCCACCCTGCGCCGCCTGCTCGACCATGCCGTGCGCATCAAGGCCGACCTGAAGAAGGACCGGCTGGCCCATTCCACCCTGCTGGCCGGCCGCTCGCTGGCCCTGATCTTCGAGAAGCCCTCGACCCGCACCCGCGTGTCGTTCGAGGTCGGCATGCAGCAGTTCGGCGGCAACGTCGTGGTGCTGAAGCCCGACGACATGCAGCTGGGCCGCGGCGAGACCATCGGCGACACCGCCCGCGTGCTGTCGCGTTTCGTCGACGCGGTGATGGTCCGCACCACCGGCGAGGAGCGGGTGCATGAGCTTGCGGCCCATGCCAGCATCCCGATCATCAACGGCCTGACCGACCAGACCCACCCCTGCCAGATCATGGCCGACCTGATGACCTTCGAGGAGCATCGCGGTCCGATCAACGGCCGGACCGTCGCCTGGCTCGGCGACTGCAACAACGTCGCGGTCAGCTGGGCGCACGCCGCCGTCCGCTTCGGCTTCGAGATGCGTCTGGCCTGCCCCACCGTCTACGGCCCGGCGCCGGAGCTGCTGGCCTGGGCGGAGCGCGAGGGCACCGGCCGTCTGGTCGTCACCGAGTCGCCGGAAGAGGCGGTGCGCGGAGCCGAATGCGTCATCACCGACGCCTGGGCCTCCATGCACAACACCGACGTGGACGAGCGCGCGGCGATCCTCAGCCCCTATCAGGTGAACGAGGCGCTGATGGCGCACGCCCACCCCGACGCGCTGTTCATGCACTGCCTACCGGCCCATCGGAACGAGGAAGTGACCGACGGCGTGATCGACGGCCGCCATTCGGTGGTCTGGGACGAGGCGGAAAACCGCCTGCACGCCCAGAAGGCCATCCTCGGCTGGTGCATGGGCGTTCTGGACTGACGTTTTGCCCCAACCCTAACCTCCCCCGCTCGGCGGGGGAGGGACAAGTGCTGAAACGGGAGAGCGGCGGTAGTCCCTCCCCCGCCCGGCGGGGGAGGTTGGGTGGGGGTCTAACTCGCCCCCACGCCCACAGGCCACCCCATGCATGGGTGCCCTGCCGGCCTTGATTCGGCCCCTCCCCGCCCCGATCTTGCGCCCTACGCCTGTATCGCCGGTCTCTGTCTTAAGGAATCCGCCCTATGGACGATCCGTCCGTCCGCCCGCTCACCGATGATTTCGTCCTGCCGTTCCAGATCGAGGCGTCGCGCCTGCGCGGCCGCACCATCAAGCTGGGGCCGGCAATCGACGAGATCCTGACCCGCCACGACTATCCGCCCACCGTCGCCCGCTTCCTGGCGGAGACGGCGACGCTGGCCGTGCTGCTCGCCAGCATGCTGAAGTACGAGGGCATCTTCACCCTGCAGACCAAGGGCGACGGGCCGATCCGCCTGATGGTGGCCGACGTCACCTCGGTCGGCGACGTGCGCGCCTATGCCCAGTTCGACCCGGAAGCGCTTGCCAAGGCCGAGCGGGACGTCGATATCGCCCCGGCCGCGGCACTGCTCGGCAAGGGCTATATCGCCTTCACGGTGGACCAGGGTCAGGACACCGACCGCTATCAGGGCATCGTCGAGCTGTACGGCAAGACGCTGACCGACTGCGTGCAGCATTATTTCCGCCAGTCCGAGCAGATCGACACCGGCCTGTCCGTCTCGGTCGACCGCGAGGTCAAGCCGGACGGCACGCCCGGCCAGTGGCGCACCGGCGGCATCATGATCCAGCGCCTGCCGCAGGAGCAGGGTCTGGTCGCGTCCGACAAGGAAGACGATTGGCGCCGCGCCATGGTGCTGATGGCCAGCGTCACCGGCGACGAGCTGCTGTCGACCGATCTCGCCGCGTCCGACCTGCTCTACCGCCTGTTCCACGAGGACGGGGTGCGGATCTATGAGGGCCATGCGCTGCGCTTCGGCTGCCGCTGCTCCCGCGAGCGGGTGGAGACCATGCTGCGCAGCCTGCCCCGCGAAGAGGTGCAGGAGCTGAAGATCGACGACGGCCGGGTCGAGGTGACCTGTCAGTTCTGCTCGACCGACTACCACTTCACCGACGCGGATCTCGACCGCGTGTATGGCCCTGCCTCCTGACGGGGAATAGGGTCCGACACCAACGCGTTCATGGGGGCGCGGCGTCCGCGCCGCGCCCCTTTCCTTATCCAGCAACTCTTTCCCGCAACCGCGAACCGGAGCCCCCATGCTGTCGCGCCGCTTTGTCCTTGCCGCCGGAACGGCCACCCTCCTGCTTGCCGCCTGCCAGAGCACCCCGCCGCGGCCGGCGCCGCGGCCGGTCGATTTCTCCAATTTCGGGCCGATCGTCCTGAATGCCGGCACCATCGACGTGGTCGACGCCTACCGCCCGATGGGGGCAAAGCATGTGGAGGGACGCTCCGCGGTGCCGCCGGCCGAGGCGGTGCGGCGCTGGGCGGCGGAGCGGCTGCAGGCGGCCGGCGGGACTGGACGCGTTCGCGTCACCATCCGTGACGCCAGCATCGTCGAGGTGGCGCTGCCCACCAAGAAGGGCATCACCGGCTATTTCAGCAACGATCAGGCCCAGCGCTATGACGGCCGGATCGAGGTGGAAGTCACCGGCGAGGTGCCGGACACCGGCAATGGCGGCTTCCGCGGCGTGACCCGTTCCACCGTCACCCATTCCACCACCGTGGCGGAGAACATCTCGCTGGCCGACCGCGAAGCGACCTTCCTCGACATCACCCGCCGGATGATAGACGACCTGAACGCCCGGCTCGACGCCGGCATCCGCAAGGATCTGGCGCCGATGGTGCGGCGCTGACGGTCTGCTCCGGCAACTGGCCCGGAGCTTGCGACTGGGCACCCGACGTTTCGTCAGAACGGAGAGTGCCCATGCCGAAATTCGACCTCTACGTCGTCCGGCCGCCGGAGGGATCGGCCACCGTCACCGCCATTCCCGAGGAAAAACAGCAGGCGTCCCAGGCGGCGCTGCGCAGCCTAAGCCGCTCCGGCTGCGTGGTGAAGCCCTTGGGCGACATCGACCTGTCCTTCGTCAAGAAGTCGGAGGCGCAGATCAAGCTGGAACTGGCGGTGCGGCAGATGTTCGCCGCCTCCGCCTACAAGCCGCCGGTGTCCATCGTCTGGTGACGGACGCTCGGTGATGGGCATCCGGTAACGGCCATCGGGTGGGGGTGGCAGAAACTACCCCCGCCCGCCGCCCCGGCGGCAGAGTCTGCCGGGCAAAGCCCGCCAGCCGCAGGTCCGAGCCGTATCGGGCCAGCAAGATCATTTCCTCCTTAAGCATCAAAAAACCGATTGTCGATGCAGGTGGATTCTTTTTGGATCGATTCGCGCCTGGATTTCGGGTTGTGTATGACTGGAGAATTTACACCTCTAAGCCATCCCTCTCGGAAAAGGTTCTGGAAATGAGCGCCGTCGACGATGTCGTCAACCTGATCAACGAAGTGACCGCCAAACTCGAAGCGCTGGGAAGCAAGGCCGACAATGCTGCGCGCTCCAAGGCGGAGCAGGCGATTGCCACCGGCAAGGATGCCGTGGCGAAGTTCGAAGCGGGCGGCATTGTGAACGATGCGGAGGCCATCGTCGAACTGTCGGAAGCCTCCACCGAACTGTCGGAAGCCCTGGTCCAGTTGGGGCCCCTTGGAGCCGTGTCTGCCTGACATCCCCAGGCGGCAAGACAAGGATCCGGTCCGGCGGCCGGATCCTTCGTCGTTTCCGGCCTCCGGCCGCTTCCTTGGAAAGC
>JBKHVJ010000033.1:0-23914 GCA_046570145.1 Alphaproteobacteria bacterium
CAACCCGTTCGGCCTGGGCGGTTCGGTCACCGCCGGCATCATCTCGGCGCGCCAGCGCAACATCGACGCCGGTCCCTATGACGACTTCCTGCAGACCGACGCCTCGATCAACCGCGGCAATTCCGGCGGCCCGATGTTCAACCTGAACGGCGAGGTCATCGGCATCAACACCGCCATCTTCTCGCCGTCGGGCGGGTCGGTCGGCATCGGCTTCGCCATCCCGTCCAACCTGGCCAAACAGGTGGTGGCGCAGCTGAAGGAATATGGCAAGACCCGCCGCGGCTGGCTGGGTGTGCGCATCCAGGCGATCACGCCGGAGATCGCCGAGAGCCTCGGCCTGCCCGGCCACAAGGGCGCGCTGGTCGCCTCCGTCACTCCGGACGGCCCGGCCGCCAAGGCCGGCATCCAGGCCGGCGACGTGGTGACGAAGTTCGACGGCAAGGAAATCGACGAGATGCGGCGCCTGCCGCGCGTCGTCGCCGAAACCTCCATCGACCGGGCCGTCCCGGTCGAGGTCTGGCGCAAGGGCAAGGCCCAGACCGTGCAGGTCAAGGTCGGCGAACTGGAAGCCGCGGAGGAGCAGGGCCTGCTCGCCGCCAATCCGGACGAGAAGCAGCAGCCGAAGGACAAGGCTCCGGCCCAGAAGCCGACCGAATCGCTCGGCATGAAGCTGACCGTCATCACCCCGGAACTGCGCCAGCAGTTCGAGATCAAGCCCGACCTGAAGGGCGTGGTCATCACCGAGGTTGCCGGCAGTTCCACCGCCGCGGAGAAGGGTCTGCGCGCCGGCGACGTCATCCTGGAGGTCGGGCAGGAAGAGGTCCGCAAGCCGGAGGACGTCACCGCCAAGGTCCAGAAGGCCAAGGAGCAGAGCAAGAAGTCCGTCCTGCTCCTGGTCGACCGCAAGGGCGACCTGCGCTTCGTGGCGATCCCGCTCAGCTGATCGGCTGCGGGCGAAAAACAGGGGCGCCGGCGGGAGACCGCCGGCGCCCTTTTCGTTTGCATGGGGTCGTTCGTGCCGCGATGGGGCGCTGCGCTACGTCCTGTCCAGCATCATCGCCACCGCGACCGTGCCGGCCAGAAGGGCGCAGAGGACGACGACAATGGCAAGGCTGCGCAGGAACTGGCGGAACTCCCCCTGCTTCCAGGCGCTGCGCCCCAGCAGTGCCAGATAGCCCGCCACCGCGGCGGCGATGATCTGCCAACCCATTCCAGTCCCGATCCCGTCCCAACGCCGTCCGCGGCCTATCCCCGCCATCGGGGCGGCAGCATGGAAAAGCGCACACGCGACCGGGCACGGTCAAGCCGTACGACCATGGCCGGTCGTTCCCTATATCGAATGGTGGGGGTCTCCATTCGGGTTATCTGTTGGCATCACCACCGCAGGAGCCATGCCTTCAACTTCGTGTGAAAAAAATGCGGCATAGCTCGCTTAGGGGGCGCAGTCATACGCAAATAAGTGGTGGTTAACAAAACAGTTAATGCCTTAGAGCGCCGCAATGTTCGCCGCTGTGATATCTTTGGATCCGGAAATCTTGGGGAGGCTTTGCGCATATGCCCAATGCGTTCTTCTTTTAACTCCGGAGAGTGGTACCGTAGGACGCGACACGGGGGTAACCTCCCCCTAAATAACGGCCTGCCGAAGCTGTCGAGGGGTAATCGGCCAGTCGCCAATGCGTCGGGATCTTCCTTCGTGCAGCGGCCACCACCGGCCATACCATCGGCCATCACCTGATGATGCTCGGTCCAAAATTGCGGGAGCGGACAATGGACACAGTGCGCGCTTTTCTCATCGACTCGAACAAGCTGTTTCGCGAGGGGCTGAAGCGCCTGCTCGACGATTCGCCCTTCCAGATCCTCGCTGAGGCGGGAAACCTGCGCGAGGCGCTGGGGTCGGTCGAGAACGGCCTGAAGCCGCAGCTCCTTCTCCTCGACCTGCAGAATGGCGGCGACGAGGAAGCGGAAGGGATGCGCCGCCTGCGCGCCCTGCTGCCGGACACCCGCATGGTCATCCTGACCAGCGATCTCTGCACCCGCCGCCTCGCCAATGCGCTTGAGGCCGGTGCCGACGGCTATCTGATGAAGGATCTGTCGTCCGACGCGCTCGCCCAGTCGCTGAAGCTGTGATGATGGGCGAGAAGGTGTTCCCGACCCATCTGGCGGCCCTGCTGATCTCCGGCCGCGTCAACGGCAACGGCACCGAGATGCCGGTGTCGCGCAAGGGCCTGTCCCAGCGCGAGGTGCAGATCCTGCGCTGCCTGCTGAACGGCGACAGCAACAAGATGATCGCCAACCACCTGAACATCACGGAAGCCACCGTGACGGTTCACCTGAAGAGCCTGCTGCGCAAGATCAACGCGTCCAACCGCACCCAGGCCGCAATCTGGGCGCTGAACAACGGCATCGGCGGAGAGCTGGCCGGTGCCGGCGCAGTCGCGGCCGCGGCGAACCAGTAACCCGCCTGTCCATTGCGCTCACCTGACCCTCCCCCGCCATCCCGGGGGAGGGTTCTTCCCGTTTGCTTTTGCCCTTTACTTCGCAAACAGCTGCGACATGTCGGCGAAGGCCTTGAACTCCAGCGCATTGCCGGCGGGGTCGAGGAAGAACATGGTGGACTGTTCGCCCACCTGCCCCTTGAAGCGGGTGTAGGGCTCGATCACGAACTTCACGCCGGCGGCCTTCAGCTTCCCGGCCAGCGCGTCCCAATCGGCGGGCTGCAGCACGACGCCGAAATGCGGGACCGGCACGTCGTGGCCGTCCACCGGATTGTGGTGGGCCGGGACGGCGTTGGGGTCGCGCGGCTTCAGATGGGCGACGATCTGGTGTCCGAACAGGTCGAAGTCGATCCACTCGTCGCTGCTGCGCCCCTCCGGGCAACCAAGCACGGTGCCGTAGAAATGGCGGGCGGCGGCCAGATCGTCGACCGGGAAAGCGATGTGGAAGGGCGTCAGCGTCGTCATGAGGGGGCGTGACCTTTCGGGACCGGTTGGCAGTTGGCTGTTGGTGCGCCCAGCAGACCCGATCCCTCCGGGCTTGACAAACGAGTTCTCGGGCGGAGATTTATGAGTTCAACTCATGAGTCTGTTCGCCCCATGCCAGACCGCGTCCTGCCGTCGCTCAACGCCGTCCGCAGCTTCGTCGCGGTGGCCCGCCATCTCAGCTTCACCAAGGCGGCCGACGAACTGGCGGTGACCCAGGGCGCCGTCAGCCGCATGATGCAGACCCTGCAGGCCGATCTGGGCGTGGAACTGATCCGCCGCGTCGGCCGGGGCATCGAACTGACGCCGACCGGGGCCGCCTTCTATGGCGAGGCGTCGGCGGCGCTCGACCGCATCGCGGCGGCGGCGCGGGCGGCGCGTGCGCAGGACGGCGGGGTGCTGCGGGTCAGCGCGCTGCCGACCCTGACCCAGCGTTGGCTGATCCCGCGGTTGAAGCGCTTCCAGGCGGACAATCCCGACATCCAGGTCGAGGTCGGCATCGGCGAGCATCGCGTCGATTTCGCCAAGGAGCGGATCGACGTCGCCATCCGCTATGGCGTGGAGGATTGGCCGGGAGCGGAGACGGCGACGCTGATGCCGGAGACGATGGGCGTCTTCTGCGCGCCGTCGTTGCTGGAGCAGGGGCCGCCGCTGCGCCGCCCGGCCGATCTGGCGCATCACCGGCTGCTGCAGCACACCACCCGGCCCGATTCCTGGCGCGTCTATCTCTCCGCTTTCGGACTGCCCCTGCACGAAGCGGCGTTGTCGCTGGCCTTCGAGCATTTCTTCATGATCATCGAAGCGGCGTCGGCCGGCATGGGGGTAGCGCTGCTGCCGGTCTTCCTGGTGGGCGACGACGTGGCGTCGGGCCGGCTGGTCCAGCCGATGCCGGAGACCCTGCGCCCGCGCGGCTGCTACCTGATCGCCCATGCGCCGGGTGCGGAGCGGGCGCGCCGCGTCCGCCGCTTCAAGGACTGGCTGCTGACCGAGGTGGAGTAGGGTCCTACTCCAGCGTTCCCGCCGGCTCGTGCCGGTCCTCCGCCGTCGTCAGGATGGTTTCCACCGCGATGCGCAGGCCGGCGACCACCTGTTCGACCGCCATCGACGGGGAACCCGGGTGGCGCACCGCCTGCTCGGGGGCGAGCGGGATGTGCAGGAAACCGACGCGCAGGGCCGGGCGCCGCACCGCCCGCAGATGGCAGGCGCCGTAGAACAGATGGTTGCAGACGAAGCTGCCGGCGCTGTGCGACAGGCCGGCGGGAATGCCGGCGTCGCGCAGGGCGGCGGCGATGGCCTTCACCGGCAGGCTGGCGAAATAGGCGGCCGGGCCGCCCGCCACCACAGGCGCGTCCACCGGCCGGCTGCCGGCATTGTCGGGAATGCGGGCGTCGTCCAGGTTGACGGCCACCCGTTCCAGAGACAGCTCCGCCCGGCTCTGCGCCTGCCCGACGGCGAGCAGGGCCACCGGGTCCGTCTCCGCCACCGCGCGGTCGAGCGCGTCGAGCGATGCGCCGAAGATGCAGGGCATCAGCCTTGAGGCGACGCGGTGGCCGCGACAGTCCCAGCCGTCGAGCCGCCGCACCGCTTCCCAGGACGGGTTGACGGCCTCGCCGCCGAAGGGCTCGAAGCCGGTGAGCAGGATCGTCGGCATCCGGCGGTTCCTCCGTTACGCCGGGTCCTTCCGTTCCCAGGACGGCGTCGGCAGCGTCATGCCGTGGTTGCCGCGATATGCCGCGACCTCCGGCGAGGACCAGCCCGCCAGCGATGCCGGGTCCAGCCGGTAGACCTCGACGCCCAGCGGGCGGCAGACCTCCAGCGGGTCGCGGGCGTCCGGCCCCCACAGCGGCACGCTGAGGTCGCCGCCGGGGCAGGTGGACAGGGCGCAGAGCAGGTCGATCTCGGCGAAGAACTCCAGGAAGTCGCCCTTCTTGGCTGGGCAGGCCTTCATGAAATACTTGTCCTCGGCGTTCAGCCCGGTGACCTGGAAGACGTTCAGCACGTCATGCACGTCGAACTCGGTCAAGCCATAGGGGGCGACGGCGCGGGTCAGGTTGGAATGGCAATGGTGGTGGAAATCCTCACCCGTCAGCATGCGGTTGACGTAGGGATCGCAGCGCGTGCCCAGCAGGTCGTGAACCCGGCCGCCATACTCGTCGATGCCGTAGTCGGCCAGCGTGTCATGGGTGATGGTGGCCAGCGGCCGCAGATAGGGCAGCGTCGACCACAGCCGGTCGAAGGTGCTGACATGCGCCTGCTGGAGCTGCCGCGTGCGCGAGGCCCAGAAGCGTTCGCGCGGGTTGTGGCGGTTCCAGATGTTCAGGTCGGCGACCTGCGGCCCCTCGACGGTGACGATGCGGAAGACATGGCCCGCCGGCACGGTCCAGGCATGGCCGGAGCGGATCGGCACCACGAACCGGTCAACCAGTTCCCGCCCTTCCGTCTGCGACCCGATGCGCCCGTAGAAGGCGCGGTCGACGTCGAGCGCCGACCCTTTGCTGGCCTGATAGGCGGCGGGATAGCTGGGCATCGCGGTCTCCTCGGGGGGTGATCGGTCCGGTCGGGCCGGACGGCGATCATGGCGAGGGAGGAGCACCGCGCGCAACAGCTTGTTCGCACGGCCATCATCCGCACAGCCGCCCTCAGGCCGCGGCGGCGGCCAGGACGCGGGTCTGGCGGGCGACTTTCTCGAAGGCGCGTTCCTCGATCTGGCGGATGCGCTCGCGGCTGACGCCGTAGCGGACCGACAGGTCTTCCAGCGTCAGCGGGCTGTCCGACAGGCGGCGGCAGGTCAGGATATCGCGCTCGCGGTCGTTCAGCACGCCCATCGCCTCGTGCAGCAGGGCGCTGCGCTGGCGGGCCTCGCCGCGTTCGACCAGCGACTCCTCGACCGACGGACGCTCGTCGGCCAGAAGATCCTGCCATTCGGCCGAATCGCCGTCGGCGCTCATCGGGGCGTTGAGCGAGGCCACGGGCGCCGACAGGCGGCGGTTCATGGCGACGACGTCGTCCTCCGGCACCGACAGGTCGGTGGCGATGCGGGTGACGCTGTCCGGCTGCAGGTCGCCGCTGCCGTATTCGCCCAGCTTCCGCTTCAGGCGGCCCAGGCTGAAGAACAGCTTCTTCTGCGCGGCGGTGGTGCCGATCTTCACGAGGCTCCAGGACCGCAGGATGTAATCCTGGATCGAGGCCTTGATCCACCACATCGCGTAGGTGGACAGGCGGAAGCCGCGTTCAGGCTCGAATTTCTTGACGGCGGTCATCAGGCCGAGATTGCCCTCGGCGATCAGGTCGGACAGCGGCAGGCCGTAGCCGCGATAGCCGCCGGCGATCTTGACGACGAGACGGAGGTGGCTGGTAACCAGCTTGTGCGCCGCATCGACGTCGCCATGCTCGGTCCAGGCCTTGGCCAGCATGTACTCGTCCTCGGCCGTCAGGACCGGGTAACGATGCGTGTCGTTGATGTAGCGGGACAGCGATTCGCCGGAATCGGGCGAACGGAGGGCAATGGCGGTGCTCATGTCACATCCTCGTGCAAAGCGATATGACGGATGCAGGGCCCCCGAAACGGCGAGCCCAGGCCTCTCCGGCGGAGCAGGCAGGCATATAGTACAAATTCGGTGCTGAAAGTCAAGCTTGGCGGTCGGGTATCGCGTCGGGCACGTCCGACGATTGACCTTCCTCAGTGCGGGGCAAGCGGAAGCGTGGCAGGACTGGGCCGTCGCCGGGCACCATCGCGAGGGAACCTCAGGCCATGAAAATAGCCGTCGGCACCAAGGATTTCGAGACCATCGCCACCCATGGCGGCCGCACCCGCCGCTTCCTCGTCTATGAGGCGGAGGTGGGGACCGACCCGGTCGAGACCGCCCGGATCGAACTGGCGGAGGACGAGGTCCTGCACCTCTGCGGCGACGGCCGGCCCCACCCGATCGACGCGGTGCGGGTGGTCGTCACCGGAGCGTCCGGCTCGGGCTTCGTCGCCCACATGAAGCGTCGCGGCATCGAACCGGTGACGACGACGGAGACCGATCCGGTCCGGGCCATCCGCGGCTGGTTCGCCGGCACGCTGGAACCCGCCCCCGAACCGCAGCACCCGCATGAACACCATGACGGCCACCATGAGGACGACGGGTACCGCCATTGAGGCGGCGGCGGGAAACCGGATCAGACCGGGAAGCTGACGCTGGCGGTGGTGCCGGCGGCGTCGCTGTCGGTGGACAGCGTGTCGCCCAACTGGCCGGCCAGCGCCTCGGCCAGCATCAGCCCGTCCTCGGCGGTGGTGTCGAAGCCGGCGGGCAGGGCGCGGCCGTTGTCCTCCACCGTCAGGCGGGCGCGGCCGCTGTCGCCCTGCTGGCGCACGGTGATGCGGATCCAGCCGTCGTCGGGGAAGGCATGGTGCAGGCAGCTGGTCACCAGTTCCGCGATGATCAGGCCGAGCGGCATCGCCTCGTAAAGCCCGATCTGGATCGGGTCGGAGTCCACCGTCACCGGCACGCGGGACAGGGCGCCCGGCGTGCCTTCGCGCACCGCCTCGCACAGGGCGGTGACGTAGCGGCCGAGGTCGACATGGGTGCCGGCGCCGCTCTCGTGCAACTGGCGATAGAGGATCGCCAGCGCCTCGATGCGCACCATGGTCTGCTCGTAGGCGGCGCGGGCGTCGGGGTCGCGGATGCGCCCGGCCTGCAGCTTCAGCAGGCTGATCACCAACTGCAGGCTGTTCTTGGCGCGATGCTGGAGTTCCCGAAGCTCGGCTTCCAGTTCCTGGATGCGGGCCGTCAACCGGTCGGCCGGGGACGTCCCTGACGCGACGCCGTCGCCCGGCTGGTCCGGAGGAGAGTAGGCGGCCTGGGACCGCGGAAGCATCGGCATGGGAACGGACTCGGCTCGGTCATCACAGGTAAGCATCGTCGAAAACATTCGTCAATCTAAGCGCTTGTCCGGCCGGCCCCACCGGTTCTGAGGGAGTAACCCGCCGCGCCTAACCGTTAAGACCGAGGCGTCGTGAGAGCCGTGCCGCAACCCGCCGGCCCCGGATGGGCATGCGGACGGGAGCGGGAGGGTGCCCGCCGAAAGATAGGTTGTATCCCTCGGTTGCACTGGCAAGAGTGGCCGCATGACGATGCGAAAGATGTTGGTCTGGGGTCTGCTGCTGACGGCCCTGTCGGGCGGCTGCGCCGCCGTGGTCGGGGCCGGTGGCGGCTCCGGAGACCCGGAAATTGTCACCGCCAGGGAGGTGCCGCTCGACCGCGGCCGGCCGGAGAGGGCGGCGGTCGGGCCGCTGCGGTTCCTGGGCGGCCTCGAAATCGCCGGGGGCGATCGGGTCGGCGGGCTGTCCGGCCTGTGGGTCGATCCGGCCGGCGAGCGCTTCGTCGCCGTCGGCGACACCGGGCTGGCGGTGGACGGCCGGCTGCGGACCGACGCCGCCGGGCGCTTGGCCGGAATCGCCGCGGTCCGCGCCCGCCCGCTGCCGGTGGAGGAGGGGGTATCCCGCCGCAAGCGCCGCACCGATGCGGAGGATCTGACGCGTCTGGCCGACGGCAGCTGGCTGGTCTCGCTGGAGCGCGACCACCGCATCCTGCGCTATTCCGCCGGGGATCGCGGACCGGAAGGGACGCCGACGCCGCTCCCCCCGCCGCCGGGGATGGAGGACGCCCCGGAGAATGGCGGGCTGGAGGCGCTGACCCGTCTGTCCGACGGCCGGCTGCTGGTTCTGGAAGAAGGCGAGGACGACGGCCGGCAGGAGCGCCGCGCCTGGGTTATGAGCGCGGGGCTTGCGGGCGTGGGCTTGCCGACGGATGCCGTGCCGCGCAGTGCGGCGGACTGGCAGCCCTTCGCCTACCATGCGGCACCCCGCTATCGGCCGACCGGCGTCGCCCCGCTGCCCGACGGCGGCGTTTTGGTGCTCGAACGGCGGGTGTCGCTTCTGGGTGGCTGGTCGTCGCGCCTGGTCCGGGTGGCGCCGCAACAGCTGAGGGCCGGCGCCGTGGTCGAGGGGGAGGAGCTTGCCCGGCTGGAGTCACCCCTGCTGAACGACAATTTCGAAGGCATCGCCACACGCCCCGGAGCGGCGGGGGAAACGCTGGTCTATCTGATCTCCGACAACAATTTCAGCTCGCTCCAGCGCACCTACCTGCTGCAGTTCGTTCTGGACGGTCCGTCCTCCTGACCTGCCATCCGTCTCCGACCAAAGTCGGACGGGGCGGATCCTGCGGCGGGTTTGACAGCGCGGCAGCCTTGCGGCTAGCTGCTCCGGATATTTGCAGAGGAAACAATCATGGCGGCGAGCGATAGGCTGAGGACGGGGCGGGCCGCCGCCGCACCGGAGATTCCGGCGGTGGCCCCCGGGCTGAGGCAGGCGGCGCTGCTGACCCTGCTGGCGATGCTGGCCTTCGCCGCCAACTCCATCCTGTGCCGGCTGGCCCTGACCCGGACCGCCATCGACCCGGCGGGCTTCACCCTGGTGCGGATCGCCTCCGGTGCCGCCAGCCTGTGGCTGATCGCCCGCGCCACCGGCCATGCGAAGCCCGGAGCGGGAAGCTGGCGCGGCGCCGCGGCGCTGCTGGCCTATGCGGCGGCCTTCTCCTTCGCCTACCTGACCATGTCCGCCGGGACCGGGGCGCTCCTGCTGTTCGGGGCGGTGCAGGCCACCATGATCCTGGTCGGGCTCTACCGCGGTGAACGGCTGGTGGCGCTGCAATGGGGCGGTCTGGCTCTGGCGCTCTGCGGGCTGGGGCTGCTGCTGGCGCCGGGTCTGTCGGCCCCCGACCCGCTGGGGGCGCTGCTCATGGCGGCGGCCGGTGCGGCCTGGGGCGTCTATTCGCTGTTGGGACGGACCAGCCGCGATCCGATCGCCACCACCGCCGGCAATTTCCTGCGCGCGGTTCCGATGGCGGCGGCGCTGGCCCTGTTGTCGGCGCTGGCCTGGCCGTTCACCGGCGGCGGGCTGCGCTGGGATGCGGGCGGTCTGCTCTATGCCGTCCTGTCGGGGGCGCTGGCGTCGGGAGTGGGCTATGCGATCTGGTACGCGGCGTTGCCGGCCCTGACCGCCGCCCGCGCCGCTTCGGTCCAGTTGAGCGTCCCGGTCATCACCGCTCTGGCCGCGGTGCTGGCTCTGGGCGAGCGGATCACGCCGACGCTGGCGGTCTCCTCCGTCGCGGTGCTGGGCGGCATCGCGCTGGTGATCGTCGGAAGGCGGCGCGCGTGAGAGAGGCGGGCTTAATGGGGAAGTCCTCACCCCGCACGCTCACACGGGGACTGTCTGCTTCCGTTCAAGCGCCGTGAGTTCGGCGGGACGGCTGCGCAGGCGCCCCGGCGGGAACAGCACGGTGGCGGTGGTGCCCCGCCCCAGCACACTGGAGAGCACGAACCGTCCGTCCTGCATCTCCACCAGCGACTTGACCAGCGGCAACCCCAGCCCGGTGCCGGCATAGCGTCGGGTGTGGGAGTTGTCGACCTGATGGAACGGCTCCATCACCTGGTCGATCTCGACGGCGGGGATGCCGATGCCGGTGTCGCTGACCCGCAGGCGCAGGCTGCGCGCCGTCCGGTCCGCCTCCACCGCGATCCGGCCGCCGGGCGGTGTGAACTTCACCGCGTTGGACAGCAGGTTCAGCAGGATCTGCCGCACCGCGCGGGCGTCGGCGTACAGGATCGGCAGGGGATCGTCCTGTGTCGCCGTCAGGGTCACTCCCTTTTCGAGCGCCAGCGGCTCCATCTGGCGCAGGCACTCGCCGACCAGATTCTCCACCGCCAGTTCCTCCTGGTGCAGGACGTATTTCCCCGATTCGATCTTGGTGGTGTCGAGGATGTCGTTGATCAGGCTCAGCAGATGCTGGCCGGACCGGCGGATGTCGCCGACATATTCGGTCTGCTTGGGCGTCATCGCGCCGAAGATGCCGCTTTCCAACGCCTCCGCAAAGCCGATCACCGCGTTCAGCGGGGTGCGCAGCTCGTGGCTCATGTTCGCCAGGAACTGCGTCTTGGCCCGGTTGGCGGCGTCGGAGACCTGCTTGGCGGCGATCAGCTCGGCCTCGATCCGGTGGCGGGCGGCGATGTCCTGGATCAGCCTGTGCTGGCTGTCGCGCAACGCCCGCTCGCTGCCCTGCAGGTCGGCCATCGCCCGTTCGCGCCGCCCCGCCTCGCGCATCAGAGCCAGCATCATCAGCCCGAACACCAGAGTGCCGGCGAGGCCGGCGGCGGACAGCATGATGGCCTTGGTCCGCCAGGGGGCCAGCACCGCATCGCGCGACGACGACACCGTCACCACCAGCGGCATTTCGGCCGAGGTGCGGTAGCTGAGGATGCGCCGCGGCCCGTCGGCCGGGCTGTCCAGCAGTTCGGTGCCGGCCGGCGCCTCCTTCAGCAGCCGGGCGAACAGCGGCAGATGGCGGGCCGAGCGGCCGATGTGGGTGTCATGGTCGGGAAAGCGGGCCATCACCGGCCCGTCGGCATGATAGAGCGTCACCACGGCGTCGCCCGGAAGCGCCAGCGTCCGGTAGAGGCCGCGGAAGGCCGACGGCTCCATCACCGCGACCACCACCCCTGCGAAGCGCCCGTCGGGGGCGTTCAGCCGCCGGCTCATGCCGATGAACCAGGTGCCGGAGGTGCGGCCCCGTACCGGATTGCCGACGAAGACCCCGTCCGCCCCGCCGGCAACCAGCCCGTCGCGGTGGGCCATCAGGTAATCGCGGTCCGACAGGTCGAGGTCGGCGGGGGTCAGCGTCTGGGAATCGTGGACCAGCCTGCCGTCGGCGGCGACCACCAGCATGGCGCGGATCAGCGGCGACTGGCCGGCCTGACGGCGCAGCAGGGCATGCACGTCGGCATCGCCCCGGTCCCAGCTGTCGCCGCGGACGGCCAGCACCTCCACCACGCCGGCCAGGATTTTCGATACGCCGGAAAAGCCGTCGGTCGCATGGCGCTCCAGCACCAGCGCCATCGCCCCGTTCTCTTCCCGTGCCCGGGCGATGGTCTCGGTGCGCTCATGCAGGAGGTCGTAGCCGATCATGGCATTGAAGCCGACGATCAGCGCCACGCCGAAGGCACCCATTCCCCCTTTGAGACGCGAGATCAACCGACGGTCCGCCGTGTCCGGTCATGGATCGACCGATGCTACACCGCGAACCGCAACGCCGGAAGTCGCCTCTTCGTGGAAGAGACGCGGGGTTTGTTCTCCTAAAGACGGACGGTCGGGCTGGAGAAGCGCTCCGCGGTCGAATGGCCGATGGAGTTCAACGCCACCGCCGCGCCCAGCGCGATCACCGCCGCGGCGGCAAAGCCGAGGATCATGGCCTTCATCTCGTGTCTCCCTCGTTCGGATTTGGCATGTTCGGATTTGGCGCATAAAAGCAAAGCGGCCCCGGCGGCGCAATCCGCGCTTTCCCGGAGGCGGCGCGGCAAGTCGGGCGCTGCGAATGCGGGACAGCCGTCAGGCCTCGTCCGGATCCACCACCGAAAGCGAGATGACGTCGCTATCGATCAGCACCTTGCCCGCATGCTCGAAATTCACGGTGATGCGGTTGCGGATGGCCGACTGCACCTGTCCCAACCCCCAATCGGGCCGGTCCGGGTGGCGCACCCAGGCGCCGGGTACCAGCGAATCGTCCATGTCGCGTCCCATCCGTCTGTCTATTGTACATAGGAAATGCGACCGCCTGTGCGGCGGCGCCGTGAGAGTATAGAATCGCCGGCAGCGCGCCGTCGCCGCTCCTTTTTCCACCGGAGACCGTCTCGTGACCGAATCGCCTTCCCTGCCCGTCAGCGTCGACATCCGTGTCCTGGAACTGCTGGCGTCGAAGCTGTGCCACGATCTGGTCAGCCCGGTCGGCGCCATCCGCAACGGCCTGGAACTGATCGAGGAGATGCAGGAGGACGAGGATGGCGGCGGGGCGGCCGGTGGGTTGGCAACCGGCTTCCTGGGCGAGGCGGTGAAGCTGATCGACCATTCCTCCGGTCAGGCGGACCGCCGGCTGCGGGTGTTCCGGCTGGCCTACGGGGTGGCCGGGCGCGACCAGAAGGGGTTCGGCGACGCCCGGACCGCCGCCGCCGGCTATGTCGAGGGCGGCCGCACCCGGCTGGACTGGCCGGAACGGGTGCCGCACGACATGACGGCCCAGCGCCGCGGCGTGGTGAAACTGGTGCTGAACCTCATCCTGCTGGCGGATGAGGCGCTGACCCATGGCGGCCTCGTGTCGGTCGCGGCCGACGGCGACGAGACGGCCGGCCGCATCACCGTGACCGCCGCCGGCCGCCCCGGCACCCTGAACCCGGACGCCGCCGCGGCCTTGGCGGGCACGGCAGCCCCCGCTGCGCTGACGCCCCGCACCATCCACGCCTATCTCGCCGGACGGCTTGCCGAAAGCGACGGCTTCCGCATCGCCGTCGCCACCGAAAGCAGCGAGCGTCTGGTCTTCACCGCGGAGTGGTGAGGCACGCCTTCCCCTCGGGACGGGCGCTCACAGCTGCTTGAAGATGCGAGTTTCCACCACGACCTGCTCCACCCCGCCGGTGGTCTGGTGGGCCGTGGTGCGCAGCGTGACGGCCAGATTTTGGCGTGCGGCCTCCGCCAGGGCGGCGTTGAGGTTGTCCACGGCGTCGCGTACGGACTGGGCGAGTTCGTCGTCGGTCATCGATCCTCCCTGTGACAATCGGTCCCCTATCCTACCGGTGGAAGCGTCCGGAAGACTCCCTATCGGAAGAGGTAAGGTTCTCTTAATCAGTGTTTGACAGGCTCCCGCCCTACCTGGACTGGAGCGCAACCGGCGGCCTTTCGATGCTGCCCGTTCGAGCCGCAGGCCGGCGCGGACCATAAACATTGGGCCTGGGGAATGCGACATGGATGATCTGCTGTCCGAATTTCTGACGGAGACCAACGAAAACCTCTCGGTGCTCGACGTCGAGTTGGTGCGGTTGGAGCAGAATCCCAACAATCCGGAACTGCTGTCGAACATCTTCCGCCTCGTTCACACCATCAAGGGAACCTGCGGCTTCCTCGGCCTGCCCCGCCTGGAAAAGGTGGCGCACGCGTCGGAGAACGTGCTGGGCAAGTTCCGTGACGGCGAGCTGACGATCAATCCGGAAGCGGTTTCGCTGATCCTGCAGGCTCTGGACACCATCAAGAGCCTGCTGGCGGTTCTGGAGGCGACCGAGGCGGAACCGCCCGGCGACGACCTGCCGCTGATCGAGCGGCTGAACCTGTGCGCCGAGGGCAAGCTGGGCGGGCCATCTCCGGCCGCCGCCGCTCCGCCGCCGCCGCCGACCGCCCCCGCGGTCGCCGCGGCGGAAGACCGGCCGGTGACGCTGGACGAGCTGGAAGCGCTGTGGAATTCCACCCCCGGCCCGAACGACACGCCCGCTCCCGCCGCCGCTCCGGCGGCCGGCACGGCGGTCGCCACCCGCGCGCCCGAGCCGGCCGAGGAGCCCGCCCCCTCGCAGGACCTCGTCGTTCCGGAAGCCGAGCCGGCCGCCGCCAAGGTGCCGGCCCCGGTCGCCCCCCTGTCGGCCGGTTCGGCCGGCGGCAACGCGGGCGGTGCCGATGCGGGCGCCGAGGCCGCGACCAAGGAATCGGCGGTCGCCGCACAGACCATCCGCGTCAACGTCGACCTGCTCGAAAACCTGATGACCATGGTCTCGGAGCTGGTGCTGACCCGCAACCAGCTGCTGCAGATCCTGCGGTCGCAGAAGGAGAGCGAGTTCGCCGCCCCGCTGCAGCGCCTGAACCATGTGACGTCGGAGCTGCAGGAAGGCGTCATGAAGACGCGCATGCAGCCCATCGGCAACGCCTGGGCCAAGCTGCCGCGCCTGGTGCGCGATCTGGCGCATGAACTGAACAAGAAGATCGACCTCCAGATGCTCGGCGCCGACACCGAGCTGGATCGCCAGGTGCTGGAGCTGATCAAGGACCCGCTGACCCACATGGTGCGCAACAGCGCCGACCATGGGCTGGAGATCCCGGCGGAACGCCTGAAGGCCGGCAAGTCGGAAACCGGCCGCGTCACGCTGAACGCCTATCACGAAGGCGGTCACATCATCATCGAGATCCAGGATGACGGTAAGGGTCTTGCCATCGACCGGATCAAGCAGAAGGCGATCCAGAACGGGATGGCGTCGGAGATCGAGCTGGCCTCGATGACCGACCAGCAGATCATCCAGTTCATCATGAAGCCGGGCTTCTCCACCGCCGCCAAGGTCACCAACGTGTCGGGCCGCGGCGTCGGCATGGACGTGGTGAAGACCAACATCGAGAAGATCGGCGGCACGATCGAGATCAAGTCGGCCCAGGGCAAGGGGTCGACCTTCGTCATCAAGATCCCGCTGACGCTGGCCATCGTCTCCGCCCTGATCGTTGAGTGCGCGGGCGAACGTTTCGCCATCCCGCAGATCAGCGTGGTCGAGCTGGTGCGCGCAGCATCCGACAGCGAGCACACGATCGAGCGCCTGAAGGGCACGCCGGTCCTGCGCCTGCGCAACCGCCTGCTGCCGCTGGTCTCACTGCAGCAGCTGCTGCGGCTGGACGACAGCGAGGATGCCAAGAAGCCGGCGGACGAGACCTTCATCGTCGTCACCCAGGTCGGCACCTACACCTTCGGCATCATGGTCGACCGCGTGTTCGACACCGAGGAAATCGTGGTGAAGCCGGTGGCGCCGATCCTGCGCCACATCGAGATGTTCTCGGGCAACACCATCCTGGGCGACGGCTCGGTCATCATGATCCTGGACCCCAACGGCATCGCGTCGGCCACCGGCGAGATGGCGATGGGCGAGGCCGCCGGCAAGGAGACCACCGCGGTCCAGACCCAGCGCCAGGAGGACAAGATGGCGCTCCTGCTGTTCCGCGCCGGCGAGGGCGCGCCCAAGGCGGTGCCGCTGTCGCTGGTCGCCCGCCTGGAGGACGTCGATCTCGCCACGGTCGAGATGTCGAACGGCCTGCCGGTGGTCCAGTACCGCGGCAAGCTCATGCCACTGGTGCCGATCGACCCGAACTTCGCCCTGGCCAACGAAGGCCGCCAGCCGGTCCTGGTCTTCGCCGACGGCGACCGCTCGATGGGCCTGATCGTCGACGAGATCGTCGACATCGTGGAGGAGAAGCTGAACGTCCAACTGGCCGCCGAGCGTCCCGGCCTGATGGGCTCGGCCATCATCGCCGGCAAGGCGACCGAGGTGATCGACGCCGGCTTCTTCCTGACCCAGGCCTACAAGGACTGGTTCGGCTCCGCCACCCAGGAGGGGTTCGAGGAGGAGAAGCTGCAGCGCGTGCTGCTGGTGGACGACAGCCCCTTCTTCCGCAACCTGCTGACGCCGCTGCTGTCGGTCGCCGGCTACGACGTGACGGCGGTGGAGAATGCCGGCGACGCGCTGGCGCTCTGCGAGGCGGGCGAGGACTTCGACGTCATCGTCTCCGACATCGAGATGCCGGGCATGAGCGGCTTCGACTTCGCCGAGGCCGTGCGCCACGGCAGCCGCTGGCAGCGCGTGCCGATGGTGGCGCTGTCCAGCCATGCCAGCGCCCGCGATCTCGACCGCGGCCGGATCGCCGGCTTCAACGACTATGTCGCCAAGTTCGACCGTGACGCGCTGCTCTTCGCGCTGCAGCAGACGCTGACCGAACAGAAAGGTGCCGCATGAGCAACGCCAAGCTGCCGTCCACCGTCCGCAAGTCGAAGGGCGACGACATCGTCGTCTCCGGCAACCAGGACTTTGTGACCATGACGATCGCCGACCAGATGTTCGGCATCCCGGTCCTTCAGGTGCAGGACGTGCTGGGCCATCAGCGGATCACCCGCATCCCGCTGGCCCCGCCGGAGGTCGCCGGATCGTTGAACCTGCGCGGCCGCATCGTCACAGCCATCGACGTCCGCCTGCGGCTCGGCCTGACCGGCCGGCCGAAGGACAAGCCGGGTATGTCGATCGTCGTCGACCTGCGCGGCGAACTCTATAGCCTGATGGTCGACTCGGTCGGCGAGGTGCTGAGCCTCACCAAGGAGGACTTCGAGCGGAACCCGGCGACGCTCGATCCCCGCTGGCGCGAGGTCTCCACCGGAATTTATAGGCTGAACGGCCAATTGATGGTTGTGCTGGACGTGCCTCGTCTGCTCAACTTCACGACCATCGAGACGGCCTGACGGCCCGCGGCGTCTTCCCGTCGGGGAATGGCGCCGCTCCCTCCGGCCGGCTTTTCCGCCGACGAACAGATGACCTGGGGCCCTGCCGCAATGAAATCCTGCCTGGTGGTCGACGACAGCCGCGTGGTCCGCAAGGTCGCACGCAAAATTCTGGAAGAGTTGAACTTCACCTGCACCGAGGCGGAGGACGGCAAACAGGCGATGGAGGCCTGCGCGGCGCAGATGCCCGATGCCATCCTGCTGGATTGGAACATGCCGGTGATGACCGGCATCGAGTTCCTGCGCCGGCTGCGCAAGATGAGCGGGGGCGAGCAGCCCAAGGTGGTCTTCTGCACGACCGAGAACGATCTTGCCCACATTCAGGAGGCGCTGTCCGCCGGGGCCAACGAGTACATCATGAAGCCCTTCGACAGCGACATCATCCAGACGAAGTTCGCGCAAGTCGGCCTGCTGTGATCTCCCGCCCGTGCCGGGCACGACCGTCCGGCACACGGCCGCCGCGTTATGAGCCGGCCGGGAACAGGCTTCCGGACGGAGCACTGGATTAGCCGCGTTGAACCAGTCGAGTTGAAAGGCGAATCGCCGATATGTCGGACAGTTTTGGCAGAGGTCCCCTCACCACCGCGCGACCGGCCAATCCGGATCCCGTCCGGGTCATGGTGGTGGACGACTCGGCCGTCATCCGCGGCCTGCTGACCCGCGCGCTGGAAGGGGACCCGGACATCCGCGTCGTCACCTCGGTGGGCGATGGCCAGATGGCGGTCAATTCGCTGCAGCGCAACTCGATCGACGTCATCGTTCTGGA
This sequence comes from Alphaproteobacteria bacterium, assembly GCA_046570145.1. Taxonomy (GTDB): domain Bacteria; phylum Pseudomonadota; class Alphaproteobacteria; order Azospirillales; family Azospirillaceae; genus Azospirillum. The sequence continues at coordinate 17,901 of JBKHVJ010000033.1, forward strand.
CATCGAGATGCCGGTGATGGACGGGCTGACCGCCATCCCGAAGCTGCTGGCGGTGGCGCCGCAGGTGAAGATCATCATGGCCTCCACCCTGACGCTGCGCGGGGCCGACGTGTCCATCCGCTGCCTGTCGGCGGGTGCGGCCGATTACATTCCGAAGCCGACCTCCACCCGCGAGATCGGCGGGGCGGAGGACTTCAAGCGCGAGCTGGTCGCCAAGGTCAAGGCGCTGGGCGCCGCGGCCAGGCGAGCCGGGTCGCGCACCCGCGGTGAAATCCGCCCGCTGACCCCGGCGGCTCCGGTCGGGCTGCTGAAGCGTGAGGTCGGGCCGATCGTAACCCGCCCGGCCCCGGCCGGCGCCATGGCGGTGAAGCCGGACGTGATCGCCATCGGCAGCTCCACCGGCGGCCCGCAGGCCCTGTTCGAGGTGCTGTCGCACCTGAAGGCCGGCGTCAGCCAGCCGATCCTGATCACCCAGCACATGCCGGCGACCTTCACCACCATCCTGGCCGAGCACATCACCCGCCAATGCGGGATCGATGCGCGCGAGGCCAAGGACGGCGAGCCGATCGTCCAGAACCGCTGCTACATCGCCCCCGGCGACTTCCACATGCTGGTGGCGCAGCGCGGCGGGGCCAACGTGATCGCGCTCAGCAAGGATCCGCCGGAGAATTTCTGCCGCCCTGCCGTCGACCCGATGATGCGCTCGATCCTGAAGGCCTTCGGCGGCCGCAAGATCCTGGCCTGCATCCTGACCGGCATGGGGCAGGACGGGCTGAAGGGCTGCACCGACGTCGTCAACGGTGGCGGCATGCTGATCGCCCAGGACGAGGCGTCGAGCGTGGTCTGGGGCATGCCGGGTGCCGTGGCGCAAGCCGGCATCTGCAATGTCATCCTGCCGCTCAAGGAAATCGGTCCCCACATCCGCAAGCTCGCTTCGAGGGCAGCATGAGAGTCGAAGATTTCGACATGTTCTCCACGCTGCTGAAGCAGCGTTCCGGCCTTGTCCTCACCCGCGACAAGGCCTACCTGCTCGAATCCCGGCTGATGCCGGTGGCGCGCAAGTGGAACATGAAGGGCCTGGAGGAGCTGGCGACCACCGTCCGCACCCGCAAGGACGAGGCGCTGCTGCGCGACATCACGGAAGCGATGACGACCAACGAGTCGTCCTTCTTCCGCGACCAGAAGCCCTTCGACCAGTTCAAGCAGCTGGTGCTGCCCAGGCTGATGGAGGCGCGGGCGGCCAAGCGCAGTCTGCGCATCTGGTCTGCCGCCTGTTCGTCCGGGCAGGAAGCCTATTCGCTGTCGATGCTCCTCAACGAGGACGCGGCGAAGCTGGCCGGCTGGCGCATCGAGATCGTCGGCACCGACATCTCGGCCGAAATGGTGGAGCGGGCGAAGTCCGGCGTCTACACCCAGTTCGAGGTGCAGCGCGGCCTACCCATCACCATGCTGGTCAAGCATTTCAAGCAGAACGGCGACAAGTGGCAGATCAGCCAGCAGCTGCGCCAGATGGTGTCGTTCCGCGAATGGAACCTGCTGGGCGATCTGTCGGCGCTGGGACAGTTCGACATCGTCTTCTGCCGCAACGTGCTGATCTATTTCGACCAGCCGACGAAGGCGAAGGTTCTGGAGTCCATCTCCCGCCAGATGCCGCAGGACGGTGTGCTGTATCTGGGCGGTGCGGAAACGGTGCTGGGCATTACCGACAAGTTCAAGCCGGTGGAGGGCCAGCGCGGTCTCTACAGCCTGGGCGGCTTCTCCGCCGCCGGTGCCAAGGTGGCGTAAGGGCCCGTTGGGGAGCGACGGGGGCGGGAGAGCCGCCCCCACTCGAACAGAATATCAGGCCGACGGCGTGATCGACTTGATGGGCCCGCGCGGGTTGCCGGACATCTCGGCGATCTTGCGGTCCTGTGCCTCGATGAAGGCGCGGATGGAGTTCTCGCGGTCGAACTGGTCGATGTCGGACGTCGGCACCTTGCGGTTCGAGGTGCGCGCACCGTCCTGGTAGATCACATCGAACAGTGCGAAGGCGTTTTCGACGGGTTGTTTCTTCTGACGGGCCATGGCCTGTCCTCCGTATGGTCGCGGTCGGCCGTGGGATCGGCCTTGCGGTCAAGCATTGTTGATATCGGTCTTGGTCTCGGTATCCGTATCGGAGTCGGTCGCCAGGACGTCGTCCTGCGTCTCCGTCCCGTCCGGCTCCGTCTGCTCGCCGGCGCGGCGGGCGGCGACCCCCTCCTCGCGACGCTGCAGCCTTTCCTGCTTCTTCTGTTCCTTGGCCCGGTTACGCTCGGCCCGCTGCTGGTTGTAGTTCGGTTTGAAAGCCATAGCGGTTCTCCTCTGGGCAGGTCCCGGCGGGGCGTAGGCCCGGCGTATGGGCGGCACTGAATGCGCAACACGGAAAAAGGGCACCGGTTTCCCGATGCCCCTTTTTCCGCAGGTCGGCGGTCGAGCGGTCAGACCGCCTTCAGATTTTCCGCCGAGGTCTTGCCGCGCTTGGGATCGCGCTGCTCCTCGTAGGAAATCTTCTGGCCATCGACCAGGCTGCGCAGTCCGGCGCGTTCGACAGCGGAGATGTGAACGAACACATCCGGGCCGCCGCTTTCCGGCTGAATGAAACCGAAGCCCTTGGTGCTGTTGAACCATTTGACGGTGCCGACGGGCATGTCTGTCTCCCATAACGCGAAGGGCGCCGCACCACCGGTGCGGCGCATCAGACTGGATGTGGGATTGGCGGCCCCCGAATGCCCGCAAAGGCATGCTCGCAACGGCGAAAAAAGGGGGGCTGAGCGTGGGGGCGTTTGAACGTCCCGCAGTCCGTAGCAGAATGACCCGCCTAACATGGGAACGCCCGGTCCGTCTTTCAAGGCGAAAGACGGACCGGGCGTTCGATTGTGAGCGCGACGGTGCCGCGCCAGCTTCTTCGGATGCCGGCTTCGGATACCGTTCAGCCGGCCGCCTGCTGTTGCGGCACGCGCGGCGGCGGCGGCGGGTTCGCTTCGGAGATTTCCTCGTGCGGGTCGCGCAGCACGTAACCGCGGCCCCACACCGTTTCGATGTAGTTGTCGCCCTGGGTGGCGGCAGCCAGCTTCTTGCGCAGCTTGCAGACGAAGACGTCGATGATCTTCAGTTCCGGCTCGTCCATCCCGCCATAGAGATGGTTCAGGAACATCTCCTTGGTCAGCGTCGTGCCCTTGCGCAGGCTCAACAACTCCAGGATGCCATATTCCTTGCCGGTGAGATGCAGCGGCGACTGGTCGACCTCCACCGTGCGGGTGTCGAGGTTGACGGTCAGGCGACCGGTGCGGATGATGCTGTCCGAATGGCCCTTCGACCGGCGGACGATGGCCTGGATGCGGGCGATCAGTTCGCGCTTGTCGAACGGTTTGGTCAGGTAGTCGTCGGCGCCGAACCCCAGGCCCTTGATCTTGTTGTCCATCTCGGTCAGGCCCGAGAGAATCAGGATCGGGGTGGTCACGCGCGCGGCGCGCAGGCGGCGCAGAACCTCGTACCCGTCGATGTCCGGCAGCATCAGGTCGAGAATGATGATGTCGTAGTCATAGAGTTTGCCGATCTCCAGCCCGTCCTCACCCAGGTCGGTAGAGTCGACGATGAATCCTTCCGTGTTGAGCATCAGCTCGATGCTTTTCGCGACGGAGGAATCGTCTTCAACCAGCAGAACCCTCATGGCGATATCCCGACGTTTGATGGCGCGCTTTCGCTACCCGACCCCCGACATGGTTCCCGATCCTTGATGACCGATTTCAACCATCCCGTTTACACAAGTTAACAGACGATTCAGCTTAACGCCAGTGCCAAGCGCTTACACAACGTTAATCCTTCCATCGCAAGATGCGATCATGGTGGTTAACGTCGCCTCCGTCCACAGAACTACCACTTAATAGGAGCGCGTCCCGTCTTGGGGATGTCGGTATCCGACCCATGCCGTTCGATTTCGACCAGTTGATCCGCGACATCGACTCGATTCCAGATTGCAGCCGCTATGGCCGCGTCACCGCCGTGTCCGGCCTGATGGTCGAGGTCGGCGGGATCGAAAAGGAATTGTCGGTCGGCGGCCGCTGCATCGTGGAGACGCGCGACCGCCGGCAGGTCCCCTGCGAAGTGGTGGGGTTCCGCCAGGGCCGGGCGCTGGCCATGCCCTTCGGCGCGCTGGACGGGGTGGGGCTGGGCTGCCGCGCGCTGGTGGCGGGCGACCAGGCGCAGATCTTCCCCACCGACGCCTGGCTCGGCCGCGTCGTCAACGCGCTGGGCCAACCGGTGGACGGCAAGGGACCGCTGCCCAAGGGGCCGCGCGGCACGCCGATCCGCAACAGCCCGCCCAACGCCCACGCCCGCGCCCGGGTGGGACAGAAGCTGGACCTTGGCATCCGCGCCATCAACGCCTTCCTGACCTGCTGCCTGGGTCAGCGAATGGGCATCTTCGCCGGTTCCGGCGTCGGCAAATCCTCGGTGATGTCGATGCTGGCCCGCTTTTCCGGTGCCGAAATCGCAGTGATCGGGCTGATCGGCGAGCGTGGCCGCGAGCTTCAGGAGTTCATCACCGAAGACCTCGGCGAGCAGGGGCTCGCCCGCAGCATCGTCGTCTGCGCGACATCGGACGAGGCGCCGCTGATGCGCCGGCAGGCCGCCTACATGACGCTGGCGGTGGCCGAGCATTTCCGCGACGAGGGCCGCAATGTCCTGTGCATGATGGACAGCGTCACCCGCTTCGCCATGGCCCAGCGCGAGATCGGCCTGTCGGCCGGCGAGCCGCCGACAACCAAGGGCTATCCGCCGACCGTCTTCGCCGAATTGCCGCGGCTGCTGGAGCGCGCCGGGCCGGGGCTGGTCGGCTCGGGATCGATCACCGGGCTGTTCACCGTGCTGGTGGACGGCGACGACCACAACGAACCCATCGCCGACGCCGTGCGCGGCATCCTGGACGGCCATATCGTGCTGGAGCGCCAGATCGGCGAGCGCGGGCGCTATCCCGCCATCAACATCCTGCGCAGCGTGTCGCGCACCATGCCCGGCTGCAACACGCCGAATGAAAACGAACTGGTCGGCCACGCCCGGCGCCTGCTGTCGTCCTACGACAACATGGCGGAGATGATCCGGCTGGGCGCCTATCGCCGCGGCTCCGACCCCCAGGTGGACGAGGCGATCCACTTTCAGCCGGCGCTGGAGGCTTTCCTGAAGCAGGGCAAGCGCGAAGCCACCGATCTGGAGACCAGCTACGCCATGCTGGCTGAAATCTTTGGGGTGCAGTGGCCGCAATGAGCCTGAAGACGATCATCCGCCTGCAGAAGCTGCAATTGGACGAGAAGCGTCGCGTCCTGGCGGAACTCCACACGTTGGCCGACCGGCTGCGCAACGAGATCGAGAAGGTGAAGCAGGAGATCGTGCACGAACAGGAAACCGTGCGCGACGATTTCTCCGTCTCCTTCACCTATTCCAACTTCGCCCAGGCGGCGATGGAGCGCGGCCGGAAGCTCGGCGAATCGCTGGCCCAGGTGGAGGCGCAGATCGAGATCGCCACCGATGAGATGGCCGAAGCCTTCCAGGAGCTGAAACGCTACGAACTGGCGGAGGAGGAGCGGCAGAAGCGCGAGCGCGACAAGCAGAAGCGCAAGGATGCCGCGATGCTCGACGAAACCGCCCTGGTCGGCTTCCGCCGCCGTCAGGCGGAGGAGGAAGCGGCCGGCGGGTGAGTGCCCTGCCGGCGCTTAGGACAACTCAGCCCGCCGGTCCTTACAGCTCCGCCACTTCGACCACGCCCGGCACGGCCTTCAGGGCCGAGCGGCTCTGCGCGGTGATGGTGTAGCTGCCGGGCAGCTCGATCTCGATCTCCTTCAGCGGATCGATCTCCACCAGCACGTTGATCCGGCTCTTGCCGCGCGACAGCCGGTCCAGCGTGGCGCGCAGATGCTCGATCGGGGCAGGGTCGCGCAGCACCACGCGCAGGCCGGCGCTGACCGAGGCGACGGCCTCCTCCAGCGGCTTGATCTCCTGGC
>JBKHVJ010000034.1:0-24489 GCA_046570145.1 Alphaproteobacteria bacterium
GTAGACGCCACGGTCGGAATAGACGAAGGCGTCCATCGGCCCCGGCGCCTGACGCCCGCCGACCCCGCGGTCGCTGAGGTCGAAGGCCGCGCCGGTCAGATCCTGCATGGCGAAATCGGTGCCGAGATAGGCCATCACCATCTCGGGCGCATTGCCGCCGGTCTTCAGCAGGCCGGGGGCAAAGCGGGCGCGGCCGAACTCGTCGGTCCTGGCGCGGGCCAGTTCGGAGTTGTTGCGGGCGACCAGCGCCACATCCACCCCCGGCAACGGCTTGGCCGAGCCGAAGGAACGGGCGAAGACGGTCAGCCCGTCGGCGCCGCGGAAGCTGGTCAGGCCGATGTCGGACAGCAGGACCCATTGGGTCGCCAGCGCATCCCAGCGGTCGGACTCCTCCACGTCATGCGGACGGGCGGTGACGACATACAGGCCGGCCTTGGGATCGTCGCCCACCGCCCGCCGGAAGGGAATCGCCGCGGTGACGTCGCGGTTGCGCTCGCCCTTCACCTCCAGCGAGCCGGACCAAACCAGCTCGCCGTTCTCCTGGGCCAGCCGGTCGGCGGAATAGCCGGTCAGCTCGTTGAAGATGCTGCCTTCGTACTTGTTGGACACCAGCGCCCGGTCGTCGATCCGGTAGACCGAAATGTCCAGCCGGTCGGTGTTGACGCTGACCACCGGGATGCCGTCGGCGCCCTTGCGAGGCAGGATGTAGGCGGAGCCGCGGAAGGCGGCCATCGACGGGCGGTCGGGCACGCGCACGCGCTGCGTCTCGTCCGCCTTCAGCGCCACGCCGTCCTCGCCGGGCAGGCCCTGGCGCAGCGTGACGGTATAGCCGTTGCCGTGGGTGACGCCGCGCAGGCACAGGCTGTTCTCCCGGGCTTCGAGCGCGGTCTTGGTCGGCGGCTCCACCCGGACGTAATCGTCGAAGCGAACGCCCTGCTTGCCGCTCAGCCGGTCGGAGAACTGGAAGCAGACGCGCGGGCTGCTGCCCTCGGCGTTGACGGTGACGCCGGTCATCGCCAGCCCGGCCTTGCGCCGCATGGCGACGAACCGCTCCTCCAGCTTCGGCGCCTGGGTGTCGAGGGTGGCCGCCTCCAGCTTCGGCGCCAGTTGGCGGATGGCGTTCAGCGCCTTCACCGCCTCGTCGGGCTTGCCGAACGCCTCGTCCATCAGGGTGGCGATGCGCCAGAGGATGGCGACGCGTTCCTCGTCCTTCGGGTTGAACTGGCCGGCCATGACGGCGCTCTGCAGCGCGCGGTCGCGGTTGGGCGGCGTCGCGGCCATCCAGGCCGCACTCAGCTCCAGCCAGACCGACGGCGAGCCGCCGCCCTGGGTGACCGCCTTCTCGTAATTCTGGATGGCGCCGGCAATGTCCTTGCGGTCGCGGGCGGCGCGCGCCTGCTTCAGCAGGTCGGCGATGACCTGCTGCTTGGGCTGCGGCGGCGATTTCAGCAACAGGCCGTTGGCATAGGCGGTGGCGTCGGACAGCGCCCCCGGCGGTGTGTAGTCGGCCCGGACCGGAGTGCCTGCGACGGCCATCACCACCAGGACCCAGAGCAGCGTCAAAAGCCGTGCCATCATATCGCCTTACCACCGGAAACGGGACGCTCCGTTTATAGCGCCGATAATCGGATGCTGGCGATATGGCGAACCGCCGATGCACCTTTCGGCCGGCGGGTGAACTCACGGCGCTTGTTCGCCTGGGGCGGATCGGGTAACGATCCAGACCATCTGATCTGCGAGACGGTCGCAACGGGATGCTGGCTTATTGCCGCGGACTGCAGGAACGGTGGGGACTGGCGCTTGCACTCGCGCTCGCGCTGAGCCTTTTCGTCCGCATCGCCGCTCCCGCTGCCGGCGCTGCCGACCGCGACGGCTATGTCGCCATCTGCACCGGCGGCGAGATCGTCTATCTTCCGGTCGACCGGGACGGCGTTCCACTGCGGGACAGCGTCCCCCTGACGGATGCCGACGGCACCGACACGCAAAAGCTATCCCCGCTGCATCTGCCTTGCAGTTGGCTCGGTCACTATGTCGCTCTGCTGCCGGCCTTCCAGATGCCGGTCATGCCGCTTGCGATCCTTCTGTCCGCGGAGCTGCCGAAACCCGACGGGCTTTCCCATCCGAAGGAGCGGAAGCCCTTCCAGTCCCAGGCCCCTCCATCCGGTCGTCAGCCGAAGCACTGAGCAGCCCGAATTCCGGGCGAATCGCACTGCGACGACCGAATGGAAAATCATGACTGGACCTCTGCAAGGCGGAGCCATCGGCTCTGCGCTTTATCGTGCGCTGTGGCGCTGGCATTTCTTCGCCGGCCTGACCTGCGCCCCCATCGTCATCCTGCTCTCCGTTACCGGCGCCATCTATCTGTTCAAGGATGAGATCAACGACAGACTGCATCGCGACCTGCGCATCGTCGCTCCCCAAACGACGGAGCGTCTGGCGCCTTCCGCCCTGGTGGCAAAGGCCCTGGAAGCCCATCCCGGCACGCTCAAGGGCTACGCTCCGCCCGCCGCGCCCGACCGTCCTGCCGAGGTGAAGATCGTCGGCGCCGACGGTCTCAAGGACATCGTCTATGTCGATCCTTACGACGGCCGGGTGCTGGGCAGCCTGTGGGATGGCGGTTTCGCCGGATCGCCGACCATGTATGTCGTGCGCAAGCTGCACAGCCTGCAATATGTCGGCTGGTTCGCCGAACACATCGTCGAGGGCGTCGCCGGCTGGATGGTGCTGATGACCGCCTCCGGCATCTATCTGTGGTGGCCGCGCGGTCAGACGGGCGGTGTCGTGACCGTCCGCGGCCGGCCGGGGAAAAGGATGTTCTGGCGCGACCTCCACGCCGTCACCGGCATCTTCGTCAGCGTCTTCATCGTCTTCCTGGCGATGACCGGCCTGCCCTGGTCCGGCTACTGGGGTAAGCAGTTCTACAGCGCCGCCTATGCGGTCGGCATGGGCATGCCGGACGGCTATTGGGACAAGTATCCGGTCTCCACCGTGCCGCTGAAGGACACCGTCGACCGCGCCCCCTGGATCGTCGAGAATCAGCCGACCCCGCTGTCCACGACGGCGTCCGGCGTTCCCGCGAAGCTGGACGACGTTGTGCGGACGGTCGATGGGCTGGGGATGGAGCCGGGCTATGCCATCGTCATTCCGACCAAGCCGGACGGCGTTTTCACGGCGTCCGTCTATCCTGACGACATCACGAAGGAGCGCGTCGTCCATCTCGACCAATATACCGGCAAGCCGCTGTTCGACATGCAGTTGAAGGACCTCGGCCTGTTCGGCCGTCTGGCCGAATGGGGGGTCAGCATTCACATGGGCCAAGCCTTCGGGCTGGCGAACCAGTTGGTCCTGCTCGCTTCGCTGGTGGCGATGGTGGGGCTGACGCTGTCCGGGCTGGTGATGTGGTGGAAGCGCCGCCCGACGGGCAGCCTGGGCGCACCGCGGCTGCCCGCCGGAGCCACCGTGCCGAAGGGGCTGATCGTCATCGCGGTCGCAGGCGGTCTCTTCTTCCCGATGGTGGGCATCTCGATGCTGGCCTTCACCGCCATTGAGGCAGCCGCATTCGGAGCACGAAGGTTACGGACGGCCTGATACGCGATCCCATCAGAACGAAGCCGGCGCCGGTCCGCCATCCAGCGCGGATCGAACGAACGCCCGTTCGGCAAGGCTGCGGTGGCGGTCCCTGTGGCGCAACAGATGGAAGGGCCGGGCCGGCAGCTCCAGCCCCTCCAGCGCGACGATCCGCCCCGCCGTCAGATCCTCCGCCACGATCAGGTCGGACAGCACGCTGGCACCGATCCCGGCGAGCAGGGCGGCCCGGATCACCCCGCCGCCCGGCAGGGTCATCGCCACATCCAGCCCGCCGGGGTCCAGACCCACGCCGCGGATCGCCGCCTCGAACAGCGCGCGGGTGCCGGAGCCGGGTTCGCGCAGGATCCAGCGCCCGGCGGCCAGCATTTCCCGATCCACCCGCCCCCGCCCTGCCCAGGGATGCGAGCAGCCGACGACCAGCCGAAGCCGGTCGCCCTGGATCGCTTCGCTGACCAGCGCCGAATCGGCCACCGCTCCCTCGGCGATCCCCAACTCGGCGCGGCCGTCGCGCACCGCCTCGGCCACCTGTTCGGTGTTGCCGATGGACAGATCGACGCGGATGCCGGGGTAGGTCTCGGCGAAGCGCAGCAGCCGCGGCGGCAGCCAGTGGTTCCCGACGGTCTGGCTGGCCGCCAGCCGCAAGGAGCCGCGCGACAGTCCCGACAGCTCGGCAAGCATGGTCCCGGCCTCTTCGACCTTCGCCAGGATGGCACGTGCCTGACCGTGCAGCAGCTGGCCGGCGGCGGTCAGCTCCACCCGGCGGCCGATGCGGTCGAACAGGCGCAGGCCATGTTCCGCCTCCAGCGCGGCGATGGCGGCGCTGACCGCCGGCTGCGACAGGTGCAGCACCTCCGCGGCACGTGTGAAGTGCAGCATCTCCGCCACCGTGGCGAAGATGCGCAGTTGCTCCAGCGTCACGCGAACAGACCGGTGAAGGGCAGGAAGTCCACCAGATCGCCCGGCCTCACGGCGGTGGCCTCCGCCGGCATGTCGACCAGCCCATCGGCCTCCACCATGGAGGTCAGTACGCCTGAACTGTTGCTTGGAAACTTGACGGCGACCGGGCGGCCATCCGCGCCACGCTCCAGCCGGGCGCGGAGGAACTCGCGGCGGCCGGGCTTCTTCGTGAAGCTGAAGTCGGCGACAACCAGACTGCGCGGCGTGGCGATGCTGCTGGCGCCCGACAGGCGCAGAACCAGAGGCCGGCCGACCAGAAGGAAGGTGACCATCGCCGACACCGGATTGCCGGGCAGCCCCAGGAAGGGCGTATCCCCGACGCGGCCGAGCGCCAGCGGCTTGCCCGGCTTGATCGCCAGCGTCCACAGGTCGATGGAGCCCAGCGCGTTGACCGCCGCCTTGACATGGTCCTCCTCGCCGACCGAAACGCCGCCGCTGGTGACGATCAGGTCGGCGGAGCCGGCCGCCTCGGCCAGTGCGGCGCGGGTGGCGTCCGGACGGTCCGGCAGGATGCCGAGGTCGCGCACCTCCACCCCCAGCGCGTCGAGCTGTGCCGCCAGCGTGTAGCGGTTGGCATCATAAATGGCATGGTCGGGCTTCGGCGTCCCTGGCTCGCGCAGTTCGTCGCCGGTGGAGAACAGCACCACCGTCAGCCGCTTGCGCACCATCAGGCTGGAGCGGCCGACCGCGGCGGCAAGCCCGACCTCCTGTGCGCGCATCCGCTGACCGGAGTGCAGCACGACGGCGCCGGCCGTCATGTCCTCTCCAGCCGAACGGACGTTGGAGCCACGCTTCAGCGAGGCCGGGACCAGCACGGCCTCTCCGTCCGCCCGGCAATCCTCCTGCATCGCCACGGTGTCGACCCCGGCCGGGACCGGCGCGCCGGTGAAGATGCGCACCGCCTGCCCCGGCCCGACAACTCCCTCGAACCAGGAGCCCGCCGGCACGCGCCCGACGATGTCGAGGCGCCGGAACCCCTCGCCGGCAGCGGCGGCAAAGGCCCAGCCGTCCATGGCCGACACATCGGCCGGCGGCACATTGACCGGGGCCACCACCTCCTCCGCCAGCACGCGGCCGAGCGCTTGGCGCAGCGGCACCTCCTCCGTCCCTGTCACGGCGCCATACCCCTGCGCGACGCGCGCGACCGCCTCGTCCAGCGACAGGGGGGTGGGGCCGTGTGCGGAGCAATCGTCCATGGTCTCGATGTCCTCGATAAGGTGGTCCGGCGACGAGCTGGTTCGCGTCGGCTATCGCACTCGCCCGAAGGAGAGGCCAATTCGCGCGATCGGTACCGTCAACTGCAGCGCGGGACCTTGATCGACGTCAAGATCCTGTTTCGGCATGTGCCGGTTGCGCGGTGCTTCTGCCTTCCGGCCGGTCAGGCCGTTTCCGCCCGCAGCCAGTCCAGATAGGCGGGATTGCCACGCCCGACCGCAAGCTCCACCACGCATGGGGTTTCATAGCTGTGCAGGTCCCGCACACGGGCGGTCAGCCGGTCGAACAGCGAGGATCGGGTCTTGGCGACCAGCACCGCCTCGTCCGCCTGTTCGATGGCGCCGTTCCATCGATAGACGGAGGTCATGCCGTCCAGAATGTTGACGCAGGCGGCCAGCCGCTCCTCCACCAGGGTGCGGCCGATGCGGAGCGCCTCGTCCCTGGTCCCGGCGGTGATATAGGCGAAGACGAGAGGGTCGGTGCCGGTCTCTGGCATGGAAGGGCTCCTCCTTTTCGATGCATCCGGAATGCGCTTTCGCGTAGGATGCCCGCACTTTGCCACAGCCCCCGCCGGGGCCGGCAATCCCCTGTCCCTTCCCGCATCCGCAAGAGTCGCCCGTCCATGGCCAAGCCCCGCCGTTCCCCGTCCCGCAGCGCCCCGTCAGACGTCCAGGGGGCATGGCTGCGCCGCGGTCTGAACCAGCCGGGCGGCAAGCTGCCGCTGTTCGACGAGCGTGGGCAGCGCGTGAAGAAGGCAACGGTCGAAGCCTGCCTGAAGGCCGGATGGGCGGAACGCTGGTTCGACAATCCGCTGAAACCCGACTGGCTGGTCTGCCGCCTGACCGAAGCCGGCCGCAGCGCTCTGGCCGGAACCGGCCGCAGCGAGGAAGTGCCCGCCGACGGGGTTGAGGACGACGCACGCCAGGGCGCGCTGATCTGACAGGATGATGGCGGAGCCCTGCCGCGGATTGGTCTTTACTGGGCGGCCTGGGCGACGCCGTTGATGCGCTTGATCCGAAGCTGCCGGTCGACCTCGGCCTGCAGCTGACGCGGGGTCACCGGCTTGTGCAGCACGGACACGCCATGGGCCGAGACGTCGGCGAGCGTGTCGATGCCGGTCTCGCCGGTGAGGATCAGAGCGGGAATCTCCGCCCCATAGCGTTCGCGCACCCTGCGGATCACTTCCGTGCCCACACGGCCCTCGCGCAGACGGTAATCGGCAATGACGATGTCCGGCGCCCGGTCCAGCGCCTCCAGCCGGTCCATCGCCCGGTCGGGGCCGTCCGCCGCCACCACGCGGAACCCCCACTCGGTCAGGACCGTCTGCAGACCCAGCAACACCACGGCATCGTCATCGACCAACACGGCCAGCCGCGGCCGGTCGATCACCGGCCGACGATCCACCCCGCCCGCGCGGGTCGGGATGAGGCGGGCCGGAGCCAGCGGGACCAGCACCCGGAAGGCGGACCCCTGTCCCTGCACCGAGCGCACCTGAACCGGATGGTCGAGCAGTTGCGACAGCCGCCGCACGATGGCCAGCCCCAGCCCAAGGCCGCGCAGCCGGTCGCGCTCCGGATTGCCGACCTGATGGAACTCTTCGAAGATGCGATCCAGATGTTCGGGCGGGATGCCGATGCCGGTGTCCTGCACCTCGATCGCGAGCCTCTCGCCATCCACCCTGCAACGGATGCGGATGGCCCCAGCCTCGGTGTAGCGCAGGGCGTTGTCGACCAGATTGCGCAGCAGCTGCATCAACAGCCCGCGGTCGGTGCGCAGAACGGCGTCGCAACCCTCCACCCGCCAGACCAGCCTCTTGGCGGTGGCCTGCTCGGCATAGGCGGAATCGAGCGCGTCGGTGATCTCGCTGGCGGCAAACGTGTCCAGCACCGGCGTCACCACGCCGGCCTCCAGCCGGGAGACCTCCAGCAGGCCGTCCAGCAGACCTTTCATGGTGTCCAGCCCCTGGTCGAGCCGGGACAGCAGGTCGCGCCCGTTGTGGTCGCCGACATGGCGGGCCAGGGCCGCGGACAGGAAGAACAGGGCTTGCAGCGGTTGGCGGAGATCGTGACTGGCGGCGGCGAGAAACTTCGACTTTGCGAGATTGGCGCGCTCAGCCTCCTCCCGGGCGGCGTCGCGCTCCGCTTCCAGCGACTGAAGGCGATGAATGAGACTCATGCGACCACGGCTCTCACGGAGGATGGGGTTCCCGAAGGCGCCCCGTTTCCATTTTAAAACAGAACCGGGGTTAATGTTAAACTGCATTAACCATAACTGTGCTGCAGCGCGCAACCCCTCCCAGGCATATGTGCCGCATGGGCAGGGTCGATGAAGAAAAGGTTAACGCTCGCGTATATGCGAAAGCCCCGGGAACGATCCGAGGCTTTCCGCATTCGGGACTCAAATAGGCCAACGAGCGCCGGGCGCTGTGGGCAAACCCTTCGATAGTCCGGCTATCAAAAGCCGCGGCGGACCGCGTTGTGAATCTCGCCCCGGGTCAGACCGATGTCGGACAGTTCGGCGTCGGACATATGGTTCAGCTCACTTTCCGCGCGGCGAAGTTCAATCCGTTCGCGGACCCAATGAATGATACGTTGAACGACAGTGCTGTCCTTTGTTCCGGCGCCAAACAATTCGCCGGACGTCGACTGCATCGAAGAGTAGGCCATGATGATCTCCTGCGCTTTGCGCTCGATTACATGAGCCTATTTTGCCTTTTGCATCTGCGAAATCAATGGCTGGCCCTCTGCGGTGCGGCGGCGGCAGACCTGCGCGAATTCGATAGAACCTTTGTAGGCAAATGGAGCCAGATCAACGCGGGCACAAAAAAACGCGCGGAGGCTTCCCCCCGCGCGTCTTCAAAAACAATGGCTTGAAGCTGATCGGCTTACTTGACGGTCGGCTTGCGCGACAGGTTGTGGTGTGCCTCGATGTAGCGGACCGTGCCCGACTTGGAGCGCATGATGACCGAGTGGGTGTAGGCGCCGCCCGGAACGCGGCGGACACCCTTCAGCATGGCACCGTCGGTGACGCCGGTGGCGGCGAACATGACATTGCCACGCGCCAGTTCGTGCAGGCTGTACTTCTTGTCCAGGTCGGTGACGCCCCACTTGGCGGCGCGGGCCTTCTCGTCGTCGTTGCGGAACAGCAGACGGCCCTGGAACTGGCCGCCGATGCAGCGCAGGGCCGCAGCGGCAAGCACGCCTTCCGGCGCACCGCCGGAGCCGACATACATGTCGACACCGGTGCCGGCCTGGCTGGTGGCGATGACGCCCGACACGTCGCCGTCGTTGATCAGCATGATGCGGGCGCCGGCTTCACGGACGCGGGCGATCAGTTCGGCGTGACGCGGACGGTTCAGGATGCAGACCAGCAGCTCCTGCACTTCGGTACCCTTGGCCTTGGCCAGAGCCTTCAGGTTGTTGGCAGGCGTTTCGTCCAGGTCGACGACGTTGTCCGGCAGGCCGGCGCCGACGGCGATCTTGTCCATGTACACGTCGGGAGCGTTCAGGAAACCGCCCTCCTCCGCCATGGCGATGACGGCCAGCGAGTTCGGGCCGCCGGTGGCGCAGATGGTGGTGCCTTCCAGCGGGTCGAGCGCGATGTCGACCTTCGGACCGGAGCCGATGCCGGCACCGACCTTCTCGCCGATGTAGAGCATCGGGGCTTCGTCGCGCTCACCCTCGCCGATCACGACGGTGCCGTCGATGTAGAGCGTATTGAGCGCCTGGCGCATGGCATCGACCGCGGCCTGGTCGGCCAGCTTCTCATCGCCGCGGCCCATCAGCAGCGAGGCCGACAGGGCGGCGGCCTCGGTCACGCGGACGGCCTCCAGCGCGAGGTTGCGGTCCATGTGGGACAGGTCGACATGCGTAGACGGCGTAGACATCGTGTGCTCCCCCCGACTCTTCGGTCGTATCAGGCTGATATTGGTTATTGTGGGAAACGGGGCAGGTCAGGACTGTCCTGTTCGGGAAAGGGCTCAGAACTGTTCGATCCGGATCATCCGCGGCGGCTCCAGCACGTTGTCGCTGGCCGCGATGGTCGCAAGCGCACGCTGCATGGCCGCCTCATCGGTGTCATGGGTGGTGAGGACCACCGGAACGCCTTCGTCCGGCGAACGGCCGCGCTGCAGGAACTGCTCCATGGAGACGTTCTGGTCGCGCATCGCCGCTGCGATATCCGCTATCACACCAGGGCGGTCCACCACCATCAGGCGGACGTAGTACGACCCGCGGCGCGCTTCCATAGGCGAGGGGGTTGCCGCGCCCAGCCGATCGGCGGGAACGCCGAAGGTGGGCGTAGACCGCCCGCGGGCGATGTCGATCAGGTCGGCGACCACGGCCGACGCGGTCGGGCCGGCACCGGCGCCGCGGCCGACGAACAGCACACGGTCGGCGAAGTCCGCCTGGGCCACCACGGCGTTGAACACGCCATCCACCGACGCGATGGGGGCGGTCTTCGGCACCATGCAGGGATGCACCCGCTGCTCGACGCCCGCATCGGTGCGACGTGCGATGCCCAGCAGCTTGATGCGGAAGCCCAGCTGGTCGGCATAGTCGAAATCGATCGCCGAGACCTGCCGGATGCCTTCGATGTAGACGGAGGAGAAGTCGACCGGCGTGCCGAAGGCGACGGAGGCCAGGATCGCCAGCTTGTGCGCCGCATCGACACCGTCGATGTCGAAGCTGGGATCGGCCTCCGCATAGCCGAGAGCCTGGGCATCGGCCAGCACATCGGCGAAGTCGCGGCCGGTGGTCCGCATCTCCGTCAGGATGTAGTTGCAGGTGCCGTTCAGGATTCCGTGGATTTCCGACACGCCGTTGGCGGCCAAGCCCTCCCGCAGTCCCTTGATGATCGGGATGCCGCCGGCCACCGCCGCCTCGAAGGCGACGGTCAGGCCGCGCGATTCGGCCTTCTGCGCGATTTCGGTGCCATGCACCGCCAGCAGTGCCTTGTTGGCGGTGACGACATGCTTGCCGGTCTCCAGCGCCGTGGCGACGGTGTCGCGCGCCGGGCCTTCCGACCCGCCGATCAGCTCCACCACCAGATCGGCGCCGGATTGAGCGGCCATCGCGACCGGATCGTCGAACCACTGCACGCGCGACAGGTCGACGCCGCGGTCCTTGCCCTTCGACCGGGCGCTGACCGCGACCACCTCGATCCGGCGGCCGCAGCGCTGTTCGATCAGCGAACCTTGCGTGTCCAGCAGCTTCAGGACACCGGCGCCGACCGTACCGAGGCCGGCGACGGCGATTTTCAGGGGGGCTTGCTGGGCGTTCGGCATCAGGCTTTCGCTTTCTCGGATTCCAGAAGGGCGGCGCGGGCCGCCGGGTCCTTGCTCGCCGCAACGCCGCCGGCGTTGGAGCGGAAGAACTCCTTGATGTTGCGGGTCGCCTGGCGGATGCGGTGGACGTTCTCCACCATCGCCAGACGGACATGGCCGTCGCCGTACTCGCCGAAGCCGATTCCGGGTGCCACCGCGACTTCCGCCTGCTGCAGCAGCAGCTTGGAGAATTCCAGCGAGCCCAGATGGGCGAACTGCGGCGGGATCGGCGCCCAGGCGAACATCGACGCCTTCGGGCTGGGGACCTCCCAGCCGGCGGCGGCCAGCCCCTCGATCATCACGTCGCGGCGCTGCTTGTACATGTCGCGGACCTGCTGCACACAGTCCTGCGGACCGTTCAGCGCGGCGGCGGCGGCAACCTGGATCGGCGTGAAGGCGCCATAGTCGAGGTACGACTTGATGCGGGCCAGCGCGGTGATCAAAGTCTTGTTGCCGGTGGCGAAGCCGATGCGCCAGCCGGCCATCGAATAGGTCTTCGACATCGAGGTGAACTCGACCGCGATCTCGCGCGCTTCCGGGATCTCCAGGATCGACGGCGGCGGGTCGTTGTCGAAGAAGATCTCGGCATAGGCCAGATCGGACAGGATGTAGATGCCGTGCTTGCGGCAGAACTCGACGATCGGACGGTAGAAGTCCAGCCCGACCACCTCCGCCGTCGGGTTCGACGGGTAGTTCAGCACCAGGGCCAGCGGCTTCGGCACGCTGTGGCGCACGGCGCGCTCCAGCATGATCATGAAGCTGTCGATGTCGGTCGACGCCCCGTTCTCCATGCCCACCGGCAGGTGGCGCACCGAGGCGCCGGCCAGGATGAAGCCGAAGGGATGGATCGGGTAGCTGGGATTCGGCACCAGGATGATGTCGCCCGGGCTGGTGATCGCCTGGGCGAGGTTGGCCAGCCCCTCCTTCGAGCCGATGGTGACGATGCACTCGGTCTCGGGATCGACGTCGACGTTGAAGCGGCGCTTGTAATAGGCGGCATGGGCCTTGCGGAGGCCGGGGATGCCGCGGGAGTTCGAGTAGCGGTGCGTCTTCGGATCGCGCACGGCCTCGACCAGCTTGTCGACGATGTGCTGCGGGGTCGCCTGGTCGGGATTGCCCATGCCGAGGTCGATGATGTCGGCGCCATTGGCCCTAGCTCGCGCCTTCATCGCGTTGACTTCGGCGAAGACGTAGGGCGGCAGGCGCTTGATGCGATGGAATTCGGTGTTGGACATGGACGCTCCGGAAGACCGCTCCGGTCACGCCACGAACCCAAGAGACCTGCGGACCGGGACTGACGTTCTACCGCCCCGACGCGACGGAAGCGAGGCAAATTTCGCGTCCGCGACCGGCAGGACCTTGTCTCGCCCCCGCATGGTCGCAAACAGCGGTCCACGGCCCTGCCCTCGCGGCGGCCCTTCTCGGCAACCCGCAAAAAACCCAATCCTGTCGTGGTTAAGCCTAACTGTGTCTTAACCGATTAGCTTTCATACCCTCGCATCTCAAAACTAGCTCTAAGGTATCCTGGACCATCCTTAAGGGCAGGACGGTCCCGCTTTGGTGGAGATATGACATGACCTCGCTTCTGAAGGCCGCCGACGGCCTGCTCGGCAACATGCGCGTCATGCGGAAGCTGGCACTCGCCCTGTCCATTCCGATGGCGGGCGTGGTCGTGACATCGTCGCTGCTGGTGTGGGACCAGTGGCAGGCGAGCCGCCGCGCCGACGATCTGGCGTCGGTCACCCGGCTTTCCGTTGGCATGACGAGCCTCGTGCACGAACTGCAGAAGGAGCGCGGGTCGTCGTCGGTGTTTCTCAGCGGCAAGCTGGACGAGGACCGCCGGCGGATGGAGACGGTGCGGACGGCATCGGACGGCAAGCTGGCGGACTTGATGCCGCAGTTCGCCGCCGCGCGCATCCGCGATCCCCATGTGGCCGCGGCGATGACCAGCGCCCGCGACGCATTGTCGCAGTTGTCCGGCCTGCGCAGCGGCGTGAACGCCATGACCCAGTCGCCCTTGGAGACGGTGGCGAGCTACACGGTCATGATCCGAAAGCTGCTGGACGCCGCCGGTCAGGCCCGCAGCATGTCCGACGACAGCGACCAGCTGCGCGCGGCCGACGCCATGGTCTCCTTGTCGGAGGCGAAGGAACGGCTGGGTCAGCAGCGTGCGGTCGGCGGCGCCGCCTTCCGCAAGGACCGGTTCCCAAACGATGCGCATGAACGCTTCATCGAACTGAACGGCGAATACAAGGCGCTGATGTCCGGCCTGAAGGCCAAGCTGACTGCCGACGAAGCGGCCTTCTTCGACCGGACCGTCTCAGGCGGCGTCGTGGAGGAGGTGGAGCGGATGCGCCGGATCGGTATCGCGTCCGCCTATGGCGCCGGAAACCAGGGGGTGAATGCCGGCAAGTGGTTCGACACGATCACCACCGCCATCGACATGCTCCGCACCGTCGAAACGCGGGTGGCCGACAACCTGATCGCGCTGGCCAGCCGGGACGTGCGGGAGTCGATGGCACGCCTTACCGGTGTGATCGCCGGTATGGCCGTTCTGCTCGTGGCGATGACGCTGATCGCCGTTCTGGTCGCCCGCAACATCACCCGTCCGATCGCGCGCCTGAACACCGACATGGCACACATGGAAGCGGGCGAACGCGAACTGACCATCGTGGGGGCCGAACGCGCCGACGAACTGGGCGCCATGGCCCGCCGCCTGGACCATTTCCGCCTCAGCTTGGCCGAAGCCGACCGGCTCGCCGCCGAGCAGCGGCGGCAGCAGGAGGACCGTCTGCGCGAGGCCGAGCGGCTCGAACGGCTGGTGGAGGAATTCGACCGCCACATCGAATCCGTGGTCGACCGGCTGGCCGGGGCGGCCTCCGGCCTGCGTGGCAACGCCGAGCAGATGAGCCGCTTCGCCTCCGACACCGAAGAGCATGTGCTGTCGGTCGCCCGTGCGTCCGAAGGAGCATCCAGCAACGTTCAGGCGGTGGCCGCCGCGACGGAGGAACTGACCGCCTCCATCGCCGAGATCGGGCGCCAGATGGCGGGCTCGACCGAAATGGCGGAACGGGCCGTCACCGACGTCCGCCACACCGCCGGCGTGATCGCCGAACTCAGCGGCGCCGCCCAGCAGGTGGGCGAGATCGTGCGGATGATCACCGACATCGCCAGCCAGACCAACCTGCTGGCCCTGAACGCCACCATCGAGGCCGCGCGGGCCGGCGAGGCCGGCAAGGGCTTCGCCGTGGTGGCACAGGAGGTGAAACAGCTGGCCAGCCAGACGGCCAAGGCGACCGACGACATCACCGCCAAGGTCGCCGAAATCCAGTCCGCCACCAGCCAGACCGTGCAGGCCATCGGCGACATCGGCACCGTCGTCACCCACATTGAGGAGAACATTTCCGCCGTCGCCGCCGCGGTGGAGGAGCAGAACGCCGCAACCGCCGAAATCGGCCGCAACGTCCGGCAGGCGGCCGACGGCACCGATCAGGTCTCCCACAACGCCGCCCTGGTCAGCACCGAAGCCGGCCGCGCCGGAAGCATGGCGAAGGAGGTGCTGTCGATGGCCGACGCCCTCAAGCAGAACGCCGACAGCCTGCGCAGCGACGTCGCGGACTTCATCGGGCAGATTCGGGCTTCGTAAGTGGTTGGCCGCACAGCTGGAGCGAAAACTCTTCGCTGACGGACGACCTCACGCCCGCCCCGCCTCCGTCGCCTTCGCATATTTCCGCTTCGCCACCTCCAGCGACGCCAGCAGCTGCTGCCCGGTCGCGCCGCCGTCGCCGCTGACGCGGCCGGTCATCACTGCCTTGATCGCGTCCACATGGGCCTTGAACAGCAGGTGCTCGTTGGCGGTCACGGCAGTGAGGCCGCCGCGGGTGGCCTCGTAGAGCGACTTGGCGATGTGGGTGATCAGCGGATAGCCGAAGATGCCGCCCTGTCCCCGCATCTCGTGGGCGGAGCGGTTGACCTGGGCCAGCAGGCCCGACACGGAGTCCGGTTCGCGCGGCAGACGGTCGACGCGGCGGCCCATCTCCTCCACCTCCGCCCCGATCCAGACGGCATAGTCGCCGGCCCGGTTCAGGATTTCCTCCTCCGCGGCGGCCAGCACCTCCGGCGGCAGGGTGGGGACCGGGTCGCGCGGGGCGAGGCCGACCTTGGCGCCCAGCCGGTTGGGCAGGTCGAAGTAGATCACCGGGAAGCGGTCGATCCCACGGGCTTTCGACGCGCTGTGCACCAGCAGGATTTCCGACGGCGAGGTCGTCCGGCAGTCCATTGCGACCGGCTTGTCGGCGCGGCGGCGATCCGGGCCGAAATATCCCTTGGCCAGGACGAAGCGACGCGGGCGGGCGACGGCGAACAGCAGCCGGCTGGCGATGGTGTGCGCGGAGAAAGGCTTGGCGATGAAGTCGGTGGCGCCGAGATCCCGCGCCTGCTCCACATACTGGCGGTCGGCGGCGCCTGACAGCATCAGGACCGGCAGGAACTTGTCGGGGCTCTTAGGGCTGTAGCGGATCCAGCGCAGCAGCATCAGCCCGTTGACCTCGGGCATCACCAGATCGGACAGGATCAGGTCGACCGGTGCGGTCCCCGGCGGCAGGGCGGCGCGCCGCTCCTCCAGCCAACGGATGGCGTCGGCGCCGCTCGCCACCGCCTCCACCCGGCCGATGCCGATGGTGCGCAGGGTGGCGCTCAGCACCGCGCGGATGAAGCCGCTGTCCTCCACCACAAGGACGGACAGAAGATCGAGCTTCGGCTGGGTCATCGCCATCCGATTGGCGCCACCTGCTTGGTAAAGCGGGCCATATCCCCGCATTCAGTGCCCCTTCTTCTTGCACAGCCCCGCAGCTTTGGCGAGAGGCAAGCACACAGGACAACTTGCCGAATTCAGGCCGCAGGAGACAGGAGGCACCGCCGCAGTTACCCTCCGCCGGGCAAACAGACGCACCAACCAACAACGAGAGGAATCACCCGATGCCGCAGCCCGATCACGTCATGGCCCTGCCCCTGCCGAAAAAGCCGGACCTCGACCCCGACATGCAGGCGCTGTTCGACAAATGCGTGGAAAAGCTGGGCTTCGTCCCCAACGTGCTCCAGGCTTACAGCCTCAGGCCGAAGAAGCTGCGCAACTTCGCCATGTTCTACAACGAGCTGATGCTGGGTGAGAGCGGACTCAGCAAGTTGGAGCGCGAGATGATCGCGGTCGTCGTGTCTTCTGCCAACCACTGCTATTACTGCCTCGTCGCCCATGGGCAGGCGGTGCGCAAGCTGTCGGGCGATCCGGAACTGGGCGAGATGCTGGTCGCGAACTATCGCGTCGCCCCGCTGGAGCCGCGCCGGCGCGCGATGCTCGACTTCGCCTGGAAGCTGACGAAGGAGCCGATGTCGGTGGGCGAGCCCGACCGCGAGGCTCTGCGCGCCGTCGGATTCAGCGCGGAGGACATCTTCGACATTGCCGATACGGTCGGCTTCTACAACATGTCCAACCGTGTCGCGACCGCGGTGGACATGATCCCCAACCGCGAGTACCACAGCCAGGATCGTTAACGCTGGTTCGTCAGCGCCGGTCGTCCGGCACCACCGAGGCCACACAGGGTTGGAATCATGAGGATCGTCCGCTTCTTCGTGCGACTGTTCGCCGTCATCGGCTTCCTGCTGGTGGCCGGGGCGGTGGCGGTGGTGGTGCTGGCCGTCCGCCACGAACCCACCCTGCCCGACGCGGTGGTGCTGGAACTCGACCTGACCAAGCCGCTGGCCGAGAGCGAGAGCGGCAGGATCGGCAGCTTCTTCGAGCACCAGACGACCCTGCGCGAGGTGCTCGACGCGCTGGACGGCGGCCGGCGCGACCCGAATGTGAAGGGCGTGCTGGCCCGCTTCGGCGACGACAGCATCGGTTTCGCCCAGACGCAGGAACTGCGTGCGGCCATCGAGCGCTTCCGCGCCTCCGGCCGCTTCGCCGTCGCCTTCGCCGAGGAGTATGGCGGGGGCGGGCCGGGCAACCGCTCCTACCTGCTGGCCAGCGCCTTCGACGAGGTGTGGCTGCAGCCGCTGGGCACGCTGGGCATCACCGGCCTGTCGGCGGAACTGCCCTTCGCCCGCGACGCCTTCGACCAGCTGGGCGTGCAGCCGCAGTTCGCCCAGCGCGAGGAATACAAGAGCTTCGCCGAGACATTCACCAAGTCCGGCATGACCCCGGCCAACCGCGAGATGATGGAGGCGCTGGTCGCCGACCTCACCAAGCAACTGGTGGAGGGCATCGCCACCAGCCGGCGCCTCGCCCCCGCCGCCGTGCGGACCGCCATGGACAATGCCCCGCTGCTTAGCCGCGAGGCGCTGGAACAGAAGCTGGTCGACCGGCTCGGCTATGCCGACGAGGCGCGCGACGCGGCGCTGAAGCGTGCCGGAGCCGGGGCCGAACTGGTGGAACCGTTCGACTACCTGTCGGTGACCGGCGGCCCCAATGACGCCGGTCCGACCATCGCCCTGATCCACGCCGTCGGCACCATCACCGGCGGCAAGAGCGAGAAACCGGCGCTGGGCGAGGTCGCCGCCGGGTCGGAGACAATCGTCGAAGCCATCGAGGAGGCGGCCGACGACCCCGACGTGCGCGCCATCCTGTTCCGCATCGACAGCGGCGGCGGCTCCGTCTCCGCATCGGAGGCGATCCGGCGGGCACTGGTCAAGGCGCGCCAGAACGGCAAGCCGGTGATCACCAGCATGGGCGACGCCGCCGCATCGGGGGGCTATTGGATTGCGCTGGCGGCCGACCGCATCGTCGCTTCGCCCGCCACCGTCACCGGCTCCATCGGCGTCGTCGCCGGCAAGTTCGGCGTCGCCGGCCTGTCCGACAAGCTGGGCGTCCATTGGGACCGCGTGCAGGGCGCCCGCAATGCCGGCCTGTGGTCGCCGCTGCGCCCCTTCGACGACAGCGGGACGGAGCGGCTGAACGCCATCATCGACGATACCTACGCCAACTTCCTGCAGCGCGTCGCCGAAGCCCGCCGGATGTCGCCGGATCAGGCGCGCAACGTCGCCAAGGGGCGGGTGTGGACCGGTGCGCAGGCGCGCGAACTCGGCCTCGTCGACGAGCTGGGGGGGCAGGAGCAGGCGCTGACCCTGGCCCGTACCGCCGCCGGCCTGTCCCCGGACGCAGCGGTGACGCTGACCCCCTTCCCGCCGCCGAAATCCGTCACCGACCAACTGATGGAGCTGATGTCCGGCCGCGGCGAGCTGGTCGGCGCCATGGCCGCGGTGGCGGAGCTGCGCCCCCTGCTGGCACAGCTGCGCCCGCTGATCGCCGCCGTCCAAGGCGACGGCGTGCAGGCCCGCATGCCGGCGATGACGCTGGAGCGCTGAGGACAAACCCGTGCCAACCGGCGGGCCCCGCTTCAATTCCGCGGGGTCCCGTGCTACATCCTCGCCGCTATGCTGCATATCAATGACCTGACCTTCCGCTTCGGCGGCCGAGTGTTGTTCGACCATGCCACGGCGGTCGTGCCCAAGGGGCACCGCGTGGCGCTGGTCGGCCGCAACGGCACCGGCAAATCCACCCTGCTGAAGCTGATCTCGGGCCAGCTGCAGACCGATGCCGGCGCGGTCACGCTGCCGGCCGGCATGCGGATGGGCATGGTGGCGCAGGAGGCGCCCAGCGGCCCGACCACGCTGATCGACGCCGTGCTGGCCGCCGACACCGAGCGCACCGCCCTGCTGGCGGAGGCGGAGACGGCGACTGACCCGATGCGCATCGGCGAGATCCATTCCCGCCTCGCCGACATCGAGGCGCATTCGGCGCCGTCGCGCGCGGCACAGGTCCTCTCCGGCCTGGGTTTCGACGCCGAGGCGCAGCAACGGCCCTGCTCCGACTTCTCCGGCGGCTGGCGGATGCGCGTGGCGCTGGCGGGCGTTCTGTTCTCCCGCCCCGACCTGCTGCTGCTCGACGAGCCGACCAACCACCTCGACCTCGAAGCCACCATCTGGCTCGAGGGCTATCTGAAGAACTACCCGCACACCATCCTGCTGGTCAGCCACGACCGCGAGCTGCTGAACGCGGTGCCCACCACGACGATCCACATCGACCAGGGCAAGCTCGTCACCTACAGCGGCAATTACGACCAGTTCCTGGCGCAGCGCCGCGCCAACCAGGAACGCCTCGCCTCGATGGCCGCCAAGCAGGAGGCGCGGCGCAAGCACATGATGTCCTACGTCGACCGCTTCCGCTTCAAGGCCAGCAAGGCCCGTCAGGCGCAGAGCCGCCTGAAGCTGCTGGAGAGGATGGAATCGATCACGCTGATGGAGGACGATCCGGAGGTCGTCTTCAATTTTCCGCCGCCCGACGAGCTGGCGCCGCCGCTGATCGCGCTGGAGGGCGTCAGTATCGGCTATGGCGACAAGGTCATCCTGCGCCGCGTCAACCTGCGCATCGACATGGAGGACCGCATCGGCCTGCTGGGCGCCAACGGCAACGGCAAGTCGACGCTGGTCAAGCTGCTGGCCAACCGGTTGCAGCCGATGGCCGGCGAGATGCGGCGGTCGCCCAAGCTGCGCATCGGCTATTTCGCCCAGCACCAGGCCGAGGAACTGGACCTGTCGCTGACGCCGATCCAGCAGACCCAGCGCATCATGCCGCTGGCGCTGGAGGAGAAGGTCCGCGCCCATCTGGGCCGCTTCGGCTTCCCCCAGGCAAAGGCGGAGACCAAGATCGCCAGCCTGTCGGGCGGCGAGAAGGCGCGCCTTCTGCTGGCGCTGATGAGCCGGGAAGTCCCGCACATCCTGATGCTGGACGAACCGACCAACCATCTGGACATCGACAGCCGCGAAGCCCTGATCGAGGCGATCAACGATTTCCCCGGCGCCGTCATCATCATCAGCCACGACCCGCACCTGATCGAGATGACCGTCGACCGGTTGCTGCTGGTCACCGACGGCACGGTGCAGGCCTATGACGGCGATCTGGACGATTACCGCCGCTACCTGCTGGACCGCGCCAAGGCGGAACGTGCGGTCGCCAAGGGCGGCCTTGACCGCGACGCCGGCCCGAACAAGAAGGACCAGCGCCGCGCCGCCGCCGAGGCGCGCACCGCGCTCGCCCCGCTGAAGCGCAAGGCGACCGATGCGGAGGCGCTGGTGACCAAGCTGAGCGAGGAAAAGCGCAAGATCGAGGCGAAGATGGCCGATCCCACCCTCTACACCGGTCCGTCGGACAAGCTGACGAAGCTGCAGATCGATCTCGGCACGGTGGAAAAGAAGCTGGCGACCGCCGAGGAAAGCTGGCTGGAGGCGCTCGAAGCCTACGAGAGCGCCGCGGCGGAGGCCGGCGTTTGAACGCCCGCCGGCATATCGACGACGACGCCAGCGGCACGTTCGAAAGCGATGCGCTGGAACGCGACGCACAACCGAACGGCGCCATCGCCCTGCCCGCGGCCGGCGTCGAGGTGGAGGAGGAACGGACCTCCGACGTGCTGGCCCGCTTCCGCGCCAACCTGCCGCCGGGACGGGTCACACTGGGCGACCTGATCCGGGCGCTGGGCGACCGGTCGCTCGGCACCATCCTGCTGGCCCTGTCGCTGCCGACCATCGCGCCGGTGCCGTTGGGCGTGTCCTGCCTGTTCGACCTGCCCATCGTGCTCTACACCGCACAACTCGCCTTCGGGCGGCGCGGGGCGGGGCTGCCGGACTGGTTGCTGCACCGCTCCATCGGCACGGGGCTGGCCGCCCGCACGCTGGACGCCGCCATGCCGCGGCTGGTGTGGATCGAACGGATGCTGAAGCCACGGCTTCACCGCCTTGCCCGCATCGACCAGGAACGCTGGTTCGGGCTGCTGCTGTTCATCCTGACGCTGACCTGCATCATCCCGCTGCCGCTGACCGGCTGGCTGCCGGGCTTCGCGCTGGTGCTGATCTCTCTCGGCCTGATCGAGCGCGACGGCGGCGCCATCGGCGTCGGGTTGGGGCTGACCGTGGCGGCGCTGGTGTTTTTGACGCTGGTGGCGAGCAGCCTGTCATACGCAGGTCACCAACTTCTGGCAGCAACGCTGTAGCAGGGCGGTCGCCGAGGGGCCGTCCCGACACAGGGAGGCTCCGATGACCGAGACGGCACCCGCCCCGCTTTCCGAATCCTGGCTCTTCTTCCGCCGCTGGCTGGCCGATCCCTGGGCGATGGGGTCCATCGTCCCATCCTCCCCGTCCCTGCGCCGCCGCATCACCCGCGAGATCCGCTGCGAGGCGGACGAGCTGGTGGTGGAGTTCGGCGGCGGAACCGGCCCGATCACCGCCGCGATCCTCGACTCCGGCATTCCGGCAGACCGCCTGATCAGCTTCGAGATCGACGGGGATCTCGCCGGTCATCTGCGGAAGCGCTGCCCCGCCGTGACCGTCTTCGCCGACGATTGCCGCAAGGCGCCGGAGCTGCTGGGCGAGTCGCTGTGCGGCAAGGTCGGAACGGTGGTGATCGGCATCCCGATGATCACCTTTCCGCTCGCCTTCCAGCGGGAGGTGCTGGACGCGACCTTCCGCATCCTGCGGCCCGGCGGGCGCTTCCTGCTCTACAGCTTCATGCCGCATTCACCCCTGGACCGGGCGGCGCTGGGGCTGAAGGGCCGCAGGCTGGCCTTCACCCTGCAAAACCTGCCGCCCGCATCCGTCTGGGGCTACTGGCGCGCCTGAACCGCTTCACGCCTCCCGCACCGACACATGGACATTCCCGCCGCCCTCGCGGTCAAGCAGGGCGGAGGCCTCCCGCTCCTGCTCGGGCGTCGTGACGCGGACCCACAGGATGACGCCGCCGGCCTCCAGGGCGCGGGTGAACTCGTCGGGCTTGGGGTGGCTGGTCAGTTCGTCCAGATAGTCCTTGATCGCCGCCCCGCCGACACCGGCGGCGACCAGGGCCGCAAGCGCCGCTTCGATCGGGCCGCCGACAATGGCGATCAGGCCGGCGGTGGTCAGGGGAAAGGCGTATTTCAGTTCGCCCACCAGACCGGTCAGCGCCTCGTCCCGCGGCTTGCCCTTGGGATCGGCCGCATCGAGCGACGCGTGGCTGGCCAGGACCGACAGGTCGGCACGGTCGAAACCTGCGGCCAACAGCGCGTCGACCGCCCGGTTGAAACCGGCACGGGTAGAATAGAGGGCAACGACCTCCCGCACTTCGGCGGGCGCCGTGTCCTGGGTCGTTTGCGTCATGATGGCCGTCTCCCTATTTTCATGGTCGGAGTTCCGTCCGATCGCGCGGGTTCCGCCGCAAGCGTCCCGGCGGGGCCCTGCCCTATTGTAGCGACCGCCGGCAAGCGCACGTCAACCGCCACGGGGACGCAGCCGGGGTCGGTCATCCGCGCCGAATTGCCCCATAACCCGCCATCCCGCCTATCCCGCGGCTGCATATCCCGTGATAGGGTGCGCCGCTGAAACAACACCCATCCACCGCCGCATGGTTCCCGTGTCCGACACCGCAGAAATCGTCATTCCGCCCGACGCCACCCCGATGATGGCGCAGTATCTGGAGATCAAGCAGGCGCATCCCGATTGCCTGCTGTTCTACCGGATGGGCGACTTCTACGAGATGTTCTTCGAGGATGCGGTGAATGCCGCAGCGGCGCTGGACATCGCGCTGACCAAGCGCGGCCAGCATCTGGGCGAAGACATCCCCATGTGCGGCGTGCCGGTGCACAGCCACGAGAATTACCTGCAGCGCCTGATCCGCCAGGGCTTCCGCGTCGCCATCTGCGAACAGATGGAAGACCCGGCGGAGGCGAAGAAGCGCGGGGCGAAATCGGTGGTGAAGCGCGGCGTCATCCGCATCGTCACGCCCGGCACCCTGACCGAGGACAGCCTGCTCGATTCCCGCTCCTCCAACTGGCTGGCCGCGGTGGCGGAGGCGGCCGGCGGGCTGGGGTTGGCCTGGCTGGAGATGTCCACCGGCGAACTGGTGGTGCAACCGGTGGAGCGGACCGGGCTGGGCGCCGCGCTCGGCCGGCTCGACCCGCAGGAAGTGCTGATCTCCGAGAAGCTGTCGCAGACGCCGGAGCTGTTCGAGCTTTGGGGCGAATGGAAATCGCGGCTGACCGTGCAGCCCACCCCACGCTTCGACAGCGAGAACGGCAAGCAGCGCCTGCTGACCCAGTATGGCGTCGGCACGCTGGACGCCTTCGGCAGCTTCACCCGGGCGGAGGTTGCGGCGGCCGGCGCGCTGGTCGGCTATGTCGAGCTGACGCAGAAGGGCCGCGTGCCGCGCCTGTCGCCGCCGCGGCGCGTCGGCCCCGGCGCGGTGATGGAGATCGACGCCTCCACCGCCCGCAACCTGGAGCTGACCCGGACGTTGACCGGGGAGCGGCGCGGCAGCCTGCTCGCCACCATCGACCGCACCGTGACGGGGGCCGGCGCCCGGCTGCTCTGCGCCCATCTCGCCGCCCCGCTGACCGATCCCGCCGCCATCGGCCGCCGGCTCGACATGGTGGAGTTCGTGCTGACGGAGGAGCGGCTGCGCGGCGATCTGCGCCAGTCCTTGCGGAGTTGCCCCGATCTGGAACGCGCGCTGTCGCGCCTGACGCTGGGCCGCGGCGGACCGCGCGATCTGGCGGCGATCCGCGACGGGCTGCGGCAGGCGGGATTGATCCGCGAACTGCTGGCGAACGCCATGCCGCTACCGGATGGGCTGGCGGCGCTCGACAAGCGGCTGGGCGCCCATTCGGAACTGGTCGACCAACTGACCCAGGCGCTGGCGCCGGAGCTGCCGCTGCTGGCCCGCGACGGCGGCTTCATCGCCCGCGACTACAGCTATGCGCTGGATGAGCTGGTGACGCTGCGCGACGAAAGCCGGCGGCTGATCGCGGGATTGCAGACGAAATATGCCGAGGTCGCCGGGGTGCCTTCGCTGAAGGTCAAGCACAACAACGTGCTGGGCTATCACATCGAGGTCACCGCCGCCCATGCCGACAAGCTGATGTCGGACCGGGCGCGCGAGATGTTCATGCACCGCCAGACCATGGCGAACGCCGTGCGGTTCGGCACGGTGGAGCTGTCGGATCTGGAGCGCCGCATCTCCGAGGCCGCCGACAAGGCGCTGGCGGTGGAGCTGGAGCTGTTCGCCGGGCTGGTGGACGCGGTGGCCGCCCGTGCCGATGCCATCGCCCAAGCGGCGCATGCGCTGGCGGCGCTGGACGTCGCCACCTCGCTGGCGGAACTGGCGGAGGAACGGCGCTACAGCCGGCCGCTGGTGGACGACAGCCTCGCCTTCGCCATCAAGGGAGGCCGGCATCCGGTGGTGGAGGCGGTGCTGGACGCCGCCCATGGCGGGCCGTTCGTCGCCAACGACTGCGACCTCGCGCCCGACAACCGGCTGTGGCTGCTGACCGGTCCGAACATGGCCGGTAAATCGACCTTCCTGCGCCAGAACGCGCTGATCGTGCTGCTGG